>CP003083.1:1843661-2150938 GCA_000306725.1 Methanolobus psychrophilus R15 | reverse complement strand
AGCAATTTGGGATGTGTAACAAGCGACCGGGCGATGAAGACCCTCTGTTTCTGTCCGCCTGACAGTTCACCGATCTGGCGGTCCCTGTAATCAAGCATATCGACTACTTTAAGGGATTCATAGGCAGCTTTTTTGTCCTCTTCGTTATATCCCCTGAAGGGACCTTTACGGCCCAGGCAGCCCATGAGAACAACTTCCCATACACTTATGGGGAACTCGAGGTTAGAAGAGATATACTGGGGCACATAACCCGCATATTTGCGGGTCCTTTTCGGATCGTCCCCCAGAAGTTTGACCGAGCCACGATCAGGTTTGATCAATCCCAGGATAACTTTGAGGAGGGTGCTTTTGCCACCTCCGTTAGGGCCGATTATGGCAAGGAAATCCCTGTCCTCAACTACAAGATCCACTGCTTCAAGCACAGGAACGTTGCCATAACTTACCCATACATCCTTGAGATCGATCACTTCAACCATTTAAGCCAGTCCTTTTGCAAACGCTTCGGATACCTTTGCAAGATTATCTATATAATCTTTTGCAAGGGGATCGACAGCCACTACTTCTGCATTTATTTCAGAAGCTATAGCCTTAGCACTTGTGGCACTGAAACCAGGTTGTACGAATATTACAGTAATATTCTTTTCTTTCGCCGTGTCTATCAGGTGTTGCATATCTTTCGCACTGGGCTCCTTACCCTCGATCTCTACGGAAACCTCCACAAGACCATACTCGTCCGCGAAATAGCCCCATGAAGGATGATACACTATGAAACTGCTACCCTCTTTCCCGGCAAGGGTTTCCCTGATCATGACGTCTGTGGCATCCAGCTCTGCAAGATAGGCATCCCGGTTCTGCATATACAGGTCTTTGTTATCAGGGTCGATTTGTACGAGGCCTGCATAGGTATTATTAACCATTATCTTTGCTTCCTGAGGAGAGGTCCAGATATGGGGGTCTCTTGAACCCGCTTCATCCGTGTGGTTTTGTTCATCAGCGTGATCTTCTGCATCATGTTCTTCATCATGATCTTCGTCATCATGAGAGTGAGCCTCCATTGTCCGCAGCTTGATACCACTTGATGAGTCGACTATCAGCATGCCCGAGTTCTGGGCTATCAGCCTGTCCATCCACACATTCTCAAAGTCCAGTCCCGAACCAACTTTCACATACATCTGAGCCTTACTCAGGTCCCTGAGCTGCCCCGAAGTGATCTCATAGGTATGAGGGTCTGCACCTTGGGGAACCATAACGAGCACCCTGACCTGGTCTCCGGCGATCTTTTCTACGAATTCGGCCTGCGGAAGGATGCTCACAGCAACAACAGGCTTGTCCGTTGAGGCAGATGCTTCCTGTCTGTCAACGCAACCACTCGTGATGACAAGTCCTAAAGATAGGAAAACTGCCAATAACATAATTAATTTATTCATTTCATACCTCCATTTAGCAATACTACCAAATATGTTGGCCACATGCCAAACATATGAGCATAAATCAGGGAACTCCACAGGACACATGCCGTATCTTTCCACATACGCTTGTCATGGGGTGACCCATAGATGTGCAGATCTTATCTACTGCGGCTTTTGAAACCAGGGATTCGAACCTCGAAGTCTCTTTACATGCTTCCTCCGCAGACAGCCCATAATGACTGAGCATCAGGCTCAGTATATTGTGCCGATTGACAAGGAATTCAGCATATTTCAGGCCCTTTTCGGTCAGCCTTACACCCCTGTAGGGGATATGCTCCACAAGCCCGGTCTCAGCAAGATCCACGATGGTCTTGGTAGATGTGGAAGGATCCACCTGCAACTGAGCAGAGATGTCTGTAGTCCTTACAAGCCCGCCTTTCTGAAAGAGGAACTTTAAATACTCTACTTTCTTTGGAGAAAGCTCAAGCCCAGTGATATCCTGCATGCATGGGGATTACAAACTGGGGATATATATTCTTTTGGATTTTGAGTCAAAAAGAAGGCCAAAATTTGTATATACTCCAAAGAAGGAGTTAAGCCATTACATGAATGGCAGGTCACAAGAACATAAAAAAACTATTCTTCGAAAGAGTATTCCTCAATCTCCTTACTAAGGAAGTGAGCCATAATGGTCCTTATCAAAACGATTGCACCAAGGGTCAAAATCTCCTCGATTGAAGGATCCAGAACAGTCCTGATCACATCTGCGGCAATCAGGAACTCCAGGCCGAATAATATCTTATCGGTGAACTGGTGCCTGATGTGCGCATAAGTATAGTTGGTTCTCTGCACCTCATGGAGAACAATTTCAATGGTAGAGACAATGCCACCATAAATGATCATCGCCAAGCCTACCATAACAAAGAACAGTTCAAAAAGGCCAAGTCCCAGAGACCCCCATTCCATTAAAGATTCTGCCCCAACTACCATAAAGTGTACCATTAAGAGTAACTGTTCTCTTATATTAATACATATTTATAGAGACATTTCTACATAACAAAGAAGTTACTCAGGGAAATCCGGGATAAGTGAATGCTTCGCGCACCAGTGAAATGAAATCTGCAATATCATCAGAAGACATCGCCATCAAAGCCAATATCAAAAGCAACACAAGCACTTCAGAGTAATCAGGAATCGATTGTACGGCATGCGCAAAAGTCCCTGAACTCCTGTTCAATGGTTGTGACATAAATAGCCCCAAATAGAATTCTGCCCTCCTACAATAAAAAGATTGCGAGTTCTATAACTATTTATAATTACATTTGCTGGCAACTTATTATGATTAGCGTCCGATGTTAATTACTAACCATATCCCAGTATACTGGAACCCTTATAAGGCGTAATATATATTCTTTTTGGAATAAGGACATATAATTATACCCATATGTGCATCATATCTCAAAGACCGCCCAATATATATACAAAAAAATCAGATATGGGCAGAATGTTAACATTCTATGAGGCAATAGTGATCGGGGTGGTTCAGGGTATAGCCGAATGGCTCCCGATAAGCAGCGAGGGTATGACAACTCTTGTAATGATCAATGTCTTTGACAAGACGCTTGCTGAAGCCTTACCAATCTCCATATGGCTACATACAGGCACCCTCCTCTCAGCAACCATCTATTTCAGGAAAGACCTTAAAGGAATTTTTGAAAATATACCCCAGTATATCCGTAATATTGGATCCCGCAAGGGAGAGGATCATGCACTTATAAGCTTCCTGGTAACCTCAACACTACTGACCGGAATTGTTGGCCTCCCACTTGTGATATTTGCCACAGGCTTTACGGACTTCTCAGCCAAGATAGCAACCGCATTTATAGGATTACTACTGATATTCACAGGTGTCCTGCAAAAAACAGCGCTTGGGAAAGAGGTTAAAAAAGAAGTACCTACATTCAATGATTCACTGATAACCGGAATAGCCCAGGGTTTTGCCGCACTTCCAGGCATCAGCAGGTCCGGCATTACAGTCTCATCATTACTTTTAAGAAATTTCAATGCATCAGATGCTATTAAGCTGAGCTTCCTCATGAGCATACCCGCAGTCTTAGCGGCAAACATAGGCATAGCTGCCATGGGAATGCTGACAGTTGACCTGAACGCACTGTTTGCAATGCTCTTTGCATTCCTTTTCGGACTTCTGACAATCGATCTGTTCATAAAGATAGCCCAGAAATTCGATTTTGCCAAATTCTGCATAGCACTTGGAGTAATAACCTTATTTGCCTACTTCATCTGATTTTTCCAAAAATAGGCACATTTGGGAAGAAATATATGAACTTAACCGGCAAGTAATAAATATTGGCATATCCATGAATATGCTTGATGAAATGCAGAGGGAGACCCAAGTCCCCAAGAAGAGTAGAGTGCTCTCCGGAAGTGCTTTATTTCAAACCAAGGGGAGTACCGTTGAATGAACTTGAAACTGTAGCACTTGCGGTTGAAGAACTGGAAGCTTTAAGGCTGGTCGACCTGGAAGGAGTGTTGCAGGAAGAGGCAGCTTTCAGGATGGGTATTTCAAGGCGGGCGTTCTGGGAAGATCTGCAGAGCGCAAGGAAAAAAGTAGCTTTGGCACTGACAACCGGAAAGGCGATCGAGATATCAGGTGGCAGTTACATACACACCGGCTAAGAGTAGCACTGCTTCCGATTCATATATTGCATTCCAGAATAATTTATACTTAGTATCCGATACCAGTCATATAAATCATCAAAGAGGTTACCAAATGACACAAACAATACAGAGCCCTCAGGACTTGTTACAGAAACCGCAGGAATCCAGGCTTATAAAGCAAATGAGAGCCATCAGAAAGAAGATAATGGTCATGAGCGGAAAAGGAGGCGTAGGCAAAAGCACTGTTGCCGCTAACCTTGCTGCACGTCTTGCAGACCGTGGATACAAGGTAGGCCTTCTTGATGCTGATATTCACGGACCCAGCATCCCCAAGATGTTTGGAATCGAAGACATGAGACCCTCTGTCGACGAAAATGGCATAGTCCCGATACAGGTTACCGAAAACCTGAGCGTTATGTCAATAGCACTCCTTGTGGAAGACAGGGACTCTCCCATAATATGGAGGGGGCCTGCAAAGATGGGAGCCATCAAGCAGTTCCTGCAGGAAGTCTCATGGGGCAAACTGGACTACCTTTTCATTGACCTTCCCCCCGGAACTGGCGACGAGCCCCTGAGCATTGCCCAGCTGATTGAGAAACTTGACGGGGCAGTGGTTGTGACAACCCCCCAGGATGTGGCCCTGCTCAGCGTAAGAAAATCACTCACCTTTGCCAGTATGCTCAAGGTCCCGGTCATTGGGATAGTCGAGAATATGAGCGGTATGAAATGCCCCCACTGCAATGAGAAAATCGATATCTATGGAACCGGAGGCGTTGAAAGAGCCGCAGCAGATTTCAATGTACCGGTATTAGGAGAACTGCCAATTGATCCGGCAATAGCGACAATGGAAGATAATGGCAGAGTGCATCTTGAAGGTGATTCAGACCTTGAATGGTTCAGGGAATTTAACCGCATTGTTGACAGTGTGGAAAATTTCAAACAGTAATATTAGGGAGAGCACATTTCTCCCTTATTTCCTGTTTTATACGTACGATTTCCTGCAAAACAATAAATAACTGGCTGGCATCTATGCCGTTATGTACTTCAAAAGTGAGATCTCCTTTAACTGGCTCCTTTCCAGGAACATCCATGAGGTGAAGGAACTTTCACGCGCCATGCTTGCATGCCACCTCTGGGATATGAAGAGCGACCTGGCACTAAGGCTGATAAGGCTGAAAACCGGAGGCTCATGGAATCATTCCCTGAGAGATACTGCCAGGGCAGCTTCAGCTCTTGCAGCTATTGGCATTGTTTACCCAGATGTGAGCACATGGATACTGTCGGAGCAGAAAGGCAACTCATGGAATGAAGAAGTGTACGACACAGCCTATGCACTTATCACCCTTGCAGATATGGGAATAGCGAACGAGAGAGGGTGCTCGTGGCTAGTTGACAACTATGGACCAGCCTGGGAACATCCCGGAACAACAGCCCTTATACTACAAGCTCTGGTATTGCAGGGGAGAATTAGAGACAATGACACCCCCGACTGGAAGGAATTCATTCAGGAGCGTGTCGGATGGCTGCTTTCCCGGCGTACCCCAGGAGAAGCATGGGGACCGATCGCCACAAGCAACCTGGTCATGCAGGCTTTGCTGCTTGCAGGATACTCCCGGCAGCTTGAAGAAGCAAAAGTGTGGCTCATTTCCGGAATGAATGCAAATGGGTCATGGGGGAAAAGCACAAGAGACATTACTGCGACGTCCCTGTCTTTGATAACTCTTGGTTACTTGAGAGAGAAGAACTTGAAGAAATAGGAGTCACTGGAAGATATACATGAATTGTAGTGCCTTTATTCCGGATGCTCTCCAGGCGGATACTGCCTTTGTGGGCTTCAACTATCTTTTTGCATATATAGAGGCCAAGCCCGTTGCCTCCATATTTGCGTGTTGATGAGCCATCCACCTGGTAGAAGCGAGTGAATATCTTTGGCATATTTGCCTCTTCGATACCAATCCCGTCATCAGATATCTGGATGTGTATGTTGCTATCTTCGACAGCTGCGGAAATGCGGATATTCCCTCCCGAAGGTGTGAACTTGATCGCATTATCGATTATATTCACAAATACATCAGTTAGGCATTCGAGGTCACCTTCTATCAGAGGAAGGTCACGAGGAAGATCCTTCTTAATCTTATGGCCCTTACTTATCATTTCCGGTGAACGGTCACATATTGCAGATTCAAGGATCTCTGCCACCCGAAGAAGAACAAATGTATACTCAGCATTGCCACCTTCCGTAATGCTGACATAAAGAAGAGAGTCTATAAGCCTCTTTAGTCTCTCAGAGCTTAGAAGCACCTTTTCCATAGCATCTTTCTGACGCTCGTTAAGCTCACCAAGGGCACCTTCAGCCATCAGCTCGCTGTAGCCACGTATGGGAATGAGAGGAGTCTTAAGTTCGTGCCGCAGGTTGGAAAGGAACTCATCTTTCATGCGGTCAAGGGATTTTAGCTCGGTGTTTGCTTTTGCAAGGTCTTCAGCGTACTTACTCAGAGCTTTTTCTGCAGTCTTGCGCTCCGTGAAATCCTCAACAACACACACACCACCCATGAGCTTGCCTTCTTCAGAAATGACAGGACTGAATTCCGCCTTTATAGGTACGACCTTGTCTGAAAAAGGCGATATGAAATCATCTTCATACCTGGCGGGTATTCCTGAAAGCACTTGTTTTATGCATTTCACCATAGCTTCGTCTTTGAAAGATGTCAGCATGTTGAAATTAATAATTGTGCTAATGACATTTTCATGAGCAGCACCGACTATCTTTACGAATTTCTCATTGCATTGAGTAATGACCCCTTTCTCGTCAAAATGAAAGATACCTAAAGGTGACTTCTGGAAGATCATGCGGTACTTGTTCTTGGAAATGGTAGTCAGACGTTCTTTCATCTTACGCTTGGATATATCATTAAGGAAAGCACCATGGAAGACCTTGCCATTCATCCTTGTGGTAGTGGCGGCAATCTCAAGAGGAAATTCACTTCCATCCTTCCTGAGGCCTGAAGCTTCAAAGATCCTGCCCATTACGGGAGATTTACCGATGGAAATTATCTGATCCCATCCCTCATGTGCTTTTTTGTAGCGCTTTGGCATAATGACAGTGAGAGGCTCACCCATAACCTCAGCTTCGTCATACCCAAAAAGAGCAGTTGCAGCCTTATTCCAGAAAGAGATCCTGCCGGTGTGATCCGAAAAGATCACTGCGTATGTGGCAGAACGAAGGAAGGACAACAACCTTTCATTTTCATGTATGCAATTCAGTTCGATAGCTTTTTGCCTGGAAATGTCGTTGCCTGCGAGTATAAAACCTGCAGGAGAGCCATCATCATCTTTCAGGAATGTAACATTCCAGGATATCACTATCTCAGGGACATCTTTTCCAATTATCAGGGAATGCAGGGGTTCTGAAATAGCAGTGTTCCCGGAGATAATTTCAAGAAAGGCATCTTTTAACAGTTCCCTGGAACTTTCATGAACCAGCGTATCTATCCAGTTCTTACCTGCAAGCTCATTATCCCTATAACCCAGCAAATTCTCTGCCATGCGATTCATGGAAAGTATTCGATGTTCACTATCTGTTGTAAGGATTAAAGAATTCAGGGTATCGAAAAATATTCTGGCCTGTTCCAGCCCTCCGGGTAGGGACCTGCTTTCCAATACATAAAGAGGACCGTGTCCTATGGAGCAATCCGTATCAATATTGCCTTCCGACTGGTATTCATTACTGCTATTGACCATCCATGCACCCCGGTCCTTAAAACTAACCAGATGTCCAAATTATTATATAAAGGTCCAGAAATATACAATTGTATATATGCGATTATATATAATACTTGTCATTAACAAGAAGCCATAGCCATTTTTAAGAGATTAACAGGTGTCAACTTCAACTCACTTAACCCGCACTCATGAATGGATGATAGGATACAATCAATTTATAATCAACGAAACTATAGAGTAAGTTCAGGTGAATGAGATGAGTTCATATCTTAGATATCATAAGGCATCAAACACTTATATTGCCAGGAGAAGGTCTTACTTTGAGAATGATGTCATTATTGACGGGAACTTTATTGCAGGAGCAGCATCCTCTTTCTGGAAAGGCCTCGTTGTAAAGGGGACTCTGAAGCTTGGGAAAAACTCTTCAGTCAGGGGAAATGTCAAAGCTGATGACATTGTTATTGGACCGGGATGTGAGATCAATGGAAATGTTGAAGCATATAATGATCTGAAATTCTTTGATTCTGTAACTGTGAATGGATTAGCCACCTCAGGTGGGACCATCTCGATACGCCCGGGGTGCTCCCTGGGCTTTGCCAGAGCCAATGCGACACTTGAACTGATAGGGAAAGTACACATAAAAGAGATTGAATCCGGCACCAAGATCATAGTGCGCTCTGAATGAAGTTAAAACCCGGAGACATCAGCTTATTTTTTTCTGCTCTTCTGCCAGTAGCTTCAGCACACGGTTGCGTAATTGATTGACTTCCATGCTTGTCCTGTCACGCAGCCTTGGGATATCTACTCTTATTACTTCTTTGATCTTTCCTGGCCGTGCAGTCATTATAACGATCTTGTCCGCAAGGAAAACTGCCTCATCCACACTATGCGTGACAAAAAGAATAGTGATGTTCTTTTTTTGCCAGATATCCAGTAGTTCATGCTGCAATGAGTTCCTTGTCTGAGCATCAAGGGCACCGAAGGGCTCATCCATAAGAAGCACCTCAGGTTCATTTGCAAGGGCACGGGCTATTGCAACCCTTTGCTTCATGCCTCCTGAGAGCTCATGGGGATAACTGTCCCTGAACTGTTCAAGGCCAACCAGCTCCAGGTACTTCTGTGCTTCTTCAATTGCATCCTTCTTTTGCACTCCCCTCATCTGGGGACCGAATATCACATTATCTATAACGGTCTTCCAGGGGAAAAGGGAATACTCCTGGAATACCATGCCTCTTGTAGGTCCCGGACCTTTTATACGCTCATTGTCAACGAAAACCTCACCGTCATCGGGATAGTCAAGCCCGGAAACTATCCTGAGCAAGGTAGTCTTCCCGCACCCGGAAGGGCCTATGAAGCATACGAACTCCTTATCTTCAATATCCAGACTTACGTTATCAAGGGCCAGGGTTCGTACTATGTCGTCTTTTACGAACTTCCGGGACACACCCTTTATGTTTACCCTGCCCATTTACATCACTACTCCTGTCCGCCATTTAAAGAACTTGTCCTCAAGATATGACCTTAAGAGCCGGTCTATCAAAAGCCCCAGGAATCCCAGGACTAGCATATAAACCAGCACAAAGTCCATGTGATGTAAATAATAGTTGTGCCATATCTTGAACCCAAGGCCGTTCCTGCTCACCCCGAACATCTCGGCCGCGACCAGACACATCCAGCCTACACCCATGGCTATCCTGACACCCGCTGCTATTGAAGGGAGAGCGGAGGGTATGGCGACACGTCTCATAAGTTCACGGTCGGTGTTGCATCCAAGGACCTTTGCAGCTTCAACATATATCCTTGGGACACTTTTGAAGCCAGTGAATGTGTTGATTATTATAGGGAACAGAGATCCAATAAATATCACAAAGCCTGCTCCAAATGGGTTTAGTCCTATCCAGATTATAGCAAAGGGTATCCATGCAAGAGGAGGTATGGGACGTACTATCTCGATCAATGGGTCAAAAACTCTTTCAACAGATCTGAACCATCCCATGAGCATACCCACCGGGATACCTATGGCCAGGGCGGCTACAAGACCGATAGAGAAGTGCATAAGGCTATAGAGGGTGTCAACCAGCAGCACCGGGAGCTCGAGATTCATAGAGAGGAAAGGGAATACACCCTGCCTTGAAACGGTAATAATGAATGCTTGAGCAACATCGGTGAAACTGGGAAGGAAAAACTTGTTCTGCACAATATAGACAGCCGTCACCTGCCAGATGATTAGCGCAGAAACCACAGATAATAATTCCACACTGTTATTCTTTAATCTTTGAAAGCTTCCCCTGACCATGATTCCTCTGCATAATTGAAAAATATTCCAGTGACCGTTGCTTTATCGTTTTTTAACAGTATTCAACTCATCACCATAAAAATTATTGATCAAGAGCTTCATAGAAGCTCAGATCAAAGAGGTCGTCCTGTGTGAGTTGCGTGTTGATGGTTCCCTGATCGTACTGGACCTGTGCATACTCAACTGTGGAGTTGATGATTACACCAGGATCGGCCACCCATGTGCCATCCCAGTCCGCAAGGGACTTCTCTACTACACTAACATTCATGCCCTGATCATCAGCAAAAGTTACTGCTGCTTCATCAACGTGCCCGGTGTCATATTGGGTTGCACGGACATGGGTTGCAACTATCTGCTGTACGACATCGGGATGATCTCTGATGAGTCTTCCGCTTACCACGACAACACAACATGCATGATCTTCCTCCATTTCTCCGGACTGGACAACTGTTCTGCCAATACCCTGCATTTCGATCTCAGTAGGTGAGGGGTGTGGCAGGAACACTGCGTCTACCTGGCCTGCAGAGAGAGCAGTCACAGCATCTCCCGGACCCATTGGCCGGATATCCACTTCAGTATCAGGGTTGATGCCATTATCCCTTAGCCAGTCCCTCAGGAGTGTATCCTGTATGGTTCCCGGCGGGAAGGTAGCTATCCTGAGTCCTCTCAGGTTCTCCGGGCCCTCGTATGGCAGGTCATTGCGAAGCACAATATCAGATCCCTGTATCTGTGCAGCGGCAACGATCTTGGCGTCAAGACCACTGGAGGCAGCAGCTACGAATGGAGCGGCACCGACATAAGCGACATCTATCTCGCCTGCTAGCATCGCGGACATCTCAGGTGCTCCTGTCGGGAAAAGCCGGTCGTTGATTGTCTGCACACCTAGCGGAGAAAGGTCCTCATCCCACCATCCCTGATCTTTCGCAGTCAGATAAGCTATCTGATGGGTGCTGGGCTGGTATCCGAATGTCAGTGTGGACACCTGCTGGGGTTCAGTATCTCTTTCGGCACAACCGGATATAAGTACGGCTGCTATAATGAAAATAATCAGAAGCGAAAAGGCATATAACTTCGTAGATGTTCTGTATCTCATATTATCACCTATTGTTCCGTTTTTTTGAAAGCATGACAATATAGATTATATATATTACCGTTAAGTCCAGGTAAATGACCCAAAAGTATTAATATATAACACCACATTGCCTTAACCGGATATAATTTTAATCATAACAGTAGTGTGGGACAAATGAATGCCGCTGATAAAATAACTGATGCTGTCTTTGAATCAGACGAAAGGTTAAGGGAAGTGCTTTCAAAGGTCATAAAGGATGACCTTGGCCTTACTGCCCTGGAGTTTGCAGAAAAGGCCGATATACCTCAAAGCACCCTGTACAAGATAATGTCCGGAAAAAGAGAGCCTAATATGAAAACCCTTCGCCAGATAGTGAAAACTATAAAAAGGATCGAAGGATCGGAGAAGGGGAATTTCATCGCCGTAATAGCCGCGCGACCTGTGCTTGACAATATAAATGAGACTAAAAGAAAGATATGCGGGAATCTCTGCACCATCAGGGAATATTCGGCAACTTCCATGGAAGAAGCCATAATTGCAGCCGTACGGGCTGAAAGGGATGGTGCCAAAGCTCTTGTGTGTGCACCTATCGTAAGTCCGACTGTCGAGAAGATATTAAGGATCCCTGTTGCCACAATAATGCCAAGAGATAGTCTTATAGAAGCTATAGAGCTTGTGGCCAAGAAGATCAATTTAGAATAAAAATAAAAAGAGGATTGGAGCTATCAGCGCTTGCTGACAAGCTCCTGCAATGTCTGTATTGCTTCGTCTACCTTTGCCTGGGCAATTTCTGCAGTCCAGCCTCCAGCGGTGAAGAGGTATCCAAGACCACCTACAAAAACAACTGCGATGGCTCCAAGCACATACCAGATGACTCCCGATTTCTCGAACACCTCATAGGTCGTGGTCAGGTCAGCGACCTTCACAACATAAGTGCCTGGTTCTTTTTCCGCATGCTTGAAAGAAAGTGTCTGAGATTCGCCTATGGCAAGGGTAATTGTCTGGGTGCCAACAACAGTATCATTGACCTTGAGGTCAACAGTGTAACTGCCTTCCGCTGTACCTGTATTCCTGACATCGACATTGAAAGTTGCCTCCTTACCCTGCTTGATGTCAAGCGGAGTTATAACCAGATTAGTGAACTCAAACTTCGCTGCGATCTCTTTGACTTCCAGATTCATTGAGGCGTCAATGAATCCACTCTTAACTGCTGTCAGCTTGTGCATGCCAGGGTCTGCTACCGTGTAAGTAATCGTTCCATCGGATGATGTAGAGCCAATCGACTTACCGTCATAAGATACCGTAGCACCTTCGACAGCATCTCCTCCTATTGCCTTGAGTACAAAGAAGGTCACTGAAGATCCTTCATATACTTCCTCGGGAGAGACTTCGATAATGATCTTTCTTGAATCATCGTCCGGAGATATTACTTCAAGTTCACTGCTTCCTGAAGCATAGTTATCTTTTGATGCCGTAATCTGAAGCTTCCCGATAGTTGAAGCTGTGTATGTGATCTTACCTTCATCGCTGGTTGTTCCTATTGTGGAGCTGCCAGCCTTCACAGTGGCATCACTTACTGCTGCGCCGCGGGAAGTTACAGTGACTGTGACCTTGTCACCCTTTGTTGCAATGGACTTGTCAAGGCTCACACTTAGCGTCTGGGACGGTGCAGTGGTTACCTCAACATACGGGTAGTACCTCACACTACCGGAATCAGCGACATTGATGCTGATATCACCCATTAGTGCTGTGGACTTACCTTTTGACAGGGAGATGGAATCCTTGTTGGACATTGTTATGCTGCCACCTATACCTGTGACTTCCATCTTGCCGAATGTATCGCCATCTTCAATCTCAAGATAGTCCTCCGATATCTGGAAGATACCCTTTACGAATACAGCATTTGATTCTGTGCCGCTGAATATGGAATCGAAATGGATCGCAATTATCGGCACATCATCTGAATCGCCAAGGTCTGTCTCATAGATGTAAGTGCCACTTCCACTGATAATTGAAGTGTCGACCTCTTTACCGTCCCTGGTAAGGGTTACCATTACCTTGTCGCCGTTCTTGTCAACCTGGACGATGTTAAGAGTATATCCTTCCTCAAGAATTAGAGCGGAACCGGAATACACGGATTTCTTGTCATCCTCATCGATAAGAACCTTGGAGAGCAGGCCGTCAGAAATGATATCCACGCTGCTGCTGCTGCCAAATGCACCAGAAGGATAGCCTGCGAAGTATTTCTCGGCCATGAAACCGATGACATTGTACTTGCCCCAGTCAGAGTGTTCAAAGGATACCTGTGCAGGAGTGCTGGTATAGACTAACTGGTTTTTCGGTATGGACCTGTCGTTGATTACTTTGAGCTCAAGCTTTTCGGTCTGGATGCCTTCATCGATGTCATAATAGAAACCTTCGAAGTTCAGGGGAGTCCACGTGAGTAAATCGGCACCTTCTGCCACAGTACCACGAAGCTCATATGTACCTGGAGAGGACATGTCCACGAATAGTGCAAAACGCAGGGTGTTCGAATCAGCTACTATGAACTTGATCTTACCCATGATATCAATGGTCTTTCCTTTTGAGAGAGAGATAGAGCCATCGTTCTTCATCTGGATATAATCGTCGCTGAATCCTGTGATTTCCATTTCGCCGTAACTTCCACCATCTTCCAGTTCCACGTAATCCTCTGATATCTGGAAAATACCCTGAATGAATACAGCATTTGACTCAGTCCCGCTGAATATGGAGTCAAAGTGGACAATTATTATGGGAACATCATCGCTGTCTCCCAAGTCTGCCTCGTAGACATAATCACCGCTTCCGCTGATAATTCCACTGTCAAGTTCGTCACCATCTTTTGTGAGAGTCACAAAGACCTTATCACCATTCTTGTCAACCTGGACAATGTTGAGCTTGTAGCCGTCCTCAAGGGTGAGTGAGGAACCTGAATATACGGATTTCTTGTCATCATTGTCAATCAGGACCTTGGAAAGCTGTCCGGAAGATATCAAACTCACAGTGCTGACACCATTGATATTAGTTATTGAGGACTTATACCCTGCAAAATACTTCTCTGCCATGAAGCCGATAACCTGATACTTGCCCCATGCAGAATGCTCGAAGTTACTATCAACGGGCCTTGTTTCGTACACAAGCTTCCCATCACCTATGGTCCGTGAAATATCAGTAATCGTCATTGTCTCAGAGCTGAAACCGGTTTCCAGATCGTAGAAGAAGCCGGAGAAACTCTTTGCATTCCATGTATAAGTTGTGGACTGACCTGCATCCTCATCCCATATACGGTCACCCGTATAGTAGGTTTTGGGGTGTATGGTGATAGTTGCAGAAGCAGTGCTTACAGGATTGGTTCCATCAGACATATAAAAGACATATGTATGATTCCCTTGTGCAAGTGTAGTATTATACGTATATTCTATACCATTGGTTGCATCATTATCTGCACTATTGACCTTAGACATTGTCTTGTTGACGCCATCTATCTGGACATAACTGTATGTCGGCAATTGGTTGTCAGAGTCTGTGTAAGTAACATTGAAATAAATGACCCCACCAACGATGAAATTGTTAGCCCCGGTAACAGAAGCATCTGTAAGGGTAGGAGCATGATTTGAAACATCCACATCAAAAGTACCTGCTCCCACCGGACCTATGGTATCTGAACCGACCGTTGCCTTAAAACTGTATGAGTGGCTGCCAGCAGAGAAACCGGACATGCTGTAAGTATATGCTTTCCCGTCAGTTGTAGTGACATCAGTTGCGTCAACCTCGCTCATAACATAATCAGTGCCATCGATAGTGACTGTCACAGAACTGGCAGCGTCGTTATCGGCATCCGTGAAAATTGCGTTGAAGACAAATGTTGTGGAAGGAGTGCCGCTAGCAGAAGAAATAGTCCCTGACAGAGAGGAATCAGAGTTTACAGAAAAAGTGCCCTCAGAGGTAGGAGTAGCTGTGGTTGTACCATCTGATGCGGTGAAACTGTATGTGTGAGAGCCTGCCGCCATACTAGAATTGGAGAGCGTGTAACCTTTTCCGTCAGTCGTATTTGTGTCTGCAGGATCGACAGCTGTCATTGGATAGTTAATACCGTCAATTACTGCATTTACATAACTTGCGGTGTGATTATCGGCATCCGTATAGGTCACCGTGAACACAAATTCCGTTGCAGGTGAACCACTGCTTGGAGTAATCAATGGAGAAGACAGTACCGGTGCAGTGTTTGTGACTGCAAAGGTGCCTGCCCCATATGGACCAACTGCACCGTTTGCATTGCTTGCAGAGAAAGCATAACTGTGAGCTGGATTTACAGAGAAACCCGATTTTTCGAATCTGTAAGCTTTCCCATCAGAGGTATTTACATCTGAGGGATCAACTTCTGTCATTGGGTAAGGAATAGCATCTATAGTAACGTTAACAAAACTTGCACTGAGATTATCAGGATCAGTATATGTAACTGCAAAAATAAAGTTTGTTTCGACAGTACCGCTTCCCGGAGAAATGCCTTCACCAGAAAGAGAAGGTGCACCCATTGCACCACCTGTGAACATGAGCAATATTAGTCCAAATAAAAGCAATCGAATGTTTTTATTCATTTTTGATCATCCTTTTTTCCTTAATATTGTAATCTAATCTTGTGTAAATCTAATTCCCTAATTGTAGATAACCTTTACGATTTATCGACGAGTTTGTCCCGTCATTTCTTTCAATGCGCATACCAGCTGATTGTTCAACTACTTCACCGATTATACTTAAATTAAATGTTGGAAATACTTGGTTCAGTATATCAGGAGAGGCTGTAAATAGCAATTCAAAGTCACCACCCGTGTAGAGTGCGAGGTTTGTGAGCTCATTGGGATCTGTGGTCACATGCGCTCTTATGTCATCATGTATCGGGAGCTTGGATTCGTATATGAGGAAGCCGACCTGGTTGAGGTCAGCAAGGTCATGTAGCGACAGGGCCAAGCCATCGCTTGTGTCCATCGTGGAGGTCACAAGGCCGGAACATGCGAGTTCCCTTGCTTCGGTGACCCGGGGATATGGCTCAAGAAGTGCCTTTAGCAGCCTGTCAGGTACAGAGATGTTGTTCTCAATGGCGTGCAGGGCAGCACCGGCGGAGCCTGCAAAGCCGGTAACGCAGACTTTGTCCCCTACCCTGGCACCCTTCCTGGTGAGCAGTTCGTGCCTCGGGACTATTCCAAGAGCGGTGCCGGTGATGGTTAACTCATCATGAGTATCGATATCACCGCCTATCACAGAAGTACCGCAGGCCTTTGCACAGTCTGCCATTCCGTGAGCGATATCTTCAACGAAAGATACATCCGTATCCCTTGGAAGACCGATAGCCGAGAGGAAACCCATAGGACTTGCACCCATAGATGCGATATCACTTAAATTGACAGCAGCAGACATCCAGCCTATTTGCCACCCGGTCATCTGCGGAGGGAAATCCGTTTTCCTGTGGAGCATGTCAGTTGTCACCACAAGATATTCGTCCTCCGACATTTCAAGCACGGCACAGTCGTCATGACCAGGGCCGACTATCAGACGAGAACCTCTGGTTTTGTTAAATATACCAGTCAAAATGCCGATGAGAGGGCGCTCCCCAATTTCTGATACAGGTCTGGATCTCATACTTTCACATTGCAAGGTCAGCTTATAACATTATGCACTTATGTACTAACAATATTTTTTATTTAAAATGACCGGTTTATAGAACTATATGAATGAAGGGGAAATACCTTCATTCAGACTCCATGCATATATATCACCGGCGTGCCATCCTCCTCAGCGCTACGAAGAGGCCTCCGAACAAGGCCAGAAGAATGATTATCGGAAGCATATAACCTGCCAGTATTATCAGCGCATTGACCATTGATATGAAGCCCCTGACTGAATCGGACAGTGCATCTCCAAGCCCCCATGAATAAACCACGCGGTCGGATTCTGTGAGACGGATGCTGATGGTCGAATACTCGACCCTGTCATTGAGATAGTTCAGGCGACCTGTCAGGCTGTCGATCTCGCCCCTTACACGTTCGATCTCCTTCTCCACGCTCAGTACTTCCTCAACTGTCCTGCTCATATTGAGAACCTCATAAAGACGCTGCTCCTGCCTTTTCAGGTTTTCCAGACGGGCAGTGACATCAATATATTCCTCAGTAACATCCTGGCCACTCACACTCCTTGAAGTGACTTCCCCGAGTTTTTCAACTTCCTCCAGGAATATGGGGTGCTCTGCTTCAGGCACCCTTACAGTGATATAACCATCTTTCCAGGTGCCCGAATCATAGGTATGAACATATACCGAAGAACCGGAGACATAACCACCGAAAGTCCTTGCGGAGGTAGATATCTGTTCGATGGCTGCAGGGGCTTCGTCCACTTCAAGAGACATATCCACCGTGGTGATGGTCTTCCGGTCCACGGAAACTGTACCCGCCCCGCCTGAGAAAGTTTGCCTTACGGAATTCTCTGTGGCGGAGTCATAGATAGATACAGCTTTTTCGTTGGAAGTATAAGATAAAGAACCGGCATCTTTATCCAGACTCATGCATCCACTGACAACAACAGCAGATATCAAGAGCATTAGTGCGCATAGAAGGTATGTTTTTTTCATTCGAAGATACTCCTTTTAGTATGTTGAATGATTGCACCACACCTATAAGAAAATTGTTTAAACTTCAAACCGGTTCGAAGTTAACTTTCTCGTTACCACGTTCCTTTGTCCGAATCCATACATTATCCAGAGACTCATGAGCGGACGAGGCTAGCCCAAGCATCTCCTCCCTGCTGAATGGCCTGATATCCCGCATGCTTGCAAGTGCCGCGTTCTCCGCAAGTCCCTGCTGGAGCACGTAAGGTACGTTCCTGTCACCTGTGAGCGAAAGAATGGAAGCGGCTATTTTCCGGACATCATCTGTATCACCCATGAATCCCCTGAAGACAGTGGTCCTTAACTCCAGTTCCACACCACTTTCAAGAGCAAGCAATACTGAGTCCTTGATCCTCCTGACCGCATCTGCAGGGTCTGCCCGGACCTGCGGAAAAGTGTCGCAGCCAATTACCCTGCCGTATGCCTCAATATCGTCCAGAGGAGCCTTGATATCTATAAAGGCCTTGTCGAGGAGCTTTTCCTTTATCAGTTCATCAAGGGCCAGCGGATAGAAACCATTGGTATGTACTCCCACAAGCAGACCGTTCTTTTTTGCAAACCCTGCCAGATGTATCACCGCCTGCTTCTGCATAAGAGGCTCACCCCCAAGAAAGATGACACTACTGACAAAAGGCTTTGATTTCTTAATGGCATTCTCAAGTACCTGGATATCTGTCATGTCAGAACTATCCAGAATCTCATGGTTCTGACAATAGGGACACCTGAAAGGGCATCCTCTTAAAAAAAGGACGACTGACACATGACCGTGCCAGTCCACAGTAGAGATGGGAACACAACTACCGTAATTAACTTTCATCGACATCAGATCATATCGCTTGAACTGTAGCGCATCCGGTCTGCAAGTTCCTGCTTCTTGGCAGAATTCCAGCCGTTGACAGCCTGCACATAACCGGTTACCCTTGAAACCTGCTCGACATCTCCAGAACCACAGTTCTCACAGCATTCCTTCAGGCCGGACATGATGTGGAAATCGTTGAGGCAAACAGTCATATCCTTAGTAAAGGCAAAATAGCCGATCTGGGTGTTCTTCGCAATGTTCATCGCAAACTCCTTCAGCCCCTTTGCGTCCGGTGCTCCCTCGCCCATCCATATATGGCAGATGTTACCGCCGTCAACAATGGGGAAGAACACATGCTCTATGTTCATCCTGTCTACCAGGGATATACGGGCACCCGGGGGAACATGAGTACCATTGGTGTAATAGACAGGCAGGTCATGGGTCTTTTTGATATTTGCAAGAGCGCCTTCCTTGTCACCCTTGACAACCTGCAGGACAGCATCCTTATATTCGTCATGCAGCATATCGGACACTGCAAACCTCTGACATGTGGTTTCAGCAGGGGTGCGTGCAAGAGCTATTTCCATACCGTGCTTACGAGTGAGCTCTTTGCCGTACATCTCCATCTCGGTCATTGCCCGTATAGCGAATTTGAACGCTTCTTTTGACTCATGTATCTGGGAACCTACATGGTACTGCACCATCTCATTGATCCCGATAACGCCTATTGTGTTGACAAGTGCACCTATGTCGACAGCTATTGCACCTTTCTCACCCGTAACAGGGTCCTTTGGTCTCTGCGTAGCAAAGGGCATCCTGCTGTTCTCGATAATACTCTCCATCCAGCTGCGCTTTGTTTTGAAGAGCTTGATGCTCTGGTCCATGAGATTCCTCAGGTCTGCAAACAGCGCTTCATCATTTCCTTTAGCCCTGTATGCCGCCCTTGGACAGTTAAGGGACACAACCTGCCAGGAGCCCATCGAGAAATGCTTTCCGTCCTTGAACAGAAGTTTATCATCAAAACTGTCGTCAGCATCAGCATTTGCCGAGAACTGGTATGCGCAGCACTGGTAACATGATATGCCCTCGCCTGCGCCCCTGTACTCAGGCAGCTGGTTGTCAAAGTAAGGCGTTCCGAACTTCGCGGCCAGTTCGAAGGTCAGGTCATAGAGCTCTTCGTAAGTAGGGAGCTCCGGGTGGGCCCTGTTGAAGAAGTCGTCCTCTTCAATGAAATCAGGCTCAATGGATATTTCGGGCTTGGGGAAGTTGAAAGGCTTGCCCCAGTTGTCACCTTCTATCATTACATCCATAAGAGCCTTGAATGACAGGCGCACTTCACGTTCGAATTCACTGTAGGTACGCTTCTCGGTGCCATTGGTCCCGTCGTGTACCCTGCCCTTATAGACTGCAGGCTTATCCTTCCAGAGCTTTGGCACTCCCGGGGAAAGCTGGACAGAGGAGAACACGACCTGCCCTCCGCGGGCAACCATCATCTGAGTCATCTCGTACACGAACATCTGCATGAGCTGCTTTATGTCGATGTAGCTCTTGCCTTCAAGGTAAGGAGCAAGGAAGGTCAGGAAATTGTAAAAGCCCTGTCCGCCCGCAAAGTTGGTCTGGGCGCTTCCCAGGGCCTTCACTGCGTGCAATATGGCTACTTCCGCCTTCATGGCGGGGCCTGCAACACTTGCCTTTGCGCCGGAGCCGTCGGGCATGAGCCCATAGTAGAAGAAATACCTGAGATCCCAGTCCTGGCAGAATGCACGGGTGCCGAGGTACTCAAGGTCATGGATATGGATGTCGCCGTCCAGATGCAGGTCTGCTATCTTTGGAGGAAGCAGGAGCAGGTACTGTTCTTTAGATATCTTGTCCGCCTTTTTCTTGTGAGAGGTCTCGGCGTTCTCCTGGAGGTTGGCGTTGTCCTTTGCCTCAAAACCGCTTCCAAGGTCTATCTCGCACGCGTCATATACGGGAGTACCTACTCTTGTACAGATATTCCTCCATTCTATGTGGCCTTTCTCAAGAAGCACTATGTTGACAATTTCCCTTATTAGGGGCCCGGAAAGGAACTTAAGTTCAAGACTCCTGATACGATGTTCAACCTCTTTTGCAATATTATGGGCTTCTTGCTTTTCTATGCCGGGTTTTCCGTGGAACCTTTCTGAGAGTTTTGTTTCCTTCAACAATTGATTGATAATGATATTACGGTCCCACTCGACCATATGCCCGGCAGTGGTGCGCACCTTTGGCAATATGGATATAGTGTTACCATCAAGCGTTTTCTGAATCGCAAGTGGCTTACTCGTCTGTGTCATACTTATCGGCATCTCTCTTTTTTCCCCGGACTGAACCTGTGTATCACAGGCCTGATCGATTTGTTCATATTCAGTTTCCCCGGTAGCGGTTTTATTTATAGTAGTGCATCCTTCCATTTTCCCACCTCACACCATGATCATCAGAGCAGGCTGCTCAACGCTTCCAGGTTAACATCAGGACCATTGAAGAGGTCTTTATGGGTTAAAAATTCATCGTTGATTTGGAGGACCGGTGCGGTCATGGTGAACACCCCGTTAAACTTCAGTTCTGTGAGTGCTTCAGGAGTCGACATGTCTGCAGTCTTGAAAGGTATACCTTTCGATTCCAATACCTTCTTCAGCTGCTCACATTTGGGGCATGTCTTTGTTGTATATATAATTACGTCAGCCATTATCTCGCGTCCCTTCGATGATATAAATCTATTATTATATTAGTACACTCCGGAGAGGAACTGCAATGCCATCTGAAAAAATAAGCTTCAGTTGGCATTGCATTTTGACTTGTTCTTTTCACCGTGAGGTAAATTATAAAATGACCTCCAGCTTAATAATGCTTTTTCAGACTCCATCTGGTAACAGAAAAATTTACCATGATAACAAAAAGGATCGTAGCATGGCCTAACAGATAATATATCCTATACAATATGTATCAGTACTGGTAAATATAGTTAATCCGAGTTGATAATGGATCTGAATACAGATGTTTTTGCCAAAAAGATGTATATTAAGAACTCCATTATAAGCAATTATCTCAGGTAAGGGGTGTAAACAATAACCAAGCATATATCATCAGGCTGTGAGCCTATCGATGAACTCCTGGAAGGAGGATTTGAAACAGGCATCGTGACACAGGTATTTGGAGAAGCCGGAAGTGGCAAGACCAACCTCTGTATGCAGCTAGCTGTGGAATGCGTGAAGAATGGCAAGAAGGTCATATATATAGATACTGAAGCCATCTCACCCCAGAGGTTCAGGCAGATAGCCGGAGAGAACGCAAAAGAAATAGCCCGGGAAATAATTATCTTCGAACCAAATAGTTTTGAAGAACAGTATTCGGCAGTTAAGGAGATCGAGAAGCTTATTTCAGACAGGATAGGGCTGATAGTAGTTGATTCCGCAACCTCCTTCTATCGCTTCGAGCTTGACCAGGATGAGTCCAGCATACGATCCAGAAGGGAACTTTCAAACCAGATAGGCTTCCTGCACGGAATTGCCCGTAAGTACAGGCTTACAGTCGTCATAAGCAACCAGGTCTACAGCGATATGGCATCAGGCACCCTGAAACCTATCGGCGGCAGCGGGATAGAACACATATCCAAGACCATCATCCAGCTGGAAAAGACAGGAGAAGGTACAAGGCGGGCGAAATTGTGGAAGCATCGCTCACTTCCCGAAGGCAGGGCACGTGACTTCAGGATAACCAATGAAGGCCTCAGGTAAGTTTTAACTTTACTTTCGTGCTATTGTTATGAAACCGGTATGCCCTACCCTTGCAGTTGCCGGGCGTGTACCCCTGTCTGAAAAGGAGATCTCACGTTCTGAGAACTCCATGGTCCTTACATCATAGAAATGCGCAGCTTCTATTGCCTCACGGATATCTTTTGTCTGCTCGAAGAATGGAGAGTAGGTAACCAGGAAACCCCCTGGGTTGAGAACTTTCCTGACGTGAGGGATGACATATCTTGAATCCTGAGTATCCAGGGTAACCACATCGAAGCTCTCATCGAGGGAAGCTATCTCTTCGATAATGTTCCCGCAACGTATCTCCACATTATCAAGCCCTGCGCTGAGAACGTTCTGCCTGGCAATCTGCGCGAAATCCTCACGTATCTCATAACTGAGCACACGTTTTGCGATCGAACCCAGGTACATAGCAAGCACACCTGAGCCTGTGCCCGCATCGAGTACATTATCCTGCTTATTGAGACCGGTATAGGCAATTATGGGACCGATGTCCTTTGGCATCATCGGTGCGCCCGAACGTTTCGCGTGGTTGAAGAAATCAGGCATACGTGGGCGCTGTATAGTGAACTCCTGGCCCATATGTGAGATTACAGCATCTCCAGGCTCTTTATCAATGAGTACGGACAGGTCGATTTTCCCGAAATCCGTATGAAAATCATCTTCAGATACATTCACAATGAACTCCCGGACCTTTCCACGATGGGAGGTTTTTAGCATGACCAATTCGCCTGATAACATTTTGCACACCTGTCTAGCGTTTTTTAGAAGCGTATCTGTTAGCCGGGATAGTAACAATATCCCGGGGGATAGAATGCTTGTTCATTACAAGATAATCCCTTATCTCCCCGAACTCCGGCTGGTAAGCATCCGCAAGCATCCTTGCATATTCGACACCATCCCATGTCAGCACATATTCATAACTCTGCCGGAACCTCCCTCCTTTCTCATAGTACCTGAGATCCTCATCGACTATGCCCATGGCAACAAGTACCTGTATGTTCTCAAAGAGCCTGTCGCTGTAAGGGAAGCCGTAACTATCATGGAAGGAGTAGTCAAAGAGATTCCGAAGCCGTGAAGAGTCGCGCAGGTGCCGGATAGTGCGGTACAGCCAGGTGATATGCCTTAACCGGGGAATGGATACAAAGCCGTCCTTCTCATTCTCAAAAAGACTATGCACTCCGTAAAAGAGCAATAGCACACCTTCTATGGGCAGGTACTGTTCCGTGCGTATGAAATGAAGGAGCTTCGGAGACAGTTCCTCAACAACTTCCCGGAGGTTCAAGGAAACTGATCCGTCATCCATATCCATAACAACAGAGGGATGCGCAAAAGCTGTGAGTGACAGCTGTCTTGATATTGCACGCACGAGACCATTGGCAAGTGCGGACTCATCGTAGAAGAAGGCGTCCTCTTCGCCTATGGAAATGCGCATGCTCTTGGGAACTCCTGAGGCAACGCTCAGGTCCACTAGCACGTCCCCAAGTTCCTTTGCCAGCAGGCTTTCCAGTTTTTTTGTAGCCACTCCATGACGCGCAATAGTGGCCAGAGCCATCCGAGTGGAAGGCGGAATGGTTTTCTGGCTGAGCCTTGCAACCGGAGCATAAATATTGCCATCGCGAATATCTGCAAGCAATTGTAAGGACCTTTGTGATGCATGCGACCTGATGAAATCAAGAAGGTCGCTATCATTATAGGTCTTGAAAAAGAGCACAACCTCTTCCTTTGCCTTTTCCATGCCTGCTTTTTTCGCATAGCTCCCAAGGGCGTCCTCAAGCGCATACAACAGCATGACTCGGGATGCCTGCGTCTTAGGGTTGTGAATAATAGCAGTGTAGTGATGGGCCCTGGATATGAGCAGGGACTCAGCTGCCGTGAGAGCCATATCCTCGCCATAGCCAGAACCGTCCGGGCTGCCCAAGACAATGCTCCCGTTCCTTATGACCAGGCTACGCACTATCTGGTCCATGTCTATCATCCCGAAGGAAACACCTGTATGATAAGAATCCCGGAGCAGGAAATCGATGCGGTCTGCATCCACATCGTCTGCGATTATCTGCGCAAGGTATGGCTTCTTCAGGGAAGTGTCACCTGTGGCGATCTTTGCTATCTCTCCGAAGAACTCGTAAGGATCGGTACCGAAATTTTTCTCCACATACCGCGCAATGAAATTATCTTCCGGAAGGCTATAGGAAATAATATCCCGCGTAAAAGCCTCATGTTTGATAAGTCGATTGCCATTAATATTTGGCTGGAGCAGAGGATTCCTTTTCAGTACACCCTCCACCACATGAGAGAAAGCGGAGTGTCCTACATCGTGTAAAAGCCCCGCCACCCTGACTTTGCGAATATCATCCGGCTCCAGGTTAAGGGAATGACCGATAACAGATGCCATGTGCATTGTCCCGATGCTGTGTTCAAAACGAGTATGGTTAGCACCGGGATATACAGTATCCACAAGCCCCAACTGCTGGATGTTCCTGAGCCGCTGGACATGCTTAGTGTTAACAAGCATCTGCTCAAACTCGTCCAGAAGGATTGTCTTGTGCACAGGATCATGGATGAGCATGGGTTTTTGCATAGAAGATAATATTCAATGTTAAGATATATAAACATAGGAAATCTCTCGCATCAATCCCCTCAAAAAGTAAGGTTTGAATTAAAGTATTGATAACTTTGCTTCATCTGATAGTTTCATAAGGCTATTAATTCTTTCATGAAAAATATCGAAGTACAGTAAACTACTGATAAGAACCAGGATTTTGCATTTAGAAGACTGATGTCTATAGGGGTTGGGTGCCTTTTCTTGATGCAGCCAGAGGGACATTTTTATGTTGAGAAGAATGAAGGAAACAACCGGAAGCGAGGGGGTATTTTCAGACAGGGATACTTCTGCCGCTCCCGGAGCAAATGATCGTGTAGGTACACGATTCAGAATGCATCAGCGCTTTTTTACAATTGGGGACCGTTTCTTTATAGAAAATGAACAGGGAGATAAGGTTTTCCAAGTTGAGAATAAGGTACTTCGTTTGCGAAAAACACTGAATTTTCAGGATTTGCAGGGGAATGATATCTACAAGATACAGGAGAAAGTAGCGCATGTACGCGATACCATGGATATCGAGAAGGACGGCCATGCAGTAGCTAAAGTACACAACGCTCTGATAACGCCACTACGTGACCGCTGGAAGATCTCGGTTTCCGACGGCGAAGACCTGACTGCGAAAGGCAATATTCTGAACCATGAGTACAAGATACTCAGAGGAGACCAGGTGATAGGATCCATCTCCAAAGCATGGTTCCGCGTCCGCGACACTTATGGAGTAGACGTGAGCGACAATGAGGATGCCTTACTGGTCCTGGCCATTACCGTAGTTATTGACAGCATGGCACATGAAGGAAGGTAAAAGAAGATACAAGGGAATTGGATAAAGAAGAGGGAGAATCGAATATGACAATGACAACTTTAACAGTTCTGAAGTTTGAAAGCGCAGATGGCGCAGAAAAGGCTCTTGAGGTAATTGAAGACCTGAACAAGAGACAACTAATCACGTTGCATGATGCAGCTATCGTTACATGGCCGGAAGGTAAAAAGAAGCCAAAAACAAAACAACTGGCCAATATGACAGGTGCGGGCGCTTTAAGCGGTGCTTTCTGGGGCATGCTCTTTGGCCTGATATTCCTGGTCCCGTTCCTGGGCATGGCTTTCGGGGCAGCGATGGGCGCTATGGCAGGCTCTATGGCAGAGGTGGGCATCAGCAATGATTTCATCAAATCGGTCAGGAGCAAAGTGACCGAAGGAACCTCTGCCCTCTTCCTGATGAGCAGCAATGCCGTGATGGACAAAGTTGTCGAGGCTATGAAAGATTTCAAGTTTGAACTGATCGCTTCCAATCTTTCCAAGGAACAAGAAGAGAAACTACGTGAGGCCTTTGCGGAAGACTAAGAAGGACTTATCAATACCATAATTAACGACATTGCACATGGTTGCTTCTGATTGATTTGTTTTTTATCAAAGCAGAGAGAGGCTAGAAATAAAATAACATTAAACTATTGCATCCGGCATCCATGTGCTTGTCAACAAACAGGGTGTAATCTGGCATACAAATGCTGTTTCTTTAGGAGTAAAGAGTAACTCAATTCAGCCAGCGATTTCAATATGCCGGATGAAGTGCTGTAGACCTATATCCGACAGTTTGCCGAGGGCCACCACACCTGCAGATAACTGTGGTATGGCAAGAGAGGAGCCTGCCCTTTTATTGGCACAAATGTAGATGATCTGAGAGAACTACATTATACTTACAAAGTGAAAGGAATAGGGCAGGGAACAAAGGGAAAGACCCTAAAGCACCTCCTGAATGTGTAGAAGATTATGAACTGGCCCGGGTCAGACAATTATGGGAGTTTTAAGGTGCCTTATGATGCAGAATCAACGTGAAAGCTGAATCAATTATAACTAAGGGGGAAAGAAATGTCTAAGACAATAGACGAAAGAATAAATGAAAATGCTATCAATCACCAGGCAGCCGTGCTGGGAGGGATTGCCTCCATTATATTTGGTATTTTGTTACTTACATGGCCTGGAGCGACTCTGTCTGCGATCATGCTGCTGGTCGGTCTCTGGTGGCTGGTCCAGGGAATATTCATGATATTCTCAATTTTCATTGACCGGTCCAAGTGGATCTGGAAATTGATTGGAGGCCTTATTGGCATATTTGCAGGTATTCTTGTTATTCAACATCCACTTCTGATCCCTGTGATTGGTACAATCACCCTGACACTAGTTTTAGGGATACTGGGCATGAGCATGGGCATTCTAGCTGTGATTGCTGCCCTAGCGGGAGATGGATGGGGGACCGGAATATTGGGGATTGTAAGCATCATAATCGGACTGCTGTTAATATTTAATGTCCTTATAGGTGGAGTGGTACTTATATTTGGAACAGCTTTCCTGATGATCATATCGGGAATCAGCACTATATACTGGGCGTATAAGTAAACCGGTCTACAAAAACTAACACCCATAGAAGCACATTATAGGAATGGGTAGATGCAGGAAGACACAAACGGAACTCTACTTCTGCTCATCGTTTCAAATAATTTATATTTCTTTTAAAAGAGATATAGAAGCAGATAAGAAGACGGATGAAAACAGGATCTGCTATCGAAGATAAGTGACCGAATATCTCGACTTTCTTGAAAAAGAATAAGAAGAACACATATATGGATTATCAGAAAGGGGTAAATCGAATTTTCAAGGGGGAGTGGAATGGAAACTACAATCGATAAATATAATATTAACAATCAAGCGCTGCTATTGGGAGGTATAACCTCCCTCATATTTGGAGTAATGTTGCTGACATGGACAGGAGCCACCCTGACCGTGATCACATTGCTTATTGGTCTCTGGTGGCTTATACAGGGACTATTCCTTATACTTGGCATTTTCCAAAACAGGTCTCAATGGATATGGAAACTCCTTAGTGGTGTTATTGGTGTACTTGCAGGTATCCTAGTCTTGCAGCACCCTTTGCAGAGCGCTATTATCCTGCCTGCAACCCTTGTGTTCATTCTTGGGATCATGGGTATAGTCATAGGCATCACATCCCTGATCGCTGCTTTTGGAGGTGAGGGCTGGGGCATCGGAGCTTTCGGAATCATCAGTATAATAATAGGGGTAACCTTGGCAACGAATGTAATAATGGGCGCTCAATTTTTGTTATGGATCACAGCTGGTTTGCTTATTCTGGAGGGAGTTGTGGCAATCTACATGGCTTACAGATGATGTGCGGGTTTTTGCAAAGTGGATGCAAAACATGTAGATCGAGACTTATATAATAAAAGTATATAGATAATAGATATTAATGAATATCCAAGAGGTACTGTGTATGAAGAATTTACAAACTGACACATTTTCCGCGCCCACAAAGCTTCTATTTGTTATAGTTGCCGTGGTACTTCTGACAATTGGAATGCGGGAGATCGCACCAATATTAATACCCATCCTGTTCTCGCTCTTTGCAACACTCATATTTGCTCCTTTGATATACAAGCTCCAGAAAAGAGGAGTACATCCTGTGATCAGTGTCGCCCTTGTCATCCTGCTGTTCCTGGTGATCGTTGTGGTTGTCAGCATTCTTACAGTCAGTGCTATACTGCAGTTCAATGAACTGACCCCTGCTTACCAGAGCAATCTGACAGAGAGAGTTGACAGCCTTATGGGATACATTCCATACATAGAGAATCTTGATATATCACTGGGGTCTATCGCTCGCGACGTGGGAGTTTTCCTGCTGGCTTCTTTGGCATCGATATTTTCAGGAACTGTGAGTGCTGCAACAACAGTCGGCCTCATCATAATCACAACTGCGTTCCTGTTGTTAGATGCCATAGGAATTTCGAAGAAGGTCCAAAGAGAAGTCGAAGAGCGTTTTACACTTGCATTAAACATCAAGGATTTAGGCGGCCAGATAATGGACTATGTGGTGATACGTACAAAAACCAATCTTGTGATGGGCATTGGAACTACTATCATTCTGCTCATCGCGGATATTGAATTTGCCTTCCTTTGGGGTTTTTTGGCATTCCTGCTAGGCTATATCCCATTTATCGGCCTGGCACTAGCCGTTATCCCTCCGGCAATCCTTGCGCTGCTGCAGTACAGCCCCTTGGGTGCCCTGGCTATTGTAGTGGCCATGCTAATCGTAAACGGTCTTACTGATAACCTCCTGTTCCCCTCACTCGCAGGGAAGGGACTGGAATTAACGCCATCTGTCGTATTCCTGTCCCTTATATACTGGGGTTTCGTATTGGGGCCCGCAGGAGCACTCCTCAGCACCCCTCTTACAATGGTGGTGCGAACCGTCTTGGAAAGTTTTGAAGACACACACTGGATAGCTGAGCTTATGGGAGAGAGCAAAAACAAATGAGAATGCCTATCTTACTGGCATCATCATATTTATTTCTCAAAGCCTCCTGTCCGATAACCCGACCGTGGATACCAATCCAACTAAGGCCAAGAAGATCAGGAAGGCAAGTCCTACCTTAAAGGCCTGGATCCTACTCAAAGCGTAAATGTCCAGAATCTCCGCCTGCATTTCTGCATCAGCACCGGATGTTTCCAATGTGGATTTGAGCTGGGTGTCCGAAACCAGTTGCACACTACTTTCCACAGCCGCAAGCAATTCAGGCTTATATTCCTGCGGAATTTCGGTGCTTTCCTCAATGCTCATCTGTAAGCCGATCAGTAGTGTACTCAGCATGATGGTACCCACCAGGGCTACACCTATGGAGTTGCCAAGCTGCTCGAAGGTGCCGTTCAGACCTGCGGTCTCAGGGGCATCCTTCTTATCCACCAAAGAGAAAATAAGGTTCAATATCTGGGAAGCTATCAATCCCAGGCCTGCGCCAAATACTACGGCCAGACCCATATCAGACGGCTGTACATCGGGCTTGACGGTCCAGGCAACTATTCCAAGGCCAAAGATCACCAGCAGGAACCCTGCCTGGATGATGCGCTTTGCTATGAACCGACCTGTCAACTTGGCCCCGATTAAGGCAGATACCAATAAAACTATCGAAAAGGGAAGAAGAGCAAAACCGGTTTCCAGGGCAGAGAATTCAAATGTCAGCTGCAGCAGCAACGGGAAAGTAAAAAGGAAGGCTGCCATAATGGCCATATGAAGATTCCGGACAATAAATCCCGGAGTGAGTCCCGGGGTGCTGAAGAGCGATGGTTTGAAAAGGCCATCACTACCTGTCTCCTCCTGCCGCTTTTCCCATCTGAACAGCAACATTATGAATAGTACACCCAGTCCTATCAGGATAGGGGTCACGGAGAGACCGAAGGGAGCTATTTCCCATGATCCGATTACCAGCGGCTGCTTGGACAACCAGAATCCATAGGTATGTCCCAGCAAAATGCCCATGACAATGGAGAACAGGCCTAGAACTGATAGAGATGCTCCTACGAAATCGAACCTCGGCTTCCTTGGGAGGGGCACATCGGCTTTGATGCTGCGACTGAGCGCCAGCACTGCGATCACTATCAACACTTCCCCGAGGAAAGCCAAACGCCATGTATAAAAGGTAGTCAGAAAACCACCTACGATAGGTCCTACGGCCGCTGCTACTGCACCAATGGCGCTGACTATGCCATAAGCAAAAGCCAGGTCTTTACCCTCATACTCATCCCTCAGCAGTGTCTGGATATTAGGCAGCATCAGCGCCGAACCCAGGCCCTCGACAACAGACCAGCCAATGACTAAAACACCCAGATTGGGGCTTATGGAAGCCGTGAAAGTGCCTATACCAAAAAGAACTGAGCCAATCAAAAAAGTTCTTTTCTTGCCCAGAATGTCCCCAAGCTTACCACCTATGAGTATAAAAGATGCCATGACCAGAGCATAGATCGAGATAGCACTCTGGATACCTCGCACACTGGTATCCAGATCTATTATCAAAGCTGATATCGACACATTCATTATCGTCGTGTCAATGACTATGATGAACATCGCCATTGAAAGGGTAATCAACACTAACCATTTCTTCATATACCTAATCCCCCGCCTAACACGGTCTGCACAAGAGCAAGAGCTGAAACACAAGGGTATCTCTGTTTCCCCGTAAACGCAACCTAAAAGCCAAACCCAAATTCCCATAAGGTGTTTGTATCCTCTGATTTTAGGCTTTTCGACACATTATTAAGTATAATTGGTTTCAAATGCGTGAGCTGACCTTCACATTTTTATTCCAGGTATGCCCTTTATTCAGATAGATATCATGAGAACCATAGACTGGAATGACGAATCAAATTCTATTGTAATGATCGACCAGACCCTTCTTCCTGTGGAATATAAGGTCATTGAGTGCAAGACGCTCAGCTCTCTCTGCGAGGCCATCAGGACCCTTCGGGTAAGGGGAGCGCCGGCCCTTGGTGCAGCTGGTGGTTTCGGAGTAGCGCTTGCAGCCACGCTGAGCAGTGCCGGCACGATGGATGCGTTGATAAGGGACATGCATATAGCTGCAAAGACCATCAAGGCCACACGTCCTACCGCAGTGAACCTGGCATGGGGAGTTGACAGGGTCATCGATGCAACATCAGATGCCTACGATGTGGAAGGCATCAGGGACATTGCCCTTTCCGAAGCAAAGAACATCGCAGATGAAGATGTGGCTACTAATAAGATGATAGGCAAGCATGGGGCAAAACTGCTCAAGGATGGCGATACTGTTATGACATATTGCAATGCCGGAAGAATGGCCTGTGTGGACTGGGGTACTGCTCTTGGTGTGGTGCGCTCTGCAGTGGAGGCAGGGAAGAAGACCAATGTGATAGCCTGCGAGACCCGTCCCCTTAACCAGGGCAGCAGGATCACCACATGGGAATTAATGCAGGACAATATCCCGGTGACACTTATTGCCGACTCTATGGCCGGACATGTGATGAGAAAGGGCATGGTAGACAAGATTATTGTTGGAGCGGACAGGATAACAGGGGATGCAGTGTTCAATAAGATCGGAACCTACACCCTGTCGGTACTGGCAAAGGAACATGAAATACCGTTCTATGTCGCGGCACCGGTCTCAACCTTTGATTTTGAGGGCTGGGAAGAGACTGTGACCATAGAGCTGAGGGATGAAAACGAGCTCAGGTTCTGCAGGGGTGCCCAGATTGCGCCGGCAGATGTAAAGGTGTACAACCCGGCTTTTGACGCGACCCCCATGGAGAACATCAGCGGTATAATCACTGAGAATGGTGTGTTCCACCCGCCTTTCCTGCTGGACGAGGTGCTTCCCTGAGGCACAATCTTTTAAATGATTAAGTCCATCAATGACAGCAAATAACTAATATAACAACTAATCATATATCACTGAATAAAGGCTCACGGAGATAATAATGACAAAGAAGAAATCCAGCGGCAGCGGGCTGATGTCATCGGCCGGCCTCATGCGCTATTACGAGGCTGACAAGAAAGCAATACATATCAATCCAAAGACAGTAGTTGTCTCAGGCGTGGTAATCGGCCTGGTAATAATGATACTGGACGCCAGCTTTGGAATATGGCCTCTTCCCTGAGAGTTCCAGGGAACAGGACTTTTTTGATTTATAATTTTGATCCAGAGATTACTATTTACTAATTTTTTGATCGCTTTCCCTGCCTTGGGGTTGCTTGCTGTAAGTATCAACAGGATTATTTTGTCTGGCCGGAGCGCATGTCTTTGATTGTGGAAGCTATCTTTCTGGCTAGCGCTGTCTTTGGTGCAGTGTTATCTATCAGCACCCTGCCTTTAGACTCCCACCAGGACTTCGGATAAGCTTTATCAGCTTCAATTTCCGGGGCCATTCCCAGCTTTTGGGCTGCAAGGCCTATTTCCTGGAGAGTGGGTTCGCTCACAGAGGACTTCCGAGAGATAATACGGCCATTACTTCTTGATCTGGTCTTGTCGATATATGAAGGCCAGATAACGAGTTTTCCCTTATCCTTCATTAACATGGAGCATACATTGGAACTCATTAAATTTAAATTTGCCCGGGAAGGACTGCTGCCGGAAGGAGAATAAAACTTAAGTAGTGAAAAGATGGCTTTAGTCCCATGACAGATAATCCGGCACTGATCAGGATAGAGAAAGAAGTGGAAGATTTCATAAAAAAGTCTGGCAAGGACTTCAGGCTGTGCACGACCTGTGGGGGACCTGCCATATATCCTGTAGAGTTCAGCATTCCAAAGGAGTCAGACATAGTTGTGAAACTCGGCGACAGAACCCTGTATGTATCAGTAGTGCAGGCCAGGTATCTGAGGCAGATAGAGATGAGGATGATCGAAAGATATAGCAGATCGCTGCGATAAATGCGACAAACCCATGCCTTCCTTTTAATCCTCGTCCAGAGACTCGTTTATCCTGCGAAGCACCTCAGCGATCAATAGCTGGACCTCAGTTGCATGTTCCTCAGGGACTTCACTGCCTTCTGTGACCATGAGCTTTTTAATGTCTGTAACGATCTGGTGAATTATTCCAAGCATCTCTTCCTGGGTGATCAGGCCTGCATAATATGCATAGAAGAATGTAGTTCCACTTCGCTGGACTTTCTTTTTGAAAGTTGCACGCGCATTGGAGACTTCCTGCCGGGTATATGTTTCTTCCATGAAGGGAACAAGCTCAGGAAGCTTTTCTCCTATCCAGGTCATTTCTGACTGGTTGGAAAGGTTCTTGAAATCCGCACATAGGCGGGCAGTCACCCATTCCCTTGCTGTGAGATGCGTGGTCTTCTTGAGGAAGCGGGTCACATCTGAATAACTCTTGGTATCCATTTTCTTGAATTTCTGGTATTTGTTCACCTTTGCACTTCCTTGATCATAAACTGTATTGCAGCCAGTATAATACATACATTACAAACCCAAATATTTAATATTTGCGTGACATATCCCCAAATAATGAAAATCTTGATACCAACAGATGGTTCGGCATATGCGGAGAACGCTGCAAAGGTTGCAGCTAAGATCGCAATTAAACACGACTACCAGTTAATAGTCCTCCATGTAGTGCCTGACAAGGGCATTTCCAGGAAAACATGGCGCAATGAAGGTGCTGAAAATGCACTTCAGGCCATCAAGGACACACTCATGAACATGGGATGCCAGGAAGAACTCATCGAAACGATCATAATGGATGGCAGTGCCCCTGAAAAAATAGTAGAGGTGGCAAAAGAGCGCAACGTGGACAGGATAGTGATGGGTACGCAGGGGAAGAGCGGCATCAAGAAATTTGTAGGCACTGTAACTGAAAAAGTATTGCAGTTATCCGATGTGCTGGTGCTTGTGGTGCCTCCCAACTACAATGGAGCAGCAGATACCTAAGGTATGCGGATAGCACTAAGGATTGTTTCCCTGCCTTTCACCACATCTTCCATGGAAAACACTTCCATGTTGTAGATGCCTCTGTAGCCTGTCAGTTCGTTGAGGACACTATAGTCTATTATCCCTTTTCCCGGTGCCAGGTGCTCGTCACCATCGTAATGCTCCAGCCATATGCCCCTGTTATCATGTACGTGTACATGCACTACATACGGAGCTATGGCACCTGCGAACTCGCGCAGCTTCACCATATTGCCCCCGCACGTAAGATTGGCGTGTCCTATATCGAAAGTTATACACAGATTATCAGAATTGACTTCCTCGATCGCTCTTATCAGCTCTGCACAGCCAGTGCATAAATTGCCCTGATACGTACCTTCTTTGTTCTCAAGACCCAGCATTACTCCATGCTCTTCTGCTGTTTGGGCGAGTGAGCGGAGATTGCCGACCATTGAAGAGAAAGATTTCTCACGATTGCCATTTACTCTTCCCGGATGCAGCACCACAGCACGCGAACCAAGCCTGCCTGCAATCTCTATGGATTCCCGGATAAGCCGGAAAGCAACATCATCCATGTCCCCGGTGTCCACCAGAACATCCTGCGGATAAGTAGGCGAGGCGGCAAAATAAGGTGCATGCAGGGAAGTGTACAGATCAATTGTCGACAGCTCATCGATTATCTTGTCAAGAAGATCATTCCGGAGTATCGCATTGCTGTAAAGTCCCATCTTGGGAATGTAGAGTTCTATGGATTCCACTTCTGATGCTATCTGTGAAAAACTGCCTGCGAAGGATGAGGCGCCAAGTATCATACCATAAAAAGACAGCTGAAACATGATATAGTTTTGGCCTTCTCATACCAAAATACTTATCTTAACTCAGGCTTACCAGCAAGCAATGAAACTTTACGTACCGCACGCAGGGCATATGGAAGGACTTCAGGACCTTTTAGCTTGTCCGGAAGATATCTATGCTGTGTATATGGCCGGAGCCCCCGACTATGTTGGAACCGGGAGGACAAACCTAAGCGCGCCAGGACTTGAGGAGATACGGGAGCAGACCGAGTATGCGCACGAAAAGGGCGTCAAGATGGAAGTGGTCCTCAACAGTTCATGCATGGGCGGACAGCACCTGACTCCTCAGGGTTTCAATAAGATCAACTGGTACTTCGACCAGCTCAATAAATCAGGCATTGATTCCATTACAGTTGCAGAGCCTTATTTTGTAGAGATGCTCTCAAGAGAATATGACATGGAAGTAGTAGTATCAGTGCTTTCCTTCGTGGACTCGCCGCAGAAAGCAGTGTTCTACGAGGAACTGGGCGCAGACACTATTGTTATAGATCCTGCGGTCAACAGGGACTTCCAAAAGCTTGAAGCCATCAAAGAATCAGTCTCCTGCGGACTGAAGCTTCTGGTGAATGAAGGATGTCTATACCAGTGCCCTTTCAGGTACGCACACTTCAACTTCTTCTCACATGCCAACGGTCCTGGCCCGAAACTGAACGTCCTTGACGATTACTATTATTACAAGTGCCTCTCACTCAGGATCAACGACCCTCAGCAGCTCATTAAATCACCCTGGATAAGGCCTGAGGATCTCAAGGAGTACGAACATATAACGGATACGTTCAAGATCGGCGGAAGGACACATTTCCCCAACTGGATACTGAACAACGTCAGAGCATATGCAGGAAGGCACTACGATGGCAATCTGATGGACCTGCTTGACTGCCCTAAGGATATAAGGGACCTGTTCTACATACCTAACAAGGAACTGGAAGGCGCTATTTCCCAATGGAAGCGCTGCGATAAGGTATGCATCAGGTGCGGATATTGCAAAAGGCTCACTGAGAGGGTTGTACAGGTATACTCTTCCGGGTGTGCGCAACAGCTGCTTCAGCCCCTGAATGCGGAGAGAAGTATATGAAAATAACAGACAGACTATCAAAAAACCGTGGGCAGCTTGAGAATAAATTAAGGAACATTCTTGCCAAGCCTGTTTTCCTCATCGAGGAGGATATCTTTGCACTTCCCTGCGGATGCTGCGGTATTACGATCAATACAAGGGGACTCCAGGCTGACGACCTTGAGATATTTGAAGAGCACATCAGAGAATACCTTAAAGCCGCATCTTTAGATCTGGAAATAGAGCCATCATTCCTTTTTGCAAGACTTGTGCCCGGCACCGCAGAAATAGCTTCCCTCAACTCCCGCCTGCTATGCAGCAGATGTTACATGGATTTTGCCCGTAGCAGCGGTAAAATGCCAAGACCGGATATATATATACTTAACTTTGACCGGCGGGAATGATACGAGTTAAGTAGTCAAAATATTATATAGATGGAAAATTATATTTTTTGTATCCCCATTAATATGCTATTTTAATAGGTTACAAGGGTTTTTCATAAGATTTCATTCGAAAGGTTTAATAAGTATTTAATATAATGCAAACCACCTGACGTTAGTTTACGCCATATCAATTATGATAGGAGATAGAACAGATAGTGTTGTATCTCTGGTGTTATTTACCCTTAAGAATGATAAAATAAAAAGGAGGAAATGTGAATGGAACCGCTCACAAGTATGGGCGTAATGGCACTGATCGGAGCCGCAGCAACTATTGCTGGTGCCTCGGAGGACCTTGAATCTGATGTAGGGTCCCAGAGTAACCCGAACTCCCAAGTGCAATTAGCGCCCCAGATGATGTATCCACACAGGATCTATAACAAAGCTATTTCTGGCGAACCACCATCGAATGCACTTATGTGTGCTATCGGCGGAACTGTTGCTGCTGTTCTGATGAGCACCGGCGCATCTGTTATCCTGGCACTGGCCGTAGGAGCCATTGTCGGAGCAGCTGTACATGGTACTTATTCAGTCACAGGTTATTTTGGTAGAATAGCAAGCCAAAAACGTTTCAAACAGCCACTTTATCTTGACATCGTACAATCACACACCCCTGTAATTATGGGATATGCATTCATTACTACGTTCTGTATACTTGTTATATCGTATCTTATGACAACCGTTATGGGACACCCGTTCTCACTGCCACTGCTGGCATTCATTTGGGGAATCACTGTCGGTGCGATAGGATCTTCCACAGGTGACGTCCACTATGGTGCAGAGCGTGAATTCCAGAATGTGGAGTTCGGATCAGGACTGAACGCCGCCAACTCTGGAAACATTGTGAGGAAAGCAGAATCCGGTATCAGGAACGGTATCGATAACTCATGGTTCTGTGCCAAGTTCGGAGGACCTGCCACAGGAATAGCCTTCGGTATGGTCGTGTTCCTCAGCGGATGGATAACTGTAGTATTCGATCCTTCGATCAATGAAACCCTTGGATGGGAATCCATCATAGCAGGTGTTGTCATTGTACTGTTGCTGGCTATATGGAACAGGAAGATCGAAGTGGCTGCTCGTAATGCATTTGGGCCTTATAAGAAAGATGAGGAAGCAGAGGTGGCAGCTTGATAGATATTGTAGGAATTATAGCAGAAGATATTATTAATATACTTTTAATTACCCTCGGTGGTGTACTTATTTCATTGGGTGTCCACTTAATACCTGTAGGTGGAGCCCCGGCAGCTATGGCACAGGCAACAGGAGTAGGCACAGGTACAGTTCAACTTGCTGCTGGAGCAGGCCTTACAGGTCTTGTAACAGCAGGCTTCATGATGAATGTCACTGACAGCATGGGACTTATACTTGCATCAGGAACTGTCGGCGCCATGATAATGATATCTGTTACAATGCTTGTCGGACAATGGATGTATGTTTATGGTGTAGGTTGCCCGGCAGCATCTGCAAAGGTCAAGTATGACCCGATAACCAAGGACAGACAGGACCTTTATGTATCCCAGGGTACAGAGGGTCACGCAATACCGACAGCATCCTTCATAAGTGGCATAATCGGTGCTGCACTTGGAGGATTGGGAGGATCCCTGATATATTATTCCCTGCTCAGCATTGAGAACGGGCTTCCTGAGGCAGACTTCATAGGAATTGCAAGCATTTTCGCAATTGGCCTTTTCTTCGTTAATGCGGTCATACCCTCATATAACATAGGAGGAACCATCGAAGGTTTCCATGACCCCAAGTTCAAGAGATTCCCAAAAGCTGTGCTTGCATCCTTTGTTGCAACATTCTTAGCTGCCATCATGGGTGTAGTAGCAATTGGAGGTATGTAAAATGTCAGCAGGCGGAGGAGGCGGAGGAGCCCATGCGGCAATTCCCCAGAATAACATAATCGCCTTCGGAATAGTAGGAGGCCTTTTAGGAATATATGGAGCGTATTTCCTTGTTGACATGGTAGGACCCTACATGTCATTCTTAGGTGCCCTTGGTGCAATATGCGGTATTGTATGGGGCGCTGCAGCAGTCAGGCGAGTCGCAAATTACGGCCTGGGTACCGGAGTACCTTCAATAGGCATGCTCGCTCTTGGTATTGGTATAATTGCATCAACATTCGGACTTGCTGTTGGCGGAATAGCCGGACCTGTGGTCGCACTGGTCTTTGCTTCCCTGATAGGACTAGTAGTAGGTATTCTAGCAAACAAGGTACTCAACATGGGCATTCCCATCATGGTGCAGTCCATGACCGAAATTGCAGCAGCGGGTGCCATAACCATTGTCGGCCTCAGCACTTCTATGATCGGGACATTCATGTTCTTTGACGAGGTAGTCAACGGCGTGGTCGTCGCCCAGGGAGTCGCAAGCGGAGTCATGACAACTGGATACATAGCAGTTATCTTCATTGCAGGCGGTCTTGCAATTCTGCACCCCTACAATGCAAACCTCGGACCTGATGAGAAACAGGACCGTACACTTGCATGTGCTTTTGAGAAAGGTGCTATTGCAATGATAATTGCAGGAATAGTCGCTACTATTACCCCGTTTGCGTCCGGGTCCCTTACAATCCTTATAGGAGTCGCTATATGGTACGTTTCCTTTAGCGGGTTCTACAAGCTTGTAAAGAGAGATGCATATATGGTAACAGGTGCAGGGCTTCTCCCTTCTAAGGAGGAACTGGAATGAGCATGATTCATGTAGCCCCAGAGGCACATCTTGTATTGGATCCCCTCACCTCTTTGCTCGCTGCAGAGAGAGAGGACATCATATCATATTCCATGGATCCCGTCATGGTACAGCTTGATGAACTGGATAAGATAGCAGACGATCTTGTAAACTCCCTTTCGCCCAACAAGCCATTGCTCAGCTCATTTGCAGGACGTGAGAACACTTCCATGCAGGCAGGTTTCTATGGCAATGCCTTCTACGGAATCGTAGTTGGCCTGGGAGTCGCCGGACTGCTGCTGCTTGTGATGAGTGCACTCGGAGGCATATAAAATGGTTACAAAAAGAGAAGCAGCTCCTGACTGGCCAATACTCAAAGGAGAGTATGATGTAGGCAACATCAAGAACTGTGTAGCTGTGATTACCTGTGGCTCCCACCTTGCATCCGGAGCCCAGCTGGAGGCCGGTGCCGCCATTACAGGTCCCTGTAAGACAGAGAACCTGGGTATTGAGAAGGTCGTTGCACACATTATCTCAAACCCGAACATAAGGTACCTGATAGTTACTGGAGCCGAAGTAAAGGGACACATCACCGGACAGGCAATGCTAGCCCTGCATCGCGGCGGAGTGAAGGACAACAGGATTGTCGGCGCAACTGGTGCGATCCCATACATTGAGAACCTTACCGAGGCAATCATTAAGAGGTTCCAGGAACAGGTGGAATGTATAGATTTCATCGGTACTGAAGATATGAATGCCATAGTTGCCAAGATCAAGGAATATGCGGCAAAGGACCCTGGAGCCTTTGATGCAGATCCCATGGTCGTTGAAGTTGGCGGAGGCAGTGAAGAGGAAGGCGCAGAGGCAGGCGGACTTAAACCAATGGCTGCCGAGATGGCAACCATCAGGAACAGGATATTGGACATCAACAGGGAAATGATGTACATCGGTAACCTGAACAAGTTCCACTCCGGTGTGCATGCAGGCAAGGTTGAAGGAATAATGATAGGTCTTGCCATCACTCTGACACTGCTTGGAATGTTATTGTTCGGGAGGTAATTGACATGGCAGAAGAAGAATATGGAAAAGGAGTTCCGACGGTCATCAGCCCGCAGATGGGATCCATTGAAGCAGTTATAGAGGATATTCGCTACAGAGCTCAGCTCATAGCAAGGAACCAGAAGCTGGATTCAGGAGTGTCCGCAACAGGTATTTCCGGATTTATCGCCGGTTTTGTCTTTGTATTGTTCATGGCCATCATACTTCCGATGTTTATCTGGCAGGTGATCTGAGATGAGCAATGCAAGTGACAAAATACCAAGCGTGGTAGTTGATCCTGCAGATTTCAGTACTGTGCTCGAAAGACTCAATAAGATAGATGAAAAGGTCGAGTTCGTAAACAGTGAGATCTCACAGCGCATTGGTAAGAAAGTAGGTAGAGACATAGGCATATTGTACGGAGCAGTGACCGGGATAATCATATTCCTGTTGTACGTTCTGTTCATAGCACCATACCTGGCAAGTCTAGGAATCAGCATCTAAATGATAAGAGGTTATTCATATGTTCAGATTTGACAAGAAGCAAGAAGTATTCGAAGTCGGAGGCGTCAAGTTCGGTGGACAGCCCGGCGAATATCCGACAGTGCTTGTAGGGACGATGTTCTATAACAGGCATAAGATCGTGACTGACGAGGATAAGGGTATTTTCGACAAGGCCGCAGCAGAAAAGCTATGGAGCGGTATCGTCGAGATGGGAAGCGTCACAGGTAACCCTTATGTCAACCAGATAGTGGGCGAGACACCTGAAGCCATCAAGAAATACATCGACTGGTTTGTTGAGCTTGATGACAAAACACCATTCCTGATTGACTCCTCAGCTGGAGAAGTACGCGCAGCTGCAGCAGAGTATGTGACTGAGATCGGCGTTGCCAAGAGGGCCATCTACAACTCCATCAACGCCAGTGTCCATGCAGACGAAATAGAAGCTATCAAGAACAGTGACATCAACTGTTCCATCGTCCTCGCATTCAATGCAACCGACCCCAGCGTAAAAGGAAAACTGGAGATCCTCGAGACAGGCGGCACCGGACAGAGCAAGGGTATGCTTGAGATCGCAAGGGAATGTGGCATCACAAAGCCCCTTGTGGACGTTGCAGCAACTCCCCTTGGAGCCGGTGCAGGAGCATCCATGAGGTCAGTCATAGCCATCAAGGGCCACTTCGGTCTGCCTGTTGGCGGGGGATACCACAACATGGCATCCGCATGGGACTGGATGAAGAACTACAAGAAGAAGTTCGAGACAAAGGAAGAGAAGCAGGCAATCTATATGCCCGCAGACATTGGAACAAACCTTGTGCCACAGGTGCTCGGTTCAAACTTCCAGCTCTTCGGACCTATAGAGAACACTGACAAGGTGTTCCCTGCAACAGCAATGGTCGATATCATGATGGCTGAGACCGCAAAGGAACTTGGCATCGAGATAAAGGACCCCAACCACCCCATCTTCAAGCTGGTTTAAACCACCAGCTCCCTTTTTCTTTTTCGTCCCCTGCAGCCTTTAGCCACAGCACTGGAAAAAGAATTAAATCAGCAGATTATATTGTCACCACATGACAGATGTGATGCTGCTCTGGGACAATCCTCTTCTTTTTGAGAAGCTTTTCGCTGAACATGGCATAAAGTGCCAGAGAATAAGCGCAGAAAGCATTGGCACTCCTTTCCTGCCGCCATGCAGATGCCTGGTCGTACCTACGGGCTTTGCAAATCAGAATTATACAAAGATCCTGAACGGTCTTGTGCGCAATAAAAAACAGATTGCAAAATTTGTGGAGAAAGGAGGGACCTTGCTGATCTTCGGGCCAATGGTAGACGGATATGAATTTAACTGGCTTCCTATGGAACTCAAATATATACAAAAACAGATGTCTGCAGATGTAGTTAAAACCGATGAGCACAACATCCAATGTATAGTCGATGAGTTGGGTCAGGTGGAGTTTGATGGTTATTTCACGGATGTACAGGGAGAAGTACTTCTCACGGACAAAGACAGGAATGCTTTGATGGTATCCAAAAAAATAGGAGAAGGCATGGTCATTGCAACAACCATTCACGAATTTCCTTCAGGGAATTTCCTAAGATGGATGGTAGAAAGATCAAAAAGCGCAAGGCTCTGAGAGCGGCATGCAACTGCAGGGTTACTTCTTTTTGAATTTGGAATGCAGCTTTGCGATCTCATCAGCAGCACCAGGAAGCCTGAGGACAAAGAGTCCGAAGCAGGGTTTTATGTACACAAAAAGAATCTCTTCCCCTTTAACGCCTATTGGAAGAGAAGCGCCTTTGAGCATGACACCACGGATGGTGTATCCTCCCTCAACATGGTAAACCTCATCGCATCTCGCCCGGATGAAGGCTTCGCTTTCCGCAGGTGTAGTGCCTTTAAGCATTATCTCGTAGGGGATATCGTCGATACAGGCCATGGTCTTCCTCATTGACTATACAATAACTAGGCCGGAAACCTTTATACCACTTTCCACTATCCTGCCCACTATTTTACCGCCGGTCATGGAAGCTGCTTTCTCTGCCTGCTCCGGCGGGAGGATGATGACAAAACCCATGCCCATATTGAACGTTCTGTACATTTCAAGGGTATCAACGTTACCCTCCTTCTGAAGGAGCTTGAAGATGTCATGGGGTTCAATGGGGTCGTAGAAGTCAAACCCCAGGCTGGTCACACGCTTCAGCTTCAAAAGACCACTACCTGTTATATGGGCAAGTCCGTGGACATCGCATTCCTTTATGACATCAAGGATCTCCATATAAATACGAGTAGGTATCAGCAGTTCGTCACCAATTGTGGTTGACGGGTTGAAGGGAAAAGGATCATTATATGAATATGAGGAGTTCTCAATGATCTTCCTGACAAGGGTGTATCCGTTACTGTGGACGCCTGCGCTTGGTATACCCACAATGGCATCTCCCAGGTGGACTTTCTCGCCGGTGATGATGTTCTCCTTCCTTACCATACCCAGACATGTGCCAGCGAGGTCAAAGCCGTTTATTATATCGGGCAGAGTGGCAGTCTCCCCTCCAGCTATGGACATGCGGGAGAACTCTGCGCCTTTTTTAAGGCCTTCGCCTATCTGGGAGGCGAAATCCTCATTGTGCTCCTCAAGGGCAAGATAATCGACGAATGAAATGGGCTCTGCGCCTATTGCCAGCAGGTCGTTGACGTTCATTGCTATGCAGTCGATGCCCACGGTATTCCAGCGTTTCATCTCATTGGCTATGAGAACCTTGGAACCCACCCCGTCGGTAGCAAGAGCCAGCGCATATTCCCCGAAGTCAATGAGACCGGCATAATGACCTATGTCAGTCAGCGGCGCACCGAGTCCTGTACGCTTATAGGTCATGCCCTTTGTCAGAGCCCTTATGGTCTTCTCTTCCTCTTCGATGTCTACTCCTGACTCTGCATAGGTTAGCTGCTTATCACTCATTGTTAATCCCTGCATTGACGGTCCAGTTCAAATTCCTTGTGTAGGACCCTAACAGCTTCAATGGCATCCTCAGAACTGACAACAAATGATATGTTGTGCTGTGAGGAACCCTGGCTGATCATGATAATATTAATGCCTGCCTTCCCGAGGGCATTGAATACCTTGCCTGCAACGCCCGGTATGCCATCCATGCCTGCGCCTACGACAGCCACAACGCATACGTCCCGGTCATAAGCAACATCCCCTACCACATTGTTGCTGAACTCACGCCTGATGGCAGCAACTGCCTTCTCAAGATGGTCCTCGTTAACTATAAGGGTCATGTTAGCTTCGGAGGAGCCCTGGCTAATCATGATAATGTTGACACCCTCACTGGCCAGTGATGAAAAAACCCTTGCCGCAGTTCCTATAGTACCCATCATGCCGGCGCCAGATATGTTTATAAGGGCTACTTTTTTGATGAGCGTCACAGCTTTTACGACATCCTGCTTTTTATTCTGCTCAGCGACGATGAGAGTACCTTCGAGCTCAGGATCAAAGGTGTTTTTTACTCTCACAGGTATCCTGTGCCTGATAGCAGGCTCTATTGTGCGGGGATGAAGGACCTTTGCCCCGAAATAAGAAAGTTCCATTGCCTCGATATAGGATATCCGGGGAATAGACTGAGCTTCCGGCACTATCTTAGGGTCTGTGGTCATGATCCCATCAACTTCCTTCCAGAGCCATATCTCGTCTGCGCTCACTGCAGCGCCAAGGATGGAGGCTGAGAAATCGGAGCCACTGCGTCCCAGAGTTGTGATTATTTCCTGGCTGTTCTGGGCGATGAACCCGGTCACCACGGGTATCGAATCTGCCACTAAGGGACACAACCTTTCGTTTACCTGGGAATAGCTTTGCTCAAGGGGCTTTGCATCACCATAATTAGAGTCCGTGGTTATACCTGCCTCTCCACCGGTGAATGACCTTGAACTGATTCCCAGGGAGCGTATGGAACCGCTGACAATGGGAGCTGCAAGGCGCTCACCATAAGATGAGATGTAATCTATTGAACGTGGTGTGAGTTCACCCAGATAGCATATGCCAATAAGGGCTTTTTCAAGCTCATCCAGCCGGCAGTCAAGTGATCCTATACACTCCGCCTGAAGAGCTTCACCATCGACCGCTGCATGGATAGCATCGTAATGTTTCTTAGTTATGTCGGCTATGAATTCCTTGACACGTGTGATTTTTCCGCTGACAGATACCTCATTTGCTGTGCTTAGCAGACCATCTGTGACACCGCCAAGCGCCGAGGTCACTGCTATAACTTCATTACCGCCCTGATGATACCTCTTTAAGAGCTCTGCGACATGACGGATCTTTTCGCCGTTGGCAACCGACGTACCGCCGAATTTCATTACGATTCTCATAGTTCAACCACGTTTTGATCAATACCGCTTTTGCCAGTATAAAGATACGGACTGATATAAAGATTATGAGCAGCCAAAAATGATAAAGAATGATTAAAGAACCTTCGAACCAATATCTCAGGGGGAATAACATTCGGAGATACTATTTTGCCGAAGCAGCTTGCAGTATCCGGGTATTGTGGTCTTGGCCGGGAAAAAAGCAGGCAGATCTTTTTCTGTTCCCTCGCACCGCTTCCAGGCGATGCAATATAAATCGTTCTTGGGGTATCATCCTTCCCTGTCAGGAAAATGGTCCTCCCTTTAATTCTTGGTAAATTCGTACTGATACTTGTATTCATAGAGCTCGTAATGCTTGGATACAGTCTCTTCTGACAATTTGCCTTGTATAATAGTTCTCCAGGGTCTATCAGATCTGCCTGGGCAACAACAGCAAAGTAAACATACTTGAGAGAACGTTACTAACTAATTCCTGTTTATTGAAGTCTTACTGAGGTTAAAACATGAAATATGTAGTACTTATCGGAGACGGCATGGCTGATGAGCCCCTTGAGGAACTTGGCGGAAAGACAGTCCTTCAGAAAGCCAACACACCAAACATGGATCATATAGCCAGGAACGGACGCGCAGGACTTGCCCGGACAGTGCCTGAGGGCATGCACCCTGGCAGCGATGTTGCAAACATGTCCATTATAGGTTACGACCCGAAGAAGTACTACTCTGGCAGGGCACCGCTTGAAGCTGCAAGCATGGGAATCAAGATAGCTGGAGATGATGTGGCCTTCAGGTGTAACCTTATTACGATAAATGACGGGCTTATAACAGATTACAGTTCAGGGCATATCACAAATGCCGAGGCGAAAGAGCTTATCGAGGCTGTGGATGCGAAACTGGGCAATGCGACCTTCAGTTTCTATCCGGGAATCAGCTATCGCCATCTGCTGGTGAGCAAGGGAGCACTTGGAGCCAAAACCCAATGCACGCCTCCCCATGACGTTATAGATCAGGACAGGCGTCTTCATATGCCTTTGGGAAAGGATAGTGAAGTGCTGAGTGAACTTATCGAAGCTTCGATGCCAATACTGGAAAATCATCCGGTCAATGAGAAAAGGATTAATGAAGGCAAGAACCCCGGTAACTCCATATGGCTCTGGGGTCAGGGATTCGCTCCTGCTTTCCCGCTTTTCAGCGAACTTTACGGCCTTAAAGGAGCCATAATATCGGCCGTGGATCTGGTGAACGGCATCGGCATATATGCCGGGCTGGATGTCATACAGGTCCCCGGGGCCACAGGTTATCTTGATACTAATTATAAAGGAAAGGGAGAATACGCAATGAAAGCCCTGGATGACCATGACTTCGTATTCGTGCATGTGGAAGCGCCTGACGAGGCAGGGCACATGGGAAACCTGAAAGCCAAGATCCAGGCTATAGAGGACTTCGACGAGAAGGTCGTCGGCACAGTCCTGAAAGCAGCCATGGAATATAGTGAAGCTGTCACCATAATGGTACTGCCCGACCATCCAACTCCTGTTGCACGCAGAACGCACACTTCAGTGCCAATACCCTTTGCAGTCTATTCAACTGCCGCAGATGAGCCGGATGATGCTCAGGCCTTTGATGAGGAGTCAGTGAAGAAAGGCTCTTTTGGTACAGTATATGCAGCAGACCTTGTAGGGATTTTGATCAGATCTGGTCAACAATAATAGGAAAGGAGATGAGTTTCTCCCTGCTTAATCTTCCGAAATTCAAATCCGGTTGACTTTTTTCTTTAATCATCTTTAAATAGGACCATTTTTAAATATAGATAGTGGAGGCGCCTGAAGCAAGCGCTTCCATGCGACTATAGAAATTACAAATGAGGAGTGACCATAATGAGATTTGGACTTACAAGATGGAATCCTTCTTCCGTGGACAGAATGGATCCTTTTGAAGAAATGAGAAGCATGCAGGACCGTCTGAACCAGCTTTTTGGGGAGAGTGAGAGTGGTGGAGGATGGATGGATCTTGACACATTCCGACCTCTTGCCGACATCAAAGAGAAGGAGAACAATATAATCGTCACCACAGACCTTCCCGGCATCGAGAAGAAAGATGTAAATATCGACATCAAAGGGAACAAGCTGTGGATCAGCGCAAACACCCAGAGAGAGAACGAAGAAGAAAAAGAAGGTTACCTGATGAAGGAGCGCTCGTTCAAAAGATTTGCCCGTTCCTTAAGCCTGCCTGCTTCTGTGACCGAACAGGGATCAACTGCCAAAATGGAAGACGGTGTGCTCACGATCACACTTCCCAAGGCAGAAGAGGAAGAAAAACACAAGATAATGATAGAATAAGTACTGCAGCACAATATATTTTGCAGTGTTCTCTGAATGTCCACAAGGAAGTGGACATATTTCTGTTTTCACCTTATTCAAAAATACAGTCTTAGCGCGGCATCAGTTAGAGTAATCATCATCCTTTGCTCAGTGGGGGTAACTATCATCATCGCCGCGATTTCCTGTTATACGATACTATTATTTATGCCTACTCCTGTTACTCCCCTGAGGAATATCCTGTGAAGATGGAAGCATTTACTGTTGAGAACGTGCCGCTGATCAAAGCGGGAGATGACATAGCATCTATTATCTGCCAGAATGCAGAGATCAGGGATAACGACATCATTATTATTGCTTCAACAATAGTAGCAAAGGCCGAAGGCAGGATGTTCAGGCTAGATGACATAGTAGCAGGTGATGAGGCTTGCAGGATAGCACAGGAACATCAGACAGACCCCCGCTTTATACAGGCTGTGCTTGACAGGAGCCGGGACATATTGATCGAGTCACCCATATTCCTGGTGGAGACAAATAACGGGCATGTGTGCATAAAGGCAGGCATCGACGCATCTAATGTAGACAAGGGGTTCCTTGTGGATCTCCCGACGGATCCTGATGCAAGTGCTGCGGATATGGGAAAGAGTATCGAGGATATCACAGGCAGGAAGATCAGTGTAATCATAACCGATACCAACGGCCGGGCATTCAAGATCGGACAAACCGGGGTTGCGGTTGGCCTCTATCATATCCACCCAATCAAGAACTGGAGAGGGGAAAAGGACCTTTTTGGGAACATACTCCAGATCACAGAGGAATCAGTCGCCGATGAGATAGCAGGTGCAGCGAACCTGCTCATGGGAGAAGGGGATGGAGGGTACCCGGTGGTCATCTTAAGAGGCCTGGAACTACGCTCCGATGACAAGTCATCTGTGAAAGAGATGTATCGGGACAGCAGTCAAGATATTATCAGAAAAGGACTTTGCAGTCTCAGGCATGCCTAAAAGGGCATGCTGACAACCTCTACACCTGCATCTGCAAAGAAACTTAGTGCATCTGTGTCAGGATAGGGCTGGATGTATACCACTCTTTTGATATTCGCGTTTATGATCATCTTGGCACACAGGATGCAGGGCTGGTGTGTGCAGTAAATTGTCGCTGAATCAGTACTCACACCATGGAGTGCAGCCTGGAGTATGGCATTCTGCTCTGCATGAACGGCCCTGCACTTCTCATGACGGGTGCCTGATGCTATATTGTTCTGTTCTCTTATGCAGCCGATATCAAGACAATGTTGCATATTACGCGGGGCACCATTGTAACCTGTAGACAATATCCTCTTATCCCGGGCAATAACAGCGCCAACCCTGTTCCTAAGGCAGGTGGAACGCTTGGCAACCACAGTGGCAATCTCAAGAAAATACTCATCAACGCTTGGTCTGTCTGTCATTCGTTTAGAAGAAATGGCAAGTAGTATATATAAGTTGTAGTGTATGAATAGCAACTACTTTGTTAGCACCACGAGGGCTAAAAAAGTTTTTTGGAGTATAAAACATGGAAGTCGGTTTAACCGAGCGTTTAGATTCATTTGTTAAAAGCCACAGTAACCGCCAGCTTGCGGCAATACCCCTTGCCCTTTTCCTCGTATCCATTATCATACTGGGAATTACATTTGCAAGCACTGGCTCACCTGTGCAACTTGGAATGGAATTCAAGGGCGGAACATTGGTCTCATTAGCGACCACTCAGAGTGCGGAGTCGCTTGAGGATCAATTTTCCAGCTATCCCATCATAGATGCCCGTGAAACGGGTTCACGAGTTGTGATGCAATTCGGGCCTATGAGTAACGAAGAACAGAGCCAGCTTACACGGGAAGTGACATCTGCATACACAGGCGTGGAGATAAAACAGATAGGACCTGTATACGGAGAAAGCCTTCAGAAACAAGCAGTGATAGCCGTGATCCTTTCATTTATAGGGATGGCTGCAGTCGTATTCCTGATATTCAAGACCTTCGTGCCATCAGGTGCCGTAGTGTTCTCAGCCATGTCAGACATCCTGATAGCTGCGGCATTCATGAATGTGGCAGGTATCGAGCTTTCACTTGGCACTGTTGCCGCCCTGCTTATGATCATCGGCTATTCAGTAGACAGCGACATCCTGCTCACCACGAGGGTGTTGAAGAGACGTGGCACAGTGCATGAGAACATATCCAATGCAATGCAGACAGGCATAACAATGACAACAACAACACTTGCAGCATTTTTTGTGATGTACGTGGTCTCAACATATTCATACCTTGTCATCCCGTCCTTTTCACAGATAACACTGCTATCAGACATCTCTATCGTGCTGATATTTGGACTGGTAGCTGACATGATAAACACATGGCTGCTGAACACATCTATTCTCAGATGGTATGTCGCCGGTTCAGGCAAGAGGGGGAGAAAAGCATGAGAGAGGAAGAAGAAGAACAAAGCATCTTCAGGGATTTCAGGGTAATAGTGTTCATAATTGCCATACTGGCATCTATCCTCTTCATCCAGCCGGGATACTCTTCCGAAGAAGGCTTTACCACTGGCCTCAATTACGGACTTGACCTTGAAGGAGGTTCATGGCTGCAGGTTCAGCTTCAGGGAGCAGTGGCGCAGCTTGATGCTGATGCTGAAACACTGTCCAGCGCAGTACTCAGAAATGAGATTGGCGATAGTATCAATATCGTGAGTGTTAACACGAATAACGAACAGCTTGTTGTGACCTTTACGACTACCGAACAACTCACCACAGCCAGGATGGACCAGTTAGGATTGGGACAGTCGACTGTCACCAGAGCGAATAACGTAACAGAAGTTGTTTTCTACACATCCAAATCAACACTGATCACGTCTTACCTCAGCGACACCCTCAAAGCAGAAGTCATCCCCGAAAGAACCGACTCAGGAAGCATTGAATATGAGATAAGGACTGCTGTATCCCAGCAAGATCTGGAACGGATCATATCCAATGTTGGCGGGTACATAGTCCGCGGCAGTGATGGTATACCCATCTACCGTGAAGGTGTAAGGGAAGGAACAAGGGACCTGACAAAGGAGATCCTGAGTGAGAAACTGAACACCCTAGGACTCAAGGACATACCCGTGAGAGTGGTAGGTGATGATTACATACTTATCGATTTTGCTGGAATGGACCTTGCCACTGCTCAGGATATCGCATCAAAGCCAGGAAAATTCGAAATAAGAATAGCGACACAGGGCAATGCCAGCAGGCATGTGCTCTATGGTGATGAGATCCAGAGTGTCGGAATAGCAGGGTACAACGACAGGGACGGGCAATGGTACACCCCATTCACCCTGACCGATGCCGGAGCACTTGCACTGCAGAGAGCAGCCATTGAAACGGGGGCAACAACTGACCCCATGTCCCATAACCTGATAATGTACCTCGATGAGAACGAGGTATATAGTGCACCACTGAGCTCATCTGCGGCATCAACCTTGGCTCAGTATCCGATATACTCCTGGCAGGCATCCACCGGGGGAGATGAGGAGAGCAGGGCAAAGGCGGAGCAACTGCAAATACACCTGCGCGCCGGGGCGCTTCCTGTCAAAGTAGAGATAATAGGCTCAGGGCAGGTGGACGCTTCCCTGGGTGAGCAGTTCAGGAGCCAGGCCATCTTTGCCGGACTGATGACCCTGCTTGCTGTTGCAGCAGTCGTTTACAGAAGGTACAAGAAGCCGGAGATACTCCTGCCAATGATAGGAACATCTGTCAGTGAAGTGATAATGATCCTTGGTTTTGCCGGCGCCATCGGATGGCAGCTCGACCTTCCAAGCATTGCGGGTATCATAGCTTTCATAGGTACTGGTATAGACCACCTTGTCATCATCACAGATGAGGTGTTGCACGAAGGCAAGATTCCTCCAAGAAAAGTATATCTGTCCAGGATGACAAAAGCATTCGCCATTATATTCGCTGCAGCGGCGACAACTGTGATAGCAATGTCCCCGTTGGTGGTAATGGGATTCGGCGCCCTCAAGGGATTCGCAATAACAACTATCGTAGGCGTTCTTATAGGCATACTGATAGCCAGGCCGGTATATGCAAGGGTCATCCACAAAGTGCTTGAGGCAAGTGCAGAGAAAGCAGCGAACAAAGCAGATTGAACAAGGATAAGAGACACATCAGGTGAGGAAAATGAAAGATCTCTGGACGGTAAAATACAGGCCTTCGAATCTGGGTGAAGTATTGGGTAACGAGGAATCCATAGATATGATCCGCAGGCTGGTCCGTTCCAGGAATCTTCCTCACATGGTTTTCCACGGGCCTGAGAACACAGGCAAATCCTCGGCTGCCTTTGCAATGGCACACGAGATATATGGTGAAGACTACGAGCGCAACTTTACTTACTTCAATGCATCGGATTTCTTTGAGCAGGGAAAACGTTACCTTGTGCGAGATAAAAGGTTTTTGCGCATCATAGGCACTGACGACCCTTCTAAGATAACGAAGAGCGTTATTGCCATCTTTAAGGAAATCATCAATGAGTATGCCAGTATGGGACCTATCGATGCAGACTTTAAGATAATATTCATTGATAGTGCAGAAGCTTTCAACTCCGATTCCCAACATGCCCTGAGAAGGATAATGGAAAAATACACAGCTACATGCAGATTCGTGCTTTCCACGACACAGCCTTCAAAACTTATAGCACCCCTGAGATCAAGGGGCCTTCAGCTGTTCTTCAGGCATGTGTCGGTAGACAAGCTTGCAGCTTTTATCAGACAGGTTGCAGACAACGAAGGTCTGTCAATATCAGATGACGGGATTGATGCACTTGGCTATCACGCAAATGGGAACGTTGCCATAGCACTTCATACCCTGCAGGTGGCATCCCTGCAATTCCAGGGCTCCGGTATCGGGGCACAGGAAATATATGACTGCACATTGAAGGAAAGGTCAGAGAACATCACTCATCTTTTCCATGCAGCTGTGGCAAAGGATATCATCGAAGCCCGTAAGGCCATAGACGATCTGATCCTGGAGGATGGCATGTCGGGTCAGGAGATCCTCTTGCAGTTACATGCGATGGCAGCATCTTCCAACGAGAGCGATGCGACCATTGCGGGCTGGATAATAAAGATATCTGCTGCCGACCTCTGTATGACAGACGCATCCAGTGAGCGAATACAACTGGAAGCCCTTGTAGCAGGTTTTTGCCAGTAATGCAGGGCTACAGAGGATAGGGCTTACAATAAATGACTGCGCAAGACACTGATTATAATAAAGCATGCAGAAAGATCCTTGAGTTGGTTATCGACGGGAAGATCACCGGCCTGCGCCAACTTAATTTGGAGAAGAAGAGAACAGCAAAGAGCTGCAGGCTTGCCAGCCTCCCGAAGAATGCAGACATTATTATGACAGGCAACGAAGAAGAACAGGGAAAGGTAAGGGGTATCCTGCAACGAAAACCGGTACGTACCATATCCGGGGTCGCGGTCATAGCAGCCATGACGTCCCCTGCACCCTGCCCTCACGGAATATGCGTTCCCTGTCCGGGAGGACCGGATTCGCAATTCAATTCCCCCCAAAGTTACATGGGAAGGGAGCCTTCCACCATGCGTGCGATACAGCACGACTACGACCCTTACAGGATAGTTACATCCAGGCTTAGGCAGCTAAAGGAGATAGGGCATGAGATAAAGAAAGCCGAACTCATTGTCATGGGTGGCACTTTTTCCGCAAGGTCTGTAGACTACCAGGAATGGTATGCGAAACGCTGTATTGAGGCAATGAACGACTTTTATGGTACTGATTGGCGCAATAATGCCAATACTATAGGAGAGGCTTGCCCCTATGTCACCCTGGAAGAGGTACACAAGGCCAATGAGACCGCAGAGGTGAGAAATACAGGTATTACCTTTGAGACCAGGCCGGACTGGACAAAGCCTGAACATATTGACAGGATGCTGGAACTTGGAGCTACCAAGGTCGAGATTGGCGTTCAGAGTACTTATGACTTCGTGCTCTCAAGAATGCGCAGGGGGCATACTGTTGCAGACAGCACTGAAGCTAACAGAGTGCTGAGAGACAGTGCCCTTAAGGTAGGATTCCACATGATGCCCGGGCTTCCAGGCATGGACGAGGAAAGCGAGATAAGGAATTTCAAAAGACTGTTCACTGACCCGAGATTCATGCCTGACTATCTTAAGATTTACCCCACGCTTGTCACAGAAGGCACAGAACTGCATAAAATGTGGGAGGGCGGGAGTTATAGCGCGATAACAGATGAAGATGCTGTGGGGCTTCTAGCGCAGATCAAGTCACTTGTACCGAAATGGGTCCGCCTGCAACGCATACAAAGAGATATTCCTGCTCCCCAGATACTTGCCGGAGTCAGGAAAAGCAACGTGAGACAGCTTGCGCAGGACCACCTTGAGCGGCATGGGGGAAGGTGCCGATGTATCAGGTGCCGCGAAGTAGGACATAATATCCTGAAAGGAAGAGAGCCCAATTACGAACATATCGAGCTCACGGTCGAAAGTTATGACTGCTGCGGAGGAAAGGAACATTTTATTGCTTTTGAGGATACGGCTCAGGATATACTCATAGGCTTCATGAGGCTGCGCTTCCCTTCCATGCCACACCGGGAAGAACTTGAGAATGCTGCCCTGGGAAGAGAGTTGCATGTCTATGGTTCCATGGTGGCTGTGGGCGATAGCGCCGGAAAGTGTGATTGGCAGCACAGAGGGTATGGCAAGGAACTAGTTGCATGTGCAGAGGAGATATCCCTCAACGCAGGTTATACCAAACTGGCAATCCTTAGTGGCATAGGCGTGAGAGGATACTACCGTAAGTCGGGCTATGAACGTGACGGGGCATACATGTCAAGGAAACTGGAATAAGGGAAATGAAAAGATTTATTTTGATTAGACTGGTAAGCCTGAATAAATGTGTCATGAACCATGCTAAATAGCAGATAAAAAACAAAAGGGAAAATAATGCCTGAAAACGAAATCCTTGAGGAGATACTTTATAATCTTAAAGAGATCAATTCCAAATTGGAAAGGTTGTTGTCAAAAGGAGAAATAGTTCCTTTTTCAAATGAAAAATTGAATGTGAACAGTTCACTGGATGTCATGATGCTGCTTTCACTGCCTGATCATTTGCGTACTACAGCAACCACACTCTTTGAGATCGGACCCGCGACGGCTGAAGATATTGCAGAGATCACCCGCAAGGAAAGGGCTGTTGAAAGCAATTACCTCAATCAGCTTGTACGAATGGAACATGTTGAGAAATACAGAGAAGGAAGGAAAGTGTATTTCCATATCAACAGCGATATGTGTTGATACCCGGAAATTTTTTAACATGCCATTGTTGCTTATTATATATGTTGAAAAGGATATATATATTTCTTGCAATAAAGTTAAATTGCTCTAAGCTTTTTAGGAACATTAGGTTATCATGACATTCACAATAGCAGTACATTCAGCAAAAGGCGGGACCGGGAAAACGAGTATCGCAGTAAATCTTGCCGCAGCTTATGTTCTTGATGGAAAGAATGTGTGCCTGCTGGATATGGATGTAAGGGGACCGTCTCTGCATACATTTTTCAAACATGACACATCCGGAATACCCTTCTGGGTCAATGACCTGCTTTCCGGAAAAAGAGGAATCAATGAAGTGGTAGTGAATATAAGTGGAGAACTTGGGACACAAGGAAAATTCCTTGTTGGCTATTCCAAGGCGGATATAAACGAGATACGAGAACTTGCGAGCAAAGACAGAAAATGGCAGTCCAATGCACTGAAAAATATAATCATCGGGAAAAAAGAACTTATCAGGAACGGGACAGATGTGATCATATTTGATACGGGGCCCGGGGTAGAGTATGAGTCGATCAATGCTGTTGCAGCCTCTGACGTCATCCTGATAGTGCAGAGCCCTACTAAAGCCTGCTTTGATTGTACTGAACAGCTTGTTAATGGAGTCTACAAGTCCCTTAACAAGAAGTGCGTCATAGTCGACAATATGCATCACTGTTCAGTTGATGGGAATGTTCCGCAGCAAAAGCGTTACGACATACCTGTGCTTGTGACAATACCGTGTATGTGCAATATTGCAACAAGGAGCCAGGAGATACTGGTCCTTTCAGACAGGGGACATGTGTTTTCCAAGGCCATCTCATGCATGAAGCATAAGCTGGAAAGTTTTCAATAGACCCTTGGCCAAAAAAACAGCCTTGTCAGCGTTCATGCCCTTCATTTTCAATTATCTGCATTACATCACGGTTCAAATACTCCTCTAGTTCCTGTGATTTGAGCCTGTCGACATCTTCTCTGAAGTTATCGGAAGACAGGATCAAGTCCCTGTAGATAGCCAGGATGAAAAATGCAATGAGAGTGGCACTCAACGCCAGTATGGCGCGTTCCATTGGATAGAGCAGCACTACGGAAGAAAATGCAGATGCTGGCAGGTCATAAATGTAAGAATAGGCAATGGATCCTGCGATATGATCCGACAGGACACCTAAAAGGGCTGCAAAGAACAAATATATAAAAATAAAAGTTTTTGAGTGGATAGACTCTACAACATATTTACCGACTACCAGAAAAGCTATTAGCGCGATTATATGGAACCAGGGATAGTAATAAGCTTCCCTGCCGACATTCATAGAGTACCACAAAAACAAAAGGAAACCATAGATAAGTGTAGCCATACGGTGCTGTCTTTGGACTATCAGGCCGGAAACCACTGAGCACAGCATTATGAAGAATAGAGAGAGCATGCTGAATGCGTTCTTGCTGATATAACCGGGAGTGTTGAGCTCATGAAGAAACATGCCTGTACCTGAAACAATAGCACCCCAGAAGGGACCGAAAAGCATGCCATTCAACGATCCAAATGCAACCAGGGAGCTTATTCTTGTTCCTTCTATCCCCACTACCCCTGACAGATCAGGCAGATAACTCGAGAAATAAGTAAGTATCACACCAAAGAGCAGATAGCTGAATCGAATATTCATTTTAATCCGAGGGCTCGCTGTATGTGGTGGCATGACAAAGAGGGAATGTCATTTTATTTATAAATAGATTTACATGAGATATGTGACTGGGAAGTATGGGACAGGTTATTTCGTGTAAGTGGGAAAATTTAAATACACATTAGTATGGTTGTATGTAACACTTTACTTATATTTGATATTGAATAGATAAAACTTAAAGTAGTGTAATAAAAAACAATATTAACTGTGTAGATATATTTATAAAAAATATTAAAAGATAAATATGGATGACTGAGCCTCTGAGGGATTTTCCATAAAAATAGTTCAAAAGGATTCCATCGACACCCATTTGCAGAGTAGCATCTGCCAAAATAAAAATAGATAGTATACGATTAAACTAATTTATACTATGAGTATAATCTTATATGTCTGGTAACCTTTAAATAAAACTTTGTATATACACTAAATTATTACTGGGTAAAATGCTGCACTGTTGTTGGCAAAATAATATGCGCATATTAAAATAAGGTGATAAAACATGAAAATAAGAGTTGTAAGTTCAAAAGATGAGATTAATACGCTTGGACAGAATGAAGAGATCGTACATCTTGCATTCAGGCCATCTAACACCGACATATTCTCCCTTGTCATGAAATGCCCCAACGTAAAGGCACTTCACATCCCTAGTTCCTATAAGAGAACCATTTCAAACTCAGCCAGGATGTACCTTGAGATGCAGGGAATCGACCTTCTTGAAGGCGACGTATGGGGTCACCGGAAAGATATCAATGAATACTCCGAAGTTTCACAGAGTGTCTACGACCGCATTGACCAGTACAGGGCAGACGGGCTCTCAGACGATGAGATCGAGGACAAGATGGTAAGGGAAACAAGGCTTAGCCCGGATTTTGTTAAATTCCTTGTCAAGCAGAATAACTGAAATGAAATATCCACAAAAGAGATCCTGATTCCCGGAATCAGGGTTTCTGCTTTATTCCTGACTGTTATTGTCCGGTAGCTATGCCCTTTCCCCGCACACCTGAACTACCACCTTTCTTGAGCGTGGGCGGTTGTCAAGGTCGATGAAAATAATCTGCTGCCATGTGCCAAGCAATATGTTCCCGTTGATCACAGGAAAGGACCTGCTCTGCCCAAGCAGTGAAGCCCGTATATGAGAATGGCCGTTACCGTCGTGCCACTTTTCATGATGTTGGTAGTGCATATCCGCAGGAACAAGGCGGTCCAGGACTTCCCGAAGATCGGAAACAAGACCCGGCTCATATTCAAGTGTGGTTATTGCAGCAGTGGAGCCGGGTGCAAATACCAGAACAGCACCATCGGCAATAGCGGATGAGGCGACAATCCCTGCAACACGGGAAGTCACATCTATAATATCAGTGTCTCCTTTAGTATCGAATTCCAAATAGCCGGTAAATACTGCCATTGCATATCCCGGCTTCATTCCATCCTGGTCAGTTTAAGACCTATCAGGGAAACAACGACTACAAAGGCAACAAGCGCGGCAACAAAACCGTACTCCTGGGACTGCGGGATGTTCTGGTGGACCAGAATGAAAAGTATTGCCAGCAGGATCACAGAGCCTACTGAGGATAGTATTTCCATGTTTCTCTTATTCATCCCCGGATAATTGAAGCATAAAGTACATCAAGTTAACGCAGGGACACAGTATTTTTAAATTATAAGGATTATCTTATCCTAAAAAGCAGGTTTTGTATGACAGAGTTCGAAAGAGTACTTGTCCAGTCGTTCAATAAATATTTTGAAGAAAAGAACATAAAAGGCATCGCTCACCGCCTGAAGCAGCACAGGTTCACTGCGCAGTTCCTGGATGTGCTTGTAGATTCACTCAATCCGGACTACTATCTGGGCATAGAGTGCAAGAGTATCTCTGTCGATAAAGGGGCGAAAGCGCTGTATTTCACCCAGCACTTCACTACAGACAAGAACGGTTCGCACCAGATAGACAGGATATCGGATTTCCTGAAACGCTCCGGAAGAACAGGGTTTCTTGCCGTGGAACTGAAAATGGGTGTCGGACACTCAAGGGAAGCTTATATCGTTCCCTGGGATGTGCTTGATGCCAGGTTCCATCAGGATGAGATGACCAAATTCACCATCGGAGAGATCCAGGAGTTCTGCAGGATGGAGAGAACAGGAAACAAATACGTAATCGATCCAGATGGCTGGAAGAAGAATTCAAAGGCAATATGATGAGGAAAGATGTCTGACACCATGATACAAATGGCTCAGCGTGCCAGAAGGTGCGCAGAGGAGATAAAGAAACACAAAGAAGTGCAATTGGTGTCGCATATCGATGCCGATGGGATAAGTTCTGCGGCCATCATTGCCAGGTCAATGGAAAGAGCTGGTATCGAGTATGAGATGCTTTTTGTGAAGCAGCTTGATGAGAATATCGTCAGGGAGCTTGCAAACGATAACCCCGAACTTGTGATATTTACAGACCTTGGCAGCGGGCAGATAGAACATATTAACAATTACGGACTGCATGCAGTAGTTGCTGACCATCACCGTCCGCAGGGAGATCTGGAAATGCACCTCAACCCCCATCTTTTCGGGGCTAATGGTTCCTTTGAGATCAGCGGCTCAGGGACTGCATTCCTGCTTGCGCAGCAGCTGGGAAGTAACAGGGATCTTGCAGACCTTGCCATCGTAGGATGTATTGGAGATATGCAATACCGTAAATATGGCAAACTCGTAAGTCTCAACCGGGAGATACTTGACAATAATCCGGACATCATAACAGCAAAGACAGATATATCCCTGTTCGGCAAGCAGACAAGGCCTGTCTACAAAATGCTGCAGTACTCTTCAGATCCTTACCTGCCGGGACTTACAGGCAATGAGGATGCTTGCATAAATTTTCTCCGGAAGATAGGATTCCGCTGTGCGGAAGATGAGAGATGGCGCAGGTGGATAGACCTTACAGAGGAAGAAAAAATAAAGGTGACTTCTTCCCTCCTTCAATATTCGGTGCAGAACGGCCTTTCATCATACAGTGTCAACCGCCTGGTCAGCGAGTGTTACATACTCCTGCAGGAAAGTGAAGGAACCGAAATGAGAGACGCCAGCGAATATGCCACTCTGCTTAATGCCACTGGACGATACATGAAAGCAGATATCGGAATGGCTGTCTGCATGGGGGACAGGGGAGAGGCGTATGAGGATTCGAAGAAACTCCTGGGAGAGCACCGCAAGAACCTTGTGGACGGTCTTAACTTTGTCAGGGAAAAAGGAGTGACTCAGTTATCGAACCTCCAATACTTCGATGCAGGTAGCTCCATACCGGAAACTATTGTCGGGATAGTTGCGGGTATGAGCCACGCATCCAACAACCGGCATCTCCCCATCGTAGCATTTGCCGATAAGGAGGACGGACATAAGGTATCTGCAAGAGGCACACAGGAACTTGTGAACAAAGGGCTCAACCTTTCAGAAGCCATCAGCCAGGTGTGCCAGGAGATAGGAGGCGCCGGGGGAGGGCACGATATTGCTGCGGGCGCAACAGTACCTTTTGGTAAAAAAGAAGAATTCATTGAGAGACTGAATGCGCTCATAGCCAGGCAGATAATAGGCCGTGCCTGATATTCCAAACTAATTGGGAATTTATTTGCATCGATTGGATGCTTACAGTTCCCTGATATGTTTCATCTCACTGAAGCTCATCAGAGTGGACATTGCATTGGTCCTGATAGAAATGCCATGCTCCTGAACAATAGCCATGGGGTTCGTACCTCCTATTACCACAATACCCAGATGGTCTCTTTCTACAGGCACGTCCAGTATCCTGGTATTGGGTTCACCCACTTCGAGGATACCGGTTATTCCTGCCTCGACCATATCGGAAAGCGTGCTGTCTATGACATCCCGTGCGATCATGGGAGCTTCCCTTAAGTTGGCAAGGATCTTGCCCGTTCCTGTTCTGAGCATTTCCATAACAGATGTGAGTTCCTGTGACATCAAAACTTCCAGTGGGTCTATTGTAGTGCTTTGATATGTGAGCACATTGGTGAACCTGACAGGCAGACCTTCCCGGATCTCCACAAGGCCGCCGAACTTAGGCTTTATCATTACACCTGCTTTAAGGAGAATGCCATCGATAGTTATACTGCATACCGTTGCAAAACCGACCTCATCTTTCCCGATAGTCATGCTTCCGATCATATCCCCTTCATGGAGGACTTTTATCATTGGACTCACCGTGAGGCCACTGTTCATTGCCATGCTGAATATCTTGATGACGTCATCGTAATCTTTGCTGCTGATAAGGGAAAGATTAACTATCACGTCCCCTTCACGGGTCCTGGGGTCAAATGTAGTCCTGAACATCAGGTCCTCTATCTTGGCAGAAGTAAACTGTATACGACTATTTTTTTGCAACGATACACCTCTAACCGTTCTAATAACTCGGACCATTTATATGTTCGCACAGAAAAGTTACTTTCCTGTGATAGCTTTCTCAAATACGGACGAGTAATCCTGCGGTTCTCCTAGGAATGCCAGCTGGGATACATCATTGACAAGTTCGTACATATCCTTTCCTGCAAAAAGTCCCAGTTCCGGATAATCCATGACATCCATGAACCGAATGGGCGGAACATCCTGATAGCGGGTATTCCTGACGAATCCTTCCACAAGCAGGTAGTAGGCCCCTCCTGAAAGTTCCTTGATAGTCCCGTATATGGAGGAAAAATCATTGTAAACCCAGTTTGCCATCTTCAGAGTCTCACCGGTAGCGTTGATGGTTATGTGCCCGTATCCCGGAGGAATGAGCACACAATCTCCCTTCTTTGCGTTGTAGACCATTACATCAGTTATCATGTCGCCTTCCTGCTTCTGAAGCAGGTAAGTAGCTTCACCCTCAAGCACCTGGTAAACTTCAGTGTATGAAATCTCAGTTCCCGGAACATGGGGGTGATAATGACCGGCGGTCTTGATATATTCCCTGCCCAGCATCTTGGGAGGTATTATCGTGATGTCATATCTTAGGTTGTGCCTGCTGATGAGCTCATGCTCGGAGTTGTTCCTGTACAGGTTCCTGTACATGTAGTACAATTCCATATTTTCAGCAGACCTGAGCCATTCCCTGTCAAAGAGAACCTCGGACATATCGTAAAGCATCCTGACATCAGGAGTTCTGATGTTGCCATAAAAATCAAGTTTATTTCCCATTTTCAATTCACCCTTAAAACACTAACTCAGATTAACTTTCAAACTTCCTATAAGAAGGTAGGAACCCAAGATATTTTAATTTTGGGTCTTAAGATATTCATGGATAGACTCTGCAATCTTCTTGTTTATCCCTTTGACCTCTGTCAGGGCCTGGACGGATGCAGACCTTATGTTATCCACCGAACCAAAATGTTCGAGTAATAGTTTCTTTTTACCGGGACCGATTCCAGGTATCGCATCGATCTCGGAATGGGTCAGTGTCGCGGATCTCCTGCGGCGATGGGATGTGACGGCAAAACGATGGGCTTCATCCCTGATATGCATCAAAAGCTTGAGCGCGGAAGAGGTCTTGGGAAGGATGATCACTTCCTCAGGACCTTTCCTGGGAGTTATGATATGCTCAAAGCGTTTTGCAAGTCCTATAAGAGGAATATCAAGCCCGAGGGAATCCAGGGAAGACTTTGCCGCACTTACCTGACCCGGACCCCCGTCTATAAGAACAAGGTCCGGCAGAGGTGCATTTTCCTTTATCAGACGTGTGTACCTCCGGAAAACCACCTCGGCCATCATTGCAAAGTCATCTATTCCCTTCACTGTCCTGATATTATGCTGGCGGTATTTGCTGTTTGAAGGCAGGCCGTTCTCAAATACCACCATCGATCCCACTGCATTGGTACCTGAAATATTAGATATGTCAAAGCCCTCTATATGCTGAGGCAGTTTCTCAAGCGACAACACTTCCTGAAGCTCTTTAAGCGCAGCCTGTGCCGCAACAGACGGACTGGGTCTCAGCTCAGCCACCCTCATAGCCATTTCCGCATTACGGACAGCCATTTCAAGCATCTTCTTCTTATCACCTTTTTGGGGTACATGCAATTTGACTTCCCTGCCGGATCTGCCGCTAAGCCAGGTCATGATGAGTTCTTTCTCAGGCACCTCATATTGCACAAGTATCTCAGGAGGGATGGGAGAGTCCTGATAATACTGTTTGATAAATGTGGCAAGGGCTTCAGGTACCTCTTTGGAGCCTTCAGCCCCGACAAGAGAGAAATCGGCCTTCCCTACCATACTTCCGTGCCTTATGAAAAATATCTGGAGGAACACCACGGTCTCGTCAGATACTGCCGCAATGACATCCCTGTCGTCTGTGCCCGAAGTTGCTATCTGTTGCTGGCTGAGGCATCTCACTCCTTCTATCTGGTCACGCACCTCTGCAGCGGACTCATAATCCTGCTGCTGTGCAAGCAGATGCATTCTCTCTTCCAGTTGTCTCAGCAGGCCTGAGGTATCACCTTTCAAAAAGCGCACAGCTTCCATAATCCGAGCTCGGTATTCGCTCTCTTCCATTGCACCCCTGCATGGAGCAGTACATAACTTTATGTGGTAGTTGAGGCAGGGTCTTGTCCTTCCTGCCACGACGGGTTTTTTGCACTTGCGCAACTGGAATATTCTCGATATGAGTTCCAGGGTACTGCGAATAGCCCTGGAATTAGTGTAAGGGCCGAAATAGAGAGCATTATCCATCAGCCTTCTGCGTGTAAGGAATATGCGCGGGAATCTTTCATTTACAGTGACCTTGACATAAGGATAACGTTTGTCATCTTTCAGCCGCACATTGTAGCGAGGCTTGTACTTTTTGATAAGGTTGGCCTCAAGTACAAGAGCATCTATTTCAGTGGCTGTCAGTATGAACTCGATGTCCTCTATATGCCTGACAAGCACCTTTGTCTTGGGTGTATGACCGGCGGAGGATTGGAAATAAGAACGTACTCTTCTGGAAAGGGATATCGCCTTTCCGACATAGATGATATCCCCGGATACATCTTTCATGAGATATACACCGGGAGAATCAGGTATCTTGCTTAGATCAGGAACCATATCATCTGGAGTCTGAAAACTTGTTATCGATAAATCTTGGAAGGGTCATCTGCATTATCGTTTCGAGGTTGACTATATCGGCTCTGTTATACTCAAGGAGTAGTTCAAGTGCCTCCTCATCACCTCTTTCGTATTGATGCCACAGGCGAACTGCGTCAAACCCGGAGATTCCTGCAACATCCTCACTCCTGGTTATGCCAAGTTCCACTTCGATCTTTTTAAGGCCGCCTGTAAGGGATATGCGTCTCAGGGGATACATCAGGTCTGCATGAAGCTTATTCAGGTCAACCTGAGGGAATTCGCGCTTGATAAATGGAAGATCGAACCTTGCGCCGTTGAAGGTGACAAGGAAATCGTATTTCTCAAACTCCTCCACTATGTCGTCCATATCTATGCCCCGGACGAATGTCTTTGCCCCTTTTCCATCATATATACCGATGACTGTTATGTGCGAATGACAGGGTGAAAGACCTGTAGTCTCAATGTCCACATAAGCGACTTTATCCCCGAACTCAGGGAAAGCCCGCCAGTGTTCCGCACTGGGGAGTGACCTTGCAAAGAACTCACAGTCACGGGACATCAGCCGTTCAAGGGATTCCTCTATTCCAGGAATAATAAGCTCCATCTTGGAACGTGGTATGTGAAGGTCGCTCTTTTTATCCAGGAACTCATCCCAGGTCCTGATGCCACTTGACCATATCTTTTTCTCCACCGTGGCCCCTACCCGGGGAATATGGATGTATGTACTGGTGAGCATTTGTTTCACTTAACCTGTTAGGTCTGATATATGATAAATCATAACGTTCCACCGGGAAATTTACAAATACAATCATTCTTTATATAATGCACCCCGGCCGTGGATAAAGGCTTAAGGTATGACTTGATAATTAAGCAGGGATAATTTATGAAAGTCTCAATAATTGGAGCCGGAAATGTGGGAGCCACGACAGCGCAGCGTCTTGCTGAGCTTGATATTGCGGATGTCATGATGCTGGATGTAGTGGAAGGCCTGGCGCAGGGCAAAGCACTGGATATCGCCCAGGCAGCGCCTGTCATGGGATACAATGTGGATGTTGCGGGTACTAATGACTACAGCGATATTAGCGGTTCTGATATTGTCATTGTGACTGCAGGTATCGCCCGGAAACCCGGAATGGACAGGGATGACCTGCTTGCAACAAACATAAAGATAACCAGGGAAGTTTGCAGCCATATTCAGGAGCATACGCCCGGTGCCATCATCATGACAGTTACAAACCCACTTGATGTGATAACATATGCGGCTGTAAAGTGTACACAGCAGGAAGGAGGAAGGGTGTTCGGGATGAGCGGGCTTCTGGACTCCAGCAGGTTTGCGACCTTCATAGCAAAAGAGATCGGATGCAGCGTGGGAGATGTCAATGCAATGGTCCTTGGAGGACATGGGGATTCCATGGTTCCTTTACCCGAATATACCACCGTCTCGGGAATACCGCTTCCCGGACTGATGGAAAAGGAAACAATTGACCGGCTGGTGCAAAGAACTGTCAATGCGGGAGCGGAGATAGTAGGTCACCTGAAGACAGGCAGTGCATTCTATGCGCCATCTGCGGCAGTTGCGATCATGACCGAAGCAGTCCTCAAGGATACAAAAAAGATCGTGCCGGCGTCCGTCTATCTTGATGGCGAGTACGCCCTCAGGGACATTTGCCTGGGAGTTCCTGTAAAGATAGGAAAAAGAGGCGTTGAGGAAATAATAGAGCTTAAGCTTACCGTGGACCAGGAGCATGCATTGAAGCAGTCGGCAGAGGATGTGCGCCGTGGCATATTAAAAATATAAATATGAGGATGGCCGTATTAGATATTAGCAAAATTAATAAATACGGCACCGGCACTTACATACAAATATTGATATATAAGTAAAATATAAGTAAGAAGGGATACCATGCGTGCAGACATAACCTCACTCTTCGGATTGAACATTTACACCGATACAGGCACATATGTAGGCAAGGTTGCCGATCTTGTGTTGGACGTTGATGAAAGGACGGTAAGGGGAATAGCAGTTTCCTCCATAAACAAGGACATATTCGACGTCACTTCTAAAGGTGTCATAATACCCTACAGATGGGTAGTCACAACAGGCGACATAGTCCTTATCAGGAACATTGTGGACAGGTTCAGAAAACCGGCCAAGCAAGAGCCTGAAGAATGAATGGTCTATGAAAAGGCGAGAGATCTATTCAGATCTTTACTGTGTACCGCCTGTCATTGTGCGCGTTGATGGCCGCAACTTCAGGCATGTGCTGTCGCGCATGGGATTTGAAAGACCATATGACATGAAGTTCGCATCTGCAATGGCAGATGCTGTTGAGCTCTTCTTCAAGCATAGCGGCCTGAGTCCGGTGTTTGCTTACACCTTTTCGGACGAGATCAGTTTCTTTTTCAATGAATTAGCTTTTGATGGCAGGATAGAGAAACTTGATTCCGTGATAGCTTCATTCATCAGCAGTGCGCTCACATTACTTCTAAAGCCAGACGAGCCTCTATCCTTTGATTCAAGGATCATACCCGTACATGAAAGCCTTATTGAGGAATATCTTGTGTGGAGGCAGGCTGAAGCGTGGCGCAACTGTATCAATTCCCATGCCTATTATTCACTCCTTAGTGAAGGTATGGACGAAAAAAGCGCTGCAGGACTCCTGATAAGTAAAAAGTCAGGACAGATGCATGAACTGCTTTTCCAGCGCGGCACAAATGTAGCGGCTGTTCCGGCCTGGCAGAGACGTGGGATCATGGTGTTCAGGGAAAGATATGAGGTTGAGGGTTTTAACCCCTGCCTGCAAGAAGAAACACTGGCCACACGCACCCGGATAAAGCAGGACTGGGACCTGCCACTTTTCAAATCCGGAGATGGAACGGAGTTTATTGATGAACTGCTTAGTTTAAAAGATCACAATGACCGCATAAGAAAAAGCATTTAAGGAGATAGGCAATTATACAGCACACGATTGCAACGGTGAACCTATGGACAGACTTGAACTTATAAAAAGGAACGTACAGGAAATAGTAACAGAAGAGGAGCTGACAAAACTCCTGGAAACAAAAGAGCATCCGACTGCTTATGTCGGGTACGAACCTAGCGGCAAGATCCATATGGGCCACGTGCTGACTGTCAACAAGCTCCTTGACCTGCAGAAAGCAGGCTTTAAGATAACCGTCTTGCTGGCAGATGTCCACGCATATCTTAACCAGAAAGGAACGCTCGAACAGGTTCGTGAGACTGCGGACTATAACAAGCGCTGTTTCATCGCCCTGGGACTGGACCCTGAAGAGACGAACTTCGTCTACGGGTCAGATTACCAGCTCAAGCCGGATTACATGCTGAATGTCCTAAAACTCACGCGTCTCACATCTCTTAACCGGGCCAGGAGGAGCATGGACGAGGTAGGGCGGCAGATGGATGACCCGAAGGTGTCCCAGATGGTATACCCTATCATGCAAGCGATAGATATCGCAATGCTGGGAGTTGATGTGGCTGTGGGCGGTATCGACCAGCGCAAGATCCACATGCTTGCAAGAGAGGGACTTCCGGCACTGGGCTATAATGCCCCGCTGTGCATTCATACCCCTATCATCCTCGGATTTGACGGCAATAAGATGTCCTCGTCAAATGACAATTTCATTTCTGTCGATGATTCCGAGGCAGAGATCAATGCCAAAATGAAAAAAGCATTCTGTCCTGCGGGGGAAATTGAGAACAACCCTGTGCTGGAATTATTCAGGTATCACATCTCTCCGCGCTATGAAGAGATTGTATTTGAACGGCCTGAAAAGTTCGGAGGGGACCTCAAGTGCAAAGGTTACGGAGGGCTTCAGGAAGTATATGCAAGCGGCCAGCTTCACCCCATGGACCTGAAGAACGGTGCTGCACGCTATATGAACATGATATTGGAAAGCGTAAGATCCGTAATATGATCTCACGGGAAAGACAAACTCTCAAATCGAAATATATATAATCGAAATGAGGACATAATAATATTAGAAGTATATTTCAAAAAGGGATTTGGATGAAATACACATTCCAGGATTCAACTGCATTACCATTGCAAAGGGATTTTATTCAGGACCTGAATGACTTCATAGGAACTGCCAAGAAAGTCATTCCTCTGGAAAATTCTGCCATTGAGCTTAGCGAGGATGAATCCGAGGAGATATCTTCCCTCGAATCAAGGATACAGGAACTGGACAAATTCAGTAAGGATGTCCAGGCTTATGTAGATCAGCTTTCCAGGGATGCAAGGGACAAGGAAATACTGGAATGCCGTAACTCTGTAATGGATGCCTGCATTGCAAGTTCCACAAAGGGACTGAAGAGCCTGAACCAGAAATTGGACCTGATCAGGAATGATTCAGAAAGCGGGCTATATAAACTGGAGAAAGAGATCCTTGCCACTCTGAACCCTCTTTTCAGATCCGGCATATATGGGACAACGAACCAATATCATATTTCCATGAGGGAAGGTGCCCTCACCGGCACAATGATGGCAGTATTTTCAGGCATGGAATATACATCCGAACTCACCTATGCCCATGAGACACTTACCATCAAGGAAGCATACGGAGACCTGTTCCTGCCTACATGGACAAAATCCGGCCTGATCCATAAGGAGAACAAGGTCAAGATGATCGATGTTTCCGAGTATCTTATTACTTCTGTGAACTATGACGGAGTTGACCATATCGATGCCACCTTCGAAACAAGGAAGAGAGACCAGCAGTTCAGAATCAGCTGCAATGATGGCAACTGCCAGATCAATTTCGGTGAAACCGACATAACAGCCGATGAGACCCTCATAAAGTCAGTCAAGCTGGAAAGCATCGAGGACCTTATGAGCGAACTGCGCAAGTATGTCGAATTGTTCATACGCTCGCAGACCCTCACCCGAATAATGCTTGACGGGAGGGATGCCGTTCGCACTAATGAAGTGTTCGACTGCCTCAAGCTGATAGCTCAGCAGTACGGGGAAATCGTCAGGGAATCCTTCGAACGCGGTTATGTCAAGAACGAGATAACCATCAAGGTAGAAGCCTCCGATGGCACCCGTACCGAGAAATACATAACCAGGCAAGAGGCCTTCGACAGGCTTTCCGAGATCGGAAGCGAAGGGCTTGAGCTGGCAAGTATCCTTGGCCTGGACTGATAGCAAAACATAAATTAAATATCAGTTCCTATCTTCTTTTAGAATATCAGGTGAGTGGATACAGGGGTACTATCGTGGAGCGTTCAATTGAAGATATCAAAAAGAAGATCAGCAGTAACGATGCAGTAGTGATGACCTCGCAGGAGATCTGCGAACTTGTGGAGAAAGGGGAGAACATCACGATCAGGGATGTTGATGTGGTGACCACCGCCACACGGGCGGTAATGAGCGGGACCTATGCCGTGCTTTCCTTCCCGGTAGAATCTCCTTTTCCTTTCAAGAGAGCTTCAAAGGTTTTCCTTAACGGAATAACCGCACATGTAGGACCATGTCCGAACGAAAGCCTTGGGATGCTCGACCTGGTAGTTTTCGGAACAGCACATTCACACACAATTCCCGGATACGGCGCAGGCCACCTTTTCCGGGAGATGGCAGAGAAGAAGTCAATAGATGTTGCAGTCACCACTGACGGGAACGAGACTTTCCATACACAGGTCACACTGGACAGGATGCCCCACGCAAAACTGTTTGCCACCAGGCACACGTTCAAGAACTACGCAGCGTTTGTTAATTGTTCCGGTGAGCCTGTAGGCACGATATTCCATGCCACGGAGTTCGAGCCTGATATGAAGACTGCGACATTCTCAGGATGCGGCCAGATCAATCCTCTGAAGAATGACCCGCAGCTTGAGACAATCGGAATAGGCACACGGATGCTCATGAACGGTGCACAGGGTTTTGTCATCGGAGAAGGAACACGCAGCAGTCCGGCAAGGCCAAACCTCACTGGATTTGCAGATATGCACGATATGGACCCCTTCCTCATGGGAGGGTTCTCCACTTCTGCCGGGCCCGAGTGCATAGTCTCATGGGCGATACCTATTCCCGTTGTCAGCCAGTCAGTGCTTGATGCCATCATTGTGACAGATCCGGATGTACCGATGCCCGTAATGGACGTGGACAGGCGCGTGACGATTGGCAGTACCAGTTATGCAGACGGCTGGAGGGGCACCGACATCTCCGTGGAGTTCAGGCCTTCATCATGTATCCAGTGTGAAGAATGCAGGGCTGCAGAGTGCTGCCCTATGGATGCGATACATTACAATAATGACAGGCCGGTCATGAACATGAGACAATGTTTCAACTGCGGCCTGTGTACTACCCAATGTCCGGGGAATGTATTCCACGCAGAGCTTGGGAGCATCAGGTTCGAGATGGAAGGCAGGATTCATGAGGTTCCCATAGTGCTGAGGCAGTCTGACCGTAAAAGAGCGTTGGAGCTTGAAGAAAAGCTCAAAAGAATGATATTTGACGGCTCTTTTGGGATTAGTCAGATGGTTGATACAATCCGGCCATGAACCTGCGCAGTATATCTCCCGGACACATGCTGATATTTGGAACATCTGCATTCCCGGGATCCACTTTCACAACAATAATATCGTGATCATTACCCTGCAGAATATGTATCAGTTCCTCATGGTTGTCGGTCCGGCAGACCCTGCTGTTGCCGGCTCCCTTTGCAATCTCTGCCAGATCAGCTCCTTTTGATGTTGCTGTAGGCTGATCGCCTGTGGAACCGTAAGAGCCGTTATCAATTATGACAAGAAGATAATTTTCCATGGCCTGTGTAGCTATGGTTGCCAGGCTCCCCAGATTCATGAGTACAGAGCCGTCGCCATCAATGGCTATGATCTTCCTTCTGGGAAGGGAAAGCGCAAGGCCAAGACCAATGGACGAGGCCAGGCCCATGGAGCCGAGCATGTAGAAATTGCCAGGAGTGTCGCATACGCTGTAGAGTTCCTTGCAGGGTATACCGATATTACATACAAGGAGAGCATCATCTTGCCCTGCTTTTTGGGCTATGTCCCTGATAGCGTCGATACGTTGCATACTTATATTACCTCCAGAAAGGGATTGGCAAAAGCACTGCAGAAGGTCTTCTTCCCTCAAGTGCAGTTTTCCAGGCCACCTGTATCTTCTCTATTGCATCGGCCTTTGAATCCGGAAAAAAATAAGGGATTTTAAGTATTTCCAGCAACTGCGTAGTCAGCTCCCCCATGGGCACCTGGGCACATATAGGCTCGCCTTCAACCCCGCGGTGGCTCATTATCATTACAAGAGGAATGCCATACAATTGGTTCAAAGAGGCAAGCGCATTGACAGAATTCCCAAGCCCCGAGTTTTGCATCAGCATCGCAGGCCTTCTGCCTCCCATGTAGGCGCCTGCACATACTCCGACACCCTCTTCCTCCCTGGTCACAGGCACGTGGATGATATCAGGGTCCCTGTCCACCATTGGGATAACTTCCTTCAGGTTAAGGCAGGGCACACTGACTACAAAGTCAATGCCTGCTCTCTTCATACCCTGGTATACGGCCTCCGAAGAGGTTACACCCGCCGGCAAAGGTTTCACCATACCTTCAGGTCTATACCCTCTATACGTATATCCTTACCCTCTACACCCACGACCATCCCGGAGTGGACTTTCTGCATCATACAGTATTCCGGGATGAATTTGACTGTCTGGCCCACCTTTGGAAGCTGCCCTCTGGAAATCCTGCCCTCAAAGGCAAGTATCATGCAAAGGCCAAGATCCTTGAACTTAAAGTCCTCCCTGCCCAAGCGATGCAGGGGACCCACAAGGTGTATAGTGTATATGCCGGGATCTATATCGATCACTTTTGCAAAATGAGTGACAGGACAGGCAAGTGGCCTGTATCTGATGAAATCACCGACCTGTATCTCAACTGAGCCATCGAAAGGATGGATGAACTCCCTGCAGGAGCATTCGTCCCTGAGAGGAGCCAGCATGAAATCCGCTTCAAGCCCGTCGATAATGCCTATTATCTTTTCTTCCGGAGGTGTGCCGGTACCTACAAGAGCTGTCAGTTTATCGAGATTCTCCCTGAACGTGTCCCTCTCGAGGAAAGGACAGCGATGGAGATCCTCCGAACTTTTCAGCTGTGCAGCAAAATCCCTGCACTGCCTGAAGCCGCAGCTTCCGCAGTTGTACCCAGGCAGGAGTGACAGGATATCGGTCAATGTTCACTCACCCCTGTACTCCATGAAACCGTCAAGCTGCCTAAGCACACCCATGTGATGCTTGCGCGCCACACGGGTCTCTCCTGTACACAGGGAGCATATGGCAAGCGGCGGATTGTATCGCAACACCATGTTCTCACACACATCCGGGCCTCCGGTGACCATTTCAGCAAGTTCGAAAGCCCCTTTTCCGGTAAGGCCGTTAGCCTCAACTATGATACATCCGGGATTGACATCAAGCACCCTCTCCCTGAATACCTCCCTCTCGGCCTGGGAAACCAGGTCGCCTTTTGTCATAACGACTATATCCGCAGTTGTGAGCAGGGGGCCTACTTTCAGGGGCGTGTTAGGTCCGGTTGTCACATCGATCACGCAGATGGCAAGGCATTCGTCCGGGTATGGAGCACATCGAAGGCACAGTCCTGCAGTCTCGTTCAAAACTATGTCAGCCCCATTTGATGTCCCCCAATCCAGCATTGCATCGGTGTTATAGATAGTGAAATGATCAGGACACATATCCTTTGCAAGACCCACATGTACCGGGATGCCAAGCTTGCTGAAGCGCTGATCGTCATCTGTCCACAGGCAATCAACCTTAACGACAGCCGGTTTCTTTCCGCTTTTAATAAGCGACCTGATGGTATGGAGCAGCACAGATGTTTTACCTGAACCAGGGGTACCCGCAAGTACCACCAGCTTCATGCCAGCTCCTCTACGATCTCTCCCCTGCGAATGGTATCCCTCAGGGACATGAGCCAGTTGTCCACCTGAGTGATCCTGCCACACACATCCTGCTCCTCCCTGCTGGTGGTGATGATGTCCATCATTGCACCGTTGCGGATAACTATCCTGCGGGATGCCATCAGTGCCAGGACCGGGTCATGAGTGACTACAACAACGATCTTACCCTCGCCTGAAAGCAACTTTAGAGCCTCCTGCTTTTTAATACCTGCATTCTCGATCTCGTCTATCAGGACTACCGGGGAATCACTTATGACCGCAATGTCTGCTGTCATCAGGGACCGTGACTGGCCTCCGCTGAGGACTGTCAGGTAATGGTCGGGGGATATCGGCTCTCCTGTCAGGGTGTTGGCAAGTTCGATAACCCTGTCCACGAGCTCAGGCCCCTTACCCCTGCTGCGCGCATGCATGTGCAGGAAATCCACAACTGTCATGTCTGCCAGGAAATGCATCTTCTGGGACAACTGTGCTACAAGTTTTTTCCGCGGATCTACACGGATAACAGCATCCGGCCTTTTACCGTTGATAAGTATGGACCTGCCAGTAGGCGTGTCTCCCTGTGCAAGCTGTTCTATATCATCTATGAGGGTGCTCTTGCCGGAGCCGGTCGGCCCCACAATTCCTATGATCTCGCCTTTGCTTACTTCCAGGAATTTCACAGGTTCTGGGACCCCGTCCTTATCGACACCGCCAAGTATTGTTAGAGTCAGTTCTTCGTTCATATCTATACACCAAACACACTTTGTACCATAGTTACAATCATATCCTCTGCTTGGGGATCCTTTGCAGACACCCTTACAGATGGCTCAATTATCTTTACAGGATAATCCTGCATCAGTCTCTTCTGACCTCCGCCGGTTATGTTCAGGACTATCCGGTCGTCGGGCTGGACACTGCCTTCCCGTTCTGCTTTCACTAGTGCTGCAACAGCCACCGCAGCAGCAGGATTTATGTCTATTCCTTCTTCTTTTTCAAATACGGACTGTGATTCAGCAGCTTCCTCATTCCTTATTGCATATACAGTGCCGCCTGTAGCTTCGAGCGCGTCCCTGACGCCTCCTTTTATTGCATATGGAGGTTTGCGGTTAAACAGCACGTCATCATACATCCCTCCGGGACATGCTGGTTCAACAGCATCAGTTGCATACTTAAGAGAGTACAGCGGAGCACAGGGAAGGCTCTGTGCCAGATGAAGGCGTGGGAGCTTTGAGCCAAACCTGCCATCCCCTATCAGCCGCATGGATGCCTCCCAGGCAGATATTCCGCCTGTGCCGCTTCCCACCGCCTGGAAATAATGATCCGGAAGTGAACCTGCCGTGAGGACGGCATCAAGCATAACAGTCCCCATGCCGTCCCTCCTGGCGACGTTCCTGGCCCCGCCTTCATTCACAAACCCTTCTCTTGAGGCAATCTTGCCTGCAAGAGAAATAGCATCAAAGTAATCACCTTCTACTGTGGCCAGGAAGACCGCGGAGGTGTCTTCATGGGTCGTCCATAACCTGTGTGAGCTCGCCTGCGGTACAACCAGGAGCAACGGCTGTCCGGTGATGCTGCACACGTGGGAAAAGGCTCTTGCGGTGTTGCCTGCAGATGCAACCACCATTATCCTTGCCTCGTCCTGCTCCCTCAGGCGCTGCATGGTAGGGAATGATTCCAGGTCCTTGAATGTGCAGGTCATCATCCTGGCATCTCTTTGAGGCCAGTAACCATTGAAGGCTATCCACAGGTCCTTAAGCCCCAGCTTTGAAGCAAACTTCTCACTTTTATAAGTGACAGTCTTTCCCGAACCTTCTTCGATGATGCCCTGTACAGGCAACCATTCCTTATACCGCCATATACCAGGCATGTCCGCAGGATGAAGCAGCCTGGCTGAATACTCGGCACGCAGGAGAGCATCGTCACCATTCCTGCAACTCAGTGAATATGGTTCATGGGCCTCTCCACAGTGCAAGCATCTGACAGTATACTTATTCATTAACTCAAAGTGGACAAAAATAAGTTATAAAACTATCCCTTCTCGGAGCATATTTTACCGGAGTAGGGCAAATAGTAAGGAGTTATTAATACATACAGGACATATAATAGGAAAATATACATAAACAATGATACGCGCATGTCCAAAAACATGAACTGAAGAAGAGGGAATGAAAAAGAGATAGAGAAGAAAATTTTCTCTGTTAAATGGAGCTTATTTTTCCTCCGCATCATCCATTGTCAGATGGTAAGCCTCCTTCCCTGCCACTTGTCCCATCCTGTAAAAGTTACGTACATCCGGACCGAAATTATCGATCAGGCTACTGATGCGCATGAAGCTTTCTGAAAGTTTCTTATTGTGATCTTCATTCAGACCGTTCTGCTGCATCCTTGAAAGATGCTCACCCATCAGGCCGTCAAGCATGCCCTTGAAATGCCATTGCGGGGCTTCCCGTGGAGTTATACTGATAGAAGCCTGATATGCTTTCATGGCCTGATCATGCTTTTTTAACCCAAGGAGAGCGATGATCTTTCCGGATACCGCCTCAAGGTCGCCGGAATCTTTTTCCAGCAAGACCTTAAATGCATCAACAGCTTCTTGGAACTTCCTTTGCTTGTTAAGCAGCATGCCCTTGTATCTTTTCAGCCGGATGTCCTCCGGGAACTTTTCCTCTGCTTCGCCCAGGAGTTTAACTGCCTCATCATCCCTATCCACCATGCTCAGGACCATTGTGTTCATCACGAGCCTTTCCATTTCATCTTCTATCTGCATGAGGAAAGCCTCTGCAAAACCTATGCCGCGTTCGGTCTGCCCAAGTGCGTCATATATAACGGCTATCTGGAACAGGTTGTCCATAGTGGGATCCTTGCTGAAATCCTGTTTAAGACCTCTCAGGTCTTCCAGAAGCCGCTCTCTTGGATCTGTACTATCAATCGTATTATCCATACATATATATTGGAAAATTACGCTTTAAAACCTTCCGAAGGATGATCCGGAATCATCCGCAACAGGTAGCCGGAGAGAAATGAATGGTTATCCAGTACAACATCTGCCTTTGATAACTTATCGGCAGCAACGTAAGTGGGAACGCCCACGCAAAAAAGCCCGGCACTTTTTGCAGCCTCAACGCCCATAGGAGCATTCTCGATGACTATGCATTCTTCCTTCAGGATACCAAGCATTTCCACAGCTTTCAGGTATGGGTCAGGAAAGGGTTTTCCTCGCTGCACGTCATCCCCGCACACGACCACATTGAATATGTCCGGGAAGAACTCATCCAGTAATCGCATGACTGTTACTCTCTCGGAGCCTGTCACAACGGCAAGATCGAACAGTCGACCGAGTTTCTCAAGGCAATCATAGATTCCCTCAAAAGGCCTCACCCGGGCTATGCTGGAAAATATCTCCACTTTCCTGGCGAGTATAGGATCGTAATGTCTGGGATCCAGATCCCTTCCAGCCTTCTGGAAAAGCCACTGAAGACCCAGTATATGATTGGCCCCTTCTATCTCATAGATATCATCCCTGCTGACATGAACACCCCATTCACGGGAAACCTGTATCCATGCATCTGCATGGGACTGCATAGAGTCCAGCAGCACACCATCCATATCAAAAATAAGGGATTTTAGCATGGATGATGAAAGGGAGGATATGCACAATAAAGTTTGTGATATCCACCCCTGCAACTTACTTCTCACTCACCCGGATATACTCGGTAGTGCCATTGTACCATCTTACCGGCAGCTCATAGTCAAGTGTGTCACTATAGGCTGTCGGCAGGAAGAAAGCTGTGCCCCTGTCCTGCAAAGAGGTAACGAATTCAGGATCTATGAGCCCTATCATCTCGTGTAGCCGGGCGGCTTCCGAGGACTTACCCAGACGATACAGGGCAAATTCCTTATTGTACATAGCTGAAACGGAAGTGGGATCCAATTCCAGTACTCTGTCATAACTCACAATTGCACCTTCTGTATCTCCCCGGACATTCTGGACAAAGCCCCTGTTATACCATGCAGTGACACAGTCGGGATCCAGCTCGAGTGCCTTATCGTAATAATAGACAGCACCTTTGGGACTACTGAGCATATAGGCGAGCATACCCCTGTGATACCAGGCAGAGGGATTTCCAGAGTCAATAGATATTGACTTGTCAAACATATCCGCTGCAGTTGCCGGATCGCCCATGAGATAATAGGCAAATCCCTTCTGGTTCCATGCTTTGGTATTCTCGGGCTCAAGTTCAAGTATCCGGTCGTATACCTCAATAGCCATTGGGTACTGGCCGGCTTTCTCGTAGGTTGTTCCCATTATGAAAAGTACCTCAGTGTCATCCGGATGTATCTCCAGTATGCGCTCATTGTAGCCGATAGCTTTGCCGTAATTACCCATCTGCGCCGAGGACATGCTCTGGTACATAAGCACGGTCACATTTGAATTATCATGCTCCAGAACCTTATCAAAAGATTCCAGTGAGTCATCATACATGTAAGCCTTATATTGCGCCAATCCCCGCATATACCAGATTTCGGTGTTCTGAGGGTCTTCTGCCAGCATAGCATCATAAGACTCTATGGCGTAAGCATACAGTGAAAGGCTTTCACATACAGACGCCTTATAGTATAGAGCTTTCTGGTTGCCAGGTTCCTGTTGCAGCACCCTATAGAAGTATTCCAGTGCTGCCCATTCATCCTTATTGTTATAATGTGATATCCCTGCCTTAAGAAGGGCATCAGGGTCATTAGGCTGTAATGAAAGAGCCTTTTCATGGGATACAAGTGCTTCCTCGTGCATGCCTAACAGATCCAGAGAGTAGCCTCTACCAGACCATGCGGCGGTTGAATCACTGTTCAACAGCAGCGCCTTATCATAACAGGTCATGGCATCTTCAGGCATGTTCATACCATTGAGAGCATCGCCTTTGCCTGCCCATAACTGATCAAGGCTTACAGGCATGCCAAGTGTTTCATAGGTACCAGCAGCTTTCCTTGTGCTATACGCGGGTGCAGGTGAAAAGCTGTTGTACAGAACAAAGGCATTGGGCAACAGCATATCGTTAGCTGTGTTCCCTGACAATTTGTTGTTGTTGTTCGCAATGGTCATGGATCTCAGAAGAATGCTGGAAGTGCCGTTCTGCTTCTGAAGTCCGGCATTCATCTTCTCTGTTGCACCAGGATGCGAGGGCTGCAACTCAAGCACCTTTTCATAGCAAACGATAGCTTCGGCCGATCTTCCCAGGCTGTCCAGGGAATTGCCTTTATTGAACCATGCATCTACGAAGCCGGGCTCAAGTTCAAGAACTCTGTCATAATATCCTATTGCATCGCTGTGTTTTCCAAGCCGGGAGAGATCTGCAGCACCGGCATACCAGGCAGCTGCAAGATGCGGATCCAGACTGAGAGCACTTGAATAAGATTTCAGCGCCATACTGCTTTTTCCAAGCCGGTCATAATCCTGACCCATCTCATACCATACCCGGGGATAGGATGAATCTATTTTGAGAGCCTGAGCATAGCAATCAATGGCTTTATCGTACTGTTGCAAATTGTCCAGTGCAACAGCCTTCTTATACCACACGATAGCAAAGCCCTTTTCCTGACCCAGCACCCTGTCATAGGCATCGACAGCCTCCGTGTGTCTGCCAAGCCGGTCATAGGCCAGTCCTTTATTATACCATATCCCGGCAGTATCGGATGTGAAAACAGGTTGCTCATCATAGGAAGCCATCACATCGATGCTTGAAGCAAAAATATCCGGCGTATCAACCGGATTTGAAAGTGAGAGCCTGCGCTGGTTCTGAATCTGAAGGGCCATATCATAGGCAAGGATAGCTTCATCGTACATACCCAGGGAATCCAGCAGAAAGCCTTTCTTTGACCAGATCTCCTTATTGGCAGGATCATATGTAAGAATCTGTTCATATGCCCTTAAAGCATACTCATAGTTTCCCTGGTCCTCATAATTGCGTCCCATGCCATACCATGCTTCGGAACTGGAGGGATTGACCATAAGCAGGAGATCATAATCCTCTATTGCTTCTCCGATAGCACCTGTTTTTTCCCAGGCCTTTGCCCTGTTCAAAAGAGCGTCCTCGTAAGAGGGATCAAGCACAACCGCCTGGCTATAACAACCAATGGCATCCTCATAATTTCCCATTGCATCGAGTGCAAGCCCTTTTTCATACCATACTACGGCATTGTAAGGTTCAATTAAGAGGACAATGTCTAACAGTTGAACAGCCTTGTCATGCTCTCCGGAGCCATAAGACTTGAGGGCCTTCCTATGCAATGAATCTGCATAGAATGATGTGAGTGCAGTGGCATTCTCATAGCACACCAGAGCTTCCTCGTATCTGCCAGCTTTCTCGAGTGCTTTGCCCTTGTGATACAATATGGTAGCAGCCCGTGAGTCAAACTCCGTTAATTGGGATATATTGTTTCCCTGAGACAGAACAATGCTGCCGATGTCAAAACCATTATCATAGTCAGAACCGCCTTTTGCAAGCATGTTCAGAGACATGTCGTAGGCACTTATAGCATTCTCATGATCCCCTGTCGCGGAAAGGATAAGCCCTTTCTTGAAATGTGCTGTAGGGGAGCCTGGATATCTGTTGAGCAGGATTTTGTTTACGTCATAAGCTTCCTGATACTGCCCCGACAGGAACAGAGTTGAGACCTTATTATCCAGCGTTTCGGCATTTGAGGAATCCAGAGCGAGAGCCTTGTTATAATATTCGAGTGCCTTGTCGTAAGTTCCATCTTTTGTGAGAGCAACAGCATGTGAATTCAAATCCTTTGCGTCAGTGCTGGCACTGACAGCCAGGGGGCTAAAAAGAAATGTTGCAATAAACATCAGTGTTAAGGGAAGCACATATCTTTTCGTTTTCATGGGAATCATTTTTTAGCGTGATGTGGTTACTCGAGGATAGATTTGAAGATATATACGGATAACGAATGTTAGTTAATTAACTATTATTCTTATCAAATATAAGTATTGTACTCTATTTTCACCTTCATAAGACATCTTATGGTTACTGATTATCCTGCATGGGATATGCAGGCCTCCCAAGGTACTTGCAGTATTCCCATGCGCATAAGTAAAATAGTAATTAAGGACATTATAAAACAGGGGAAGGGAACAATGAGTTTATTCAGTAACAGAATTGATGCAGGTCAAAAGCTTGCAGAGAGGCTTTCCGGATATTCAGGGCAGAAGGACTTGCTTGTGCTTGCGCTTCCAAGAGGAGGAGTACCGGTTGCTTTTGAGGTTGCCAGGGAGCTGGGAGCGCAACTTGATGTGTTCATTGTCAGGAAACTGGGAGTTCCGGGCCATGAGGAACTGGCGATGGGAGCCATTGCCAGCGGAGGCATACGTGTGCTGAATATGGATGTAGTCAGATCCCTTAGAATCCCCGATGATACTATCGCTGCTGTCGCTGCTGCGGAGCAGGTGGAACTGGAGAGAAGGGAACAGACATACCGTAAAGGAAAACCGGAGCCGCATGTAGCCGGCAGGACAGTTATCCTTATAGATGACGGATTAGCTACAGGCGCTACTATGAGTGCGGCAGTAAAGGCTGTCATGACCCAGAAGCCTGCGCATCTTATAGTGGCAGTTCCCACTGCAGCAAAAGACACTTGTGAGATCTTTGCGGCAGAGGTTGACGAGACAATATGCCTGACAACCCCTGAGCCTTTCTACGGTGTAGGCGCCTGGTATGCGGATTTTTCTCAGACTAGCGACAACGAGGTTTGCAACTTACTAGAGAAGGCTGCAAAAATGGAACGTCAGGAGGAGGGTAAAGGATGAAGGGCTCCATAATCGAAGAGCATGTCAGCATTCCGCTGGGTCCGATCATTCTTGAAGGAGATCGGAACATACCTGATGGTGCGGCAGGCATTGTGGTGTTTGCACACGGCAGCGGAAGCAGCAGGCACAGCCCAAGGAACAGGTTTGTCGCACGACACCTGCAGGAAAGAGGACTTGCAACGCTGCTGTTCGACCTGCTGACTCCGGAAGAAGAGGAGATAGATGCAGTGACCGCACATCTTCGCTTTGACATAGAAATGCTTGCCACCCGTCTTGTCGCGGCCACGGTCTGGCTGTTACAACAGCCAGCTACGAAAAACCTCCGGATAGGTTACTTTGGAGCTAGTACAGGCGCCGCTGCAGCCCTTATAGCTGCTGCCCGCAAGCCTGAAGCTGTCATGAGCGTGGTTTCCAGGGGAGGCAGGCCAGACCTTGCAAAGGAGTCCCTTGCAAATGTAAAAGCTCCCACACTGCTCATTGTGGGAGGCAGGGACACGCCTGTCATAGAGATGAACAGGTGGGCTCTAGACAGATTGAACGTACAAAAGGAAATGAAAATAGTTCCGGGGGCAACACACCTGTTCGAGGAACCGGGCAAACTGGAAGAAGTTGCCGCAATCGCAGGAGAATGGTTCACAGAGAGCTTGAAATAAACATAGGTGAAATGATCAATAGAAGATAGAACTCTACAGGACAGGATGCATGACCCATGCTTTCCAAAAGCTATTTTTGCTTATACCGGCCTCATAGGTGCATTTTTAAATAATGTAATGCAACTAGCAACATTCCGGCAGAAAAATATAATACTATGTTAACTGTTGCTTTGGATTATAGAATCAATTGACTAGCAATCAGTACCAACACTCACTATCATAACTGACTATCCAGAGAAATACCACCTATGTCCACACGATCAAGAGATATAGCAGTCAGACACCTGAACAAAGGGGTGTCCCTCATAGAGAAAGGGCTATATGCGGATGCGCTTCATGCCCTGGAGCTGGCAGAACACAATGTAATAGAGGCTGAATCGCCCGAGATCCATGCCACTGTATTGCAGACATACGCCGATCTTTTGCTTTCCACAGGTCATGAGGATGATGCTTTTGAAAGATACAGGCTTGCTGTCGATATCAGCAATGAACTTTCGGGCAAAGGCTATGTGAATAATGAACAGAGGGCAGGTATATTCAGTAATCTGGCTGGCATCCTGGAAAATAAGGGATACAGCGAAGAGGCAAGGAAAAATTATGATATATCCATACATGCTTATGATAAACTTCTGGGGAGTGACAGTAACAACATGACTTACAGGTCAAACGCTGCTTCAACGCTGAATAACCTTGGCGCCCTGCTGGCAGAAGAGGGGGAAGAGGAAGCTGCACAAAAAAGCTTTGAGAAGGCTTTACGCATACTCAGGGAAAGTCCGGAGGAAGCTATGAGGGCCACAACCCTGCAATTTAAGATGGCAACTATCCTTGAAAATCTTCTCAACCTCGAAACAGACAGCTCGTCAGGGGATCTTTCGGAAGAGAAGTACCGACAACTGGTGGATACCTACCGCAGAATTATCGAGATGGACCCAACAGCACTTTATATTGAGAGGCTCGCCTTTGCCCTGAAGGGCTATGCAGATGTGCTCATGTCTGCCGGTAAAACCATTGATGCCAAAGCCCTGTACGCAGAGGCACAGGCAATAGAGGAACGCCTTGGTGCAGAAAGGAAAGATGATGGCGCAACTAGCGCTGCAGGGGCTCCGTCAGAGGATATAAATCAGGAACTTTTTGCAGAATCAAAGGAACCGGAAAGTGGGAGAGAGAAGCTCATCAACTCTTTGCAATCCTTCCTGGAGTTACTTGAGAAGGACCCTGAGAACCCGGAATACCGCTCAGGGATCATCTCTGTGCTCAGAGAACTTAACGAATTTGTCGACCAGGAAGAAAGTTCCCGGGAAAAACTCCGGGACCATGAGCTAATACTCACAACATGCGAAATGCTGCAGGATATCGATCCTTCCAACATGTCCTATCGCCTGAATGTTGCTTTTGCTCTGGATATCCGCGGAAAGCTCCTTAAGGAACTGCATGAGGAAAGCATGGCTATGCAGGATCTTGTCCTGGCATCTGATATAGCACTGGAAGCTCTTGAATCAGAAGCATCGGATGAGATGTTCCAGTCCGGAGCCAGGTATATTATCGATGATCTGCGCCATTTTGCAGAAGGGATAGATGAAGGTCAGGAAAAGATCCGAGCCTGCGAGATGATACTTGAGAGGCTTACAAAGCTTGGTGAGATCATGCCGGATGATACCGGTATCAAAAAGGACATTGCAGGCTTGCAGGATGAGACAGGGAAACTTATGCTGGGCATGGAGATGTACAGGGAGGCTGCAGAGCATTTTGAAAAGGCTGCTGCAATGTATGAGTCACTGATGTCCCTTGAGGGTAACAATGAAGAATACATGGATAAGCTCGTTTCCGCTCTGGAAGCCGTCGGTATTGTCCGGATAGGCCTTAAAGAAAAAGACAAGGCCCTGAAGATATATTTCAGACTCTGTGGCATGGAGCCTTCTGTTAAGAACCATAGGGATAAAATTGACAGCATTCTCATGAACATGGAGAAGGATCCCCTTGATGCCAGCAACAGGCAAGCGCTTATCGCGGAATACGGGAAGGTACTTGCAATGCGTGAGAAACTGCTTGCAATAGAGCCTGACAACCTGCGATACTTCCAGAACATAATAAGCCTCAGGGAGGAGATAGCAAACCTGATGATCGATGAGGGACAGGTCGCAGAGGGGTTGGACATCTACCTGAAACTCATTTCAGGAGAGGGTAAGAATTCACAGTACCGCCTAAAGGTCACTCGCATGCTGGAGAACTTGAAGGTGTCTGTTCCTGAGATAGAGGATTTTGAGCAGAGGATCAAAAGCTATGACATGCTGCTCAGGCTGTGTGAGAAGCTTGCTGAGATGGATCCTGGCAATATATACATCGGAAAAGACAGCGCTGCCATACTGGAGAATATGGCACTGCAACTCGATGAAAATGGATACATGGACGAGGCAAGGAAGTACTACGAAAGTGCATTGTCATCTTATGGAGAACTGGCTGCAGTGGATACTTCGAATCTTTTCTACCTTGAAAGAACAGCATCCATGAGATGCAAGCTAGGCGCCCTGCTGACGGATATGGGACAGGTGGAAGAGGCAAGAGGCTTGTTTGAAGCATCTTTTATGGAATACCAGACACTTCTTGGCGAGGACAGCCACAACATAGGGTATCAGCAGAACGTAGCGTATATACTTAACAATCTGGGGTATTTCCTTCTTGAGGAGGGAGAGCTAGATAGAGCAAAACCCCTGTACGAGAATGCACTCAAAAGATACGCCATGATTCTTGAGGAAGAGCCTGATAACTTGTCATACAGGGAAAGCGCAGCATGTACCCTGAACAACCTTGGCTACATACTTGAGAACATGGGTAAAGAAGATGATGCACTCTGGATGTACGAAAAAGCAAAGGAACTGATAGGTAATTGATATAACAGCCCCGTAAAGATCCCCTTCTTGTTTTCATTAGCAACTAACACCAAGGGGACTTATCTTTTTTAAATCATTACGTAAGTATTAGTAGTAAATAGGCTCTACAAAGCCTAAATTTCAGTTATTGGTGTTGAGTCTTTCAGATAATGATCAAAAAGATCTTTTCCCCATTTAAGCGCATCCTCTGTACTACATAGGATGTACTTGCTATCAACATTCCCATCTTTCTTTAGCATGTTTATAACTATATGGTAATCATCAAATGTAAAGAATAGGAAGTTCATGTTTTTATTGTAGACATATAACTTAAAATATTTGGTTTTAATAAAAACTTTAAAGTCTTCATAATATTCAGTTCTTATTTTGTCAAACAAACTCTCAGACACAATATAATTTATAGTGATTTTATTATTTATCATCTCAGTGAATCTTGATTGGTAATCAGGATAAAAGATGTTACCCACTGAATAGACATGATCTGTTATTTTATTGTGATGGTATGTTTTATGCAGAGAATACAATTCCGCAAGAGGAGGATTTATAATCCTGTAAGTACACAACTCTTTAATTCTTTTTAGTAGATCTGGCGGAATAAAATCCAAGTCATGAGTTCCCCAGTAATCAGTATCTAAATCCAAAATTTCAAGGGTATCTACTAATGGAGCCATCTCATCAACTGTCAGTCTACCAATGGCTGTCAGTTCATAGGTGTCACCATAGTGGTTAACAAGGTGATGCTCTTCCAGTATCCTTATCTGAGGCAGCAAAGCCTGCCTGGTAGTACCAAGGGATTTGAGAAGATATTCCATTTCCTTCGCACTATCCCGCAAGAGTAAAAGTGCTTGTTTTCTCTTCTCTGACATGAACAGCACATCAAGTAATGGTTTCTTCACTTGCGACACTCCCCCTTAATACAACTATATTTTCAAATACTCCCCTCAGAATCAGTAGAAGGTGTTATTTGTATTTATAAGATTTTAAATACTACAATGAATATATTTTTTGAGTTTACAACTATTAGTTTCCCATTTATTCCCATAGCTCCAACCGGGAAAATTACTCATGCAGCCGGGATATCTTTAACTGGCTACCTGAAAGAGTCAGAAAAGAAAATGATGCGCTTCGGATTTACGAAAAAACAAGGGAACTGAGTGGTAATTGAGTTTACCACCCGCTATTTTCCCCTGGACGGAGGGACTGACTATAATCGCAATGTTGACAATAACCCCGGCACATCCCGGCATCGCCGTAATGTACCCCAACTTGCTCATACTCCGATATTTACTGTACCACACTCTTTTACTTCCCACTCCTTTCCTGACAACTCCCAATCCACCATTTCCCACTGAACCACCACAGTCCATCGTTTCCCACTAAATCGCTCATACTCCACTTATTGTGTGTTACTGCAGGAATAAGGACAAAGTTCAATGTTTTGAGGGAGAGGCTGAGGGGATGAGCCTTTGCCCTTATTCCGTTTTGCAGTTACATTTCATTTTTACTTATCCGGGATTTCCGGTTAAGTTACATATCATACCTATATGTAAATTGGTCATTGCAGTTTCCTGCATCGCAGGCTTGCACCTGCAAATCCTAGTAATTGATTATACTATATAAATATATCTATACTATTTAATATAATAATCATCATCATTATGATATTTCAGAGTTACACAGTGTCCTATCCTTCGAAAAAACTGCTGCTAAAATGCTTTCAGAGAGATTCCCCTAAAACTAAGTTAACGGATAGCTCGTTGCAAACAAAACTCTCATTTCGATATCGTGAACCAAGTGGAATAAATGTTACTGGAATTGATCAGATATAATTCCAGACAGCCATGGTTCCTTGAAAAGCTGCTTCACGTACTCAGGCGGTCAGAAGAGTGACGAGTATTCTCACAAAATACCAGCCTGACTGAACATATAGGCGAATATTCCTCCAAATGTGACAGTCTCCATCAGGCCCTGACTACATTGAAGGGGACTTGTTGATGCATATATTACAAAACTCACTAACACACCAATAGCAATCGCACAAATAATCGTATCTTCTATTTCCATCCTGGTACCTGCCTGATCTGTCCCGCGCAATGACAGTATGCTATAAAGCCTTGACCATTGGGATTAAGATGCAAATGGTCAGAAGATTTTATCAGATATGCTATATACTAATAAGGCAATTGTATAGCAATATCCAGTTGAGGTTAATCGAGATGAAGGGATGGATTCTTTACAAATATGCCCAGAAAGAACTGTGGCCTGATGCTTATGAGATTCATCGCCTGATAGAAACAGCACGTAAAAGGAACATAGAGATACAGGTTGTAAGGCCTGAACAGATAGACCTCATTGTTACAAGGGAAGATCGGAAGAGCATACTTCTCGATGGAGAGATAGTTTCACTACCGGATTTCCTGCTTCCGCGTACAGGAGCCGGGACCACCTATTTCGGGATGGCGGTTATCAGACATCTTGAAAGGCTTGGAGTCCGCACATTTAACTCAGCCCATAGCATAGACACTGTCAAGGATAAACTTTATTCGCAGCAGATACTCGCAGAAAATAATATTCCTGTGCCAAGGACCATGCTTGCAAAATACCCTGTAAATGTGGACCTTGTGGAAAAGTACCTGGGATTTCCTCTTGTCATAAAGACCATTTCGGGGTCCCGCGGAAAAGGAGTATACCTCTCGGACAATAAGGCAAGTTTTAACGACCTGATGCCTTTAATACACTCAACCGATCCTAAACTGAACATAATACTCCAGGAGTTCATACAGACGAGTAAAGGCAGGGACCTCAGGGTCTTTGTTCTTGGCGGCCGGCCCATAGCCTGCATAGAAAGGACGTCCATGGATGGGAATTTCAAAGCAAACTTCTCAACAGGCGGGCATGTGAAAAGTTACGAGATGACGCCTGAAATAGAGTGGCTTGCAACCGAGACCTCGCGTATCTTTGGCCTTGATATAGCCGGCATCGACCTGTTATTTGACGGGAACCACTTCAAGGTATGCGAAGCAAATTCTTCACCAGGGTTCCAGGGAATCGAAAGCTGCTGCGATATAGACATAGCTAACGAGGTATATAATTTCATTAAAATAAGGCTTGGTATTTTCGACGACTGAACAACTGTAGGCTAAAGCGGTAAATTAAAAAAGTAGAAGTATTTCCAAGAGATATTTCTACCACTTTTAAAGGAAATCACCGGATGCATGGTAACCACAGCCCGGACAGAAGTAAAACAGATTCATGCCCAGCATCTGTTTCTTAAGTTTCCCTTTGCACCTGGAACAGGATTTTCTCTCTTGTATTTCCACTTTCCCACCTCATGCAAACACCATTACCGAATCCATTCTGGCAGTTCCCTTCTGCGTCCAATATCCACATATCTCACAATGCTGTATGTTTTGGTCCATGTCATGCAAGCGTGCCTTACACTCAGGACATTCTTTTAGCTGCTTCAAATATTCACCCCACTATTTTCAGGAAATGTACCTGTCCCCCACCCGTTAACAGATTATAAGGGTGCCCGAGGAACCCCATCCTGACATTAACATATAATCACATGTTTTTATTTAATCTAAACCCTGCTTAAATTCAATAGCTTGTCACAAATCATACGGCTTTGAATATTCTAACAGCTTTTGATCATAGACTGGCAGATATATGTAGTGTCAGCCTGACAGGGAGCATAGACAAATAGCTCTGAACAAAATGAGTGTAAGGAATTGAATAGATGATTCGGGAATTTATGACTAGGATACCCTTGATTTGCAGCACAGCATTCATTGCAGATTCCGCTGAGATAATCGGGAATGTGCAGATAGGGGAGTTCTCAAGTGTATGGTTCAATGCAGTCATCAGGGGGGACATGGGAAAGATAATCATCGGTAGCAGGACCAGTATACAGGATAGCGTGGTCATCCACACTGATCCTTCCAGAGTGACAGAAATAAAAGACAATGTAACAGTCGGCCATGGAGCAGTTCTTCATGGATGCAGGATAGGTAACAATGTAATGATAGGAATGAATGCCACTGTCCTGAATGGTGCTGTCATCGGGGACTACTCCATTGTTGGAGCTAACGCGCTGGTAGCCCCGGACAAGGTGTTTGCTGAAGGAAGTGTAATTCTGGGTATTCCCGCCGAAATCAAAAGACAGGTGACTGAGAAGGAAAAGGAACACATAGAGGAAAACTCTGCCTCGTATGTGGAGCTTGCAAACCGTTACAAGGAAATATCGCCTGAATAGCGGTAATAACTGCCACCCGGGACTGATACCCTTAGAACCACTAAAAGGGAGCAGGAAATGAATGATGCCTGCTACTATGCCTTCCTTCCGAAGATAAACACAAGTCCTATTAATATTGTCACTGGAATTAGTATCGTGGGGAACTCCGGTATGTCAGAGACAGGAGCTTTCGCTCCATAATAGAACAAATTGTGTTCATCACTGCAGGCCTGAAGAGTGCTCTGGTTGAAGGCGACAACTTTTCCTGCACTGGAGAACTGCCCCTCTAGGACATCGCATGTGACTGAGAAAGACACACTTTCGCCTGCTTTAAGGGTTCCGTATTCCCCTATCTCTCCAAAGATAGTATCTGTGACAATGATGTCATCAAATGATACATTACCAATGTTGGTAACAGAATACTCTGCAGTGACCTGTGAGCCTGCAACAAACCCTTGGCCCGGAGAATTACCAGCATCCTGCCCGTTAAGGAGAATTACCAGATCCACCTTAGCAATATCCGGAGTATCTCCCGTGTGTTCCCTGCCGCCGTAAGATACATAGCTGCGCCCTTTATGAAGCCACCAGCCGAGCTCGTCTTTAGCATTCTCTTCCGTGTTGGGATCACTATCCGGAACAGACATCATTGAAGCAGGAAGTGTGCCACTATCATTTACATCCACATCATCGGGAGTATATTCATGAGGGAGATTCAAACCGAGAATCGCAGCGAGTATCGCTACAAAGAACAGTGAGAGCAAATAACCTGTTTTCATTTTTATCCCTGAGGCATCTGAATTATCCTTAGTACCAGCAAGATATTATAATGCAGGTCCTATATAATTATGTATCGCATGGATTTTACCTGCATGGAGTGTTACTGATACTAATGGTAAGGAACATTAATACCCAAAATATATACGGCCCTATTGGAATAAAGTATCAGGGGTAGTAGGTAAAAAGACCATTGTCAAATTCAGATTTACCTGACAGACATATCCCTTTACGAACAATATAAGGAGGTATAGGGAACATGGGACTAAAGAAACTGGCTGCTATTACTATAGCTACAAAAATAATAGCCTCCCTGCTCAAAAGGAGAAAATGAGATCCTGCAGAATAACATTGTCAGGATGTCAGTGCAAAAATAGATCAGCCAGCAGTTGAAAATATCCAGGAAGGCTGGCCAGGGTCATAGCAATCCGGATTATGGAGGTAACATGGTTGAGACTACCGCATTTAGCCTGTCAGTAATTGTGTCAGGAACTATCTTCATCGGGATTATGTTCTGGCTCTGGAGCAAAAGGAACCTTACCCTGCGAAGAAAGGGCCAGATCACCTTGTTCCTGCTGGCAGGGCTGACAGGAGTGATATATGCTTCCTTTGCTTTTGCGCTGATATCCTTTGACAATGCATCTTACTATACTGAGGGGCGAAACCTGGGTAATATTGATTACGACCAGATGATATCAAATGCACGGCAAGCAGGCTACATTGTCGAGGGTCCCAGGTATATTGATTCAGACTTATTTGAGGCAAGTGGCATCTGGTCTCCCGCAGTCTCTCAGGTCAGGGCATATCTGGGAGACAGTTTCTGGGTCAGTTCCTTGAATTACTATTTTCCAGAAGGGGTATCGATGGAAGCAAAATTTGGAAATGGGACAACAATCATCACTTTCTATAACGAGACCTGGCAGCATCCGTCCTTCACACATTTTGAAACCGAGCATCTGCCAAGCAATGAAGTGCTGATAGAGCTATTCAGAGCTATGTTTGGAATAAGTGATTCAGCAGCTCAAACATATCTGGTCCGGCTAAAGGAAAACATCGAGAGTGAAGAAAGTGCCACGGTCATAGTTACTCATCCACCGGACTTTAATTCAACGTATACGGATATGAAGAGCAGGAGTGATGATTTCAGCTTCACAGAAACGACAGGTTCAGGCTCAATACGACAGTTATTCTACGAGGATGACAGGATAGCAGGAAGTATCAATTATATTCTGCAGAATTCAAGAGTGATCCATCGACAAAACGGGAACGATTATATTATACAGGCCGACCCCAAAGGAGGAGTAAATCTCCATGTCCGGCTTACAACAGGGAAAGAGATGCCGGAGGAAGATTACAGGAGTGTTTTTCGGAAAATGTTCTCTGATCTTGGCTTAGATTCAGATGAAGTTGATAGTTTTGAGTTTGAATATTCTCCATCGCAATGGTGACAGGCTGCCGGGGTTTCAGTTCTGGTTACCATCAACTTCCTGCTGCTGACGTGAAGACCTGTGGATTTCCCTGAACATGACCCTTAGCACCCTGTCCCTAATCATGTTGCGCTCTTTATATGCACACTTGTAGTACACCCTTATTTTCATGCCTTCCTTGTCTGAATCCAGCCTCAGTGTAACCCGTGTTGATACCGTCTTCCCGATCTCCGAGGATATCCTTTCCAGCAATTCATCAAGGTCCGGGAACATATCTCCCATATCAACCGGCATTTTCTTCAGGTATAGGTCAAACTCACTGCTGAAACGGCTTCTACCATAGTTGTGAATAGGTTTTTCCAGGAACATCTTATTGGGTATCTTATAGAAATCCTCATATGTTTCAGGAGAATCGTCCAGAAGCACATAGAACATTCCTATATGTTTGACAAGCCCTTCCACCCCTTCGATACTTATATAGTCCCCTATCTTGAAGGGTTTTTTAGTGAGCAGGATAAACCATGCAATGTATGAAAGGATAACGTCCCTTATCGCAAAAGCAAAACCGGTAGCAATCAAACCGAAGAAGATCGCTATGTTCTGGACAGTTATTCCCAGCTGCACAAAGATAAAGACCGTCGCTATGGAATACAGCAGGCCGATATATGCTTTGGTGAGCAATATCTTCTGTTCAGGTTCAAAAGTGTCCCCGAAAAAGTCCATAATACTATTAACTGTCAGCCTGGCAGCCACAGATGCAAGTGCATATGCCAGAAGGATGGTAATGACCAGCTCCACATACTCCATGATGGCCTGTGGGATATTGATGATGTTTTGCTGGTTGGCGAGCACAATGGATGCCATTACCATGCTCAGGAGCAAGAACAATAATATTGTCCGGTTCAGGAAAGTGTGTTTTAGCCGCCCTTTGAACTCGTTCAGTGATTTTCCATTTTTCTTTCCATTAGGTGGTTCTGTGACCATAAAAGTACCTTTTTAAAGCATTTTTGCCTACTCATGGCTTTAGTGCATATATATCTTTGTCAAATATATGAAGCTATAGGCTGTAAAAAAACTATTCGGATGTAATGCCCTTGGTTAGTAGCAGAGGTGTGCCGTGGAAACTGGGTGTGGAATGTGGGGGGTGGTACGTTGAGAACAAACACACCTCTTGCTAGAACTCTAACGAATTCTTATAATAGATCATTGCTTTAAAGCCTTGCGGACAACAGTATATCGTTTCTTATGTATGGTATAAGTTGCTTATGCAGTCACACATGATCTTGCGGATATCCAATCCATAAATACATTTTTGGGTAATGATCTTAGCAGGACATTGCCTTTTTCCATTGCTCCAGCTTTTCACTGAATTTCATAACCCTTGCAGAACTTGAAGAAGCAACTGTGAATACCATGACATCAGCAGGCACCTTGCAATGCCTGATGTATTTTCCGGCCATGCTGCCATTACAAATAATCCTGTGGATATGTGTCAGACCTGAAAGATCATTGTATATCTCTTTTTGGATGTTGCTGTCAAGGCTGCCTTTCCTCTGGCAACTTTTTAGAGTATCCCACAGACCTATCCGGTGCTCCTGTAAAATCCGGAGTCTCTTATCATAATCCAATCCCACCAGATCAACATCAAGAACACAGCCCACCAGTTTCCAGAAATGGTTCCTCGGGTTGCCATAGTACTGGCCAGAAATCAGAGATATCTCTGAAGGATAGCTTCCCACAATCAATATGTCAGTATACGGGTCAATTACAGGCTCCATTTCCTTCTACCCAATATTGTGCCGGGCACATATAAGTATGAGTGAAAGGGCAACTTTACATCACATATAGTTTTTGAACATTGATTCAAAAATGATAAGGGGTATCATCCTGATAATCGAATTGTGCATCAAGATAGGGGAACTGGATAGAAGGAGAGTTATCAAATGATCATTAGAAAGACGACCGCAGTCTGTTTTTTGAGTGTATTGCTTTTAATCGCCACAGGTACCGTTGCGGCACAGACTGAAGGCAACGAGACTCCTATAACAATGGGAGAGTCAGACCAGAACGATCCTGCGATATATGCAGACATAGTTGTGTGGACTGACTGGCGCAATGCCAACACATCTTCGGATGAACTGCTTGTATGGAACGCGGACATATACATGTATAACACCTCCCTGGAAGAGGAAGTGCAGATAACCACAAACGAGTCACTGCAGATAGGACCTGCAATATATGAGGATAGGATAGTGTGGACAGATCTGCGTAACGGGAATGCAGACATATACATGTACAATGTCACTTCCAAAGAGGAGACACAACTGACAGACAATGAGTATGATCAGTGGTACCCGGCAATCCATGGTGACCGGGTAGTCTGGGAAGATAACCGCAACGGGAATGCAGACATATATATGTATAATATCACATCCGGAGAGGAGATTCAGATAACATCCAATGAGTCGTTGCAAATAGACCCCGTAATATATGGGGATATTATAGTCTGGACGGATACCCGCAATATGAACATAACAGAAGATGGATCAGAAATGGAATTGCAGTATCTGTTCCAGTCAAATGTGGATATCTACATGTATAACCTGTCCTCGGGCGAGGAAACACAGGTAACGACCAATGAGTCATGGCAGGAAAGACCGGCCATCCATGGGGACAGGATAGTATGGACAGACATGCGCAATGCAAACCTGACATCCGATGACTGGCTGGAATGGAACGTGGACATCTACATGTACAATCTTACCTCAGGAGAGGAAACACAGGTCACAACCGACGGGTCTAACCAGTTGCTTCCTGCAATATACGGGGACAGGATAGTGTGGGAGGATTACAGGAATCATGCCGAATCATCCATGGATATGAACACGTCGGGAATGCAATGGAATTCAGACATATATAGTTACAATATTTCCTCCCAGGAAGAGGAGCAGATAACTGCAGATCCGTTCCCGCAGGAATATCCGGCAATATACGAGGATACTGTAGTGTGGGTGGATATGCGCAGCGGATACTTTGGCATATACATGATCGACCTTGCAGAAGAAACCTAAAGGGATGTATGGAAACACTGCAGGAACAAAAGGATTAAGCTGTGAAGTAAAAAATAGGAAGGGTGGAGAAGGGATTCAGGGCACTTCTTCACTCGGATATTGCCCGGAGGAAGTCTCTTTCAGTGATTATCCCTACAAGGAAATCACCCTCCATCACAGGCAGCGAACCAATGTTGTTGTCAACCATAATATGGGCTGCCTCGCCAATATCTGTTTCCGGGTTTACCTTTACCGTTTCCTTTGAGATAAGGGAAAGGACAGGTTCATCGAATGCTTCATGGATGTTGCCTGTAGTGAGTTTCTCAAAGGCGCTGCCGCCCCCCAGGAAGTGCATTATATCAGAGGCAGTTACCATGCCGAGGATCTTTCCGTTATTGACTATGGGAATTCTCCTGAACTCATTGTCAATCATGATCCTTGCCGCCTGACCGATACTTGTATCAGGAGTTGTGGTCTTCACTTTCCTGCTCATATACTGGGATACCTTCTTCGTGGAAGTAATGCCTGCTGCAAATCGTATAAGGTCCTTTTCAGTGCATATAGCCACAACCCTGTTCGCGCTGTCTATTATGGGAAGGCCGCTTGTATTATGTTCCAGCATCATCTTTATTGCGTCATCAACGCCGGCATTATCACTTATGGTGACAACATCACCCTGCATGATCTCCCGCACAGGAGAATTGATCGCTGCCAGCAGGTTTCCCTTGTGCCGCTCTTCCACGAGCAGGTTCTTGCTCCCGCCTCCCAGGAAGTCGATTATATCTACAGATGTAACGAGGCCTTCCAGCCTGTTCGTGCCGGCATCTGTCACCGGGATACGCCTGAAACCATTTTCGGTCATGGTCCTGATGGCATTGATGATGCTTGTGGTGGGCGGCATGGTCACTGCATCTCTGCTTGCCAGTGCCATGATGCCGCCCTCATGCTTTGATATCTTTTCATCGAAGTCAATAGGTCCGGTCTTTATCATACGGCTATTATTGTACAATGCAGAGCCCTTTTGCTGGATGCTCCTGTCGTTAGCGTGCAGCTTTGCGCGCACTCTTGCCTCATTTTCTGTAACCCTTATATTATCTCTTGTACTCAATATATCACCACACATTTTGATACCTAATACCCATTGAAAAAAGAAGATGGGAGTGAAAATTTACAATTTATAGATACAGTCTGATCCGGATAGTCATCCCGGATGCTGTCATAAACCGGTTCCTTCTAAACAGGCCTTCAATAGATCGTGCCTGTCTACAATGCCCAACAGTTCCCCTTCGTTGGTAACGCTGATCCTGCCGATATCATTACGAAGCAGTTCACCGATGGCCTCACTTACGGATGTTGTCGGAGGTACTGAATATAAAGGAGTGGACATCACTTTTTCCACTTTCATAGAACCTCCCGAGCTTCTTCCTTGCATATTGGTGGTACCTATCCGGGCATAACCGGCCTTTATTATATCAATTCTGGTAACAATCCCCATTGCTTCTTTTTTATGGGACACTACAGGTATACCTGTATAATCCCATTGAAGCATATTCTCCCATATCCTTGAAATGTTATCATCCGGAAGTGCTGTCTCGACCTTTGTGGTCATGATCTCTCCAACATTCCGGGGAGATCCTTTTGTTGGCTGGATGTGCTGCAGGAGGTCCGCATTGCTCAGTATCCCTGCAATGGACCTGTCAGACGTTGAAACGACCACAGGTGCAAGGGACTGCTTTGCGTCAAGCAGCATTCTGGCAGCTTTGCGGATATCCATATCCGGCGTGATCAAAAGTGACTCGCTTATGTAACCACGGACAGTCACATTGGATTTACTGGACCGGATGTTCAGTATATCCTGATCTGTAAGGATCCCCAATACTTTATTCCCTTCGTCCACCACAGGAAGACCCCTGAGAAAATTGTCCCGCAAGATCTGCCGGGCGTGGGTCATATAGTCGTCCTCCCTTATGGATATAGGTTCCTTTGACATTATTTCTCCAACTGTTATTCTTTCACTCCCTGGGGTACAAAGTCGATGCTACAGTACCTTTCCCCAAAGAAAAAATGAATCCGCAACTATTTAAATGCAACCTCTGTAAAGCAAAAAAGACATTTGGAGGCCTACCAGACAGGCTTCCCGGGTGGCTTTTCCGGGTGGCTTTTCCGGGTGGCCATCTCTCATCCCGGATGAACTTACTGTAAGCCGGTTATTTTCCACTGTTCTTTGAGGCAAGGAACATGGAGAGCATCTCAAGATCCTCATACGGGATCTGCATTTCCATGAGAACGGGCCTGGAATGAAACTCTGAGAGTTCCAATGCATATGATTCTACATTCCTCTGCCATTCATCAACGAGCCCGGACCGTTCTTCCGGAGAGAGATCTGACTTTGAGAGGGTGTCAATTATCCATGAAGCAAAGTCCCGGATTATCAAAAAACCCACAGGACATGGCTGTAATCCTACTGTGGTGCCCGAAGTGTTCACTTTGAAAGGATACATTCCACAGACCGTAGGCCTTCTTTCATATACATGGCACCGCCCCGTGTCATTAAGGAACGAACATGGAGCCTGCATGAGATACAGGCTGGGCGAATTGCTGTCCGTGGTGATCTTCCCCGCCCTTGCCGAATCAAGGGACGACAGCACCTTCAGCTCATCCTCGAACATATGTATCTGCCCTTTACTGCAACAGTGGGACTGGCAGGAGGGCGGGCACTCATAGTGCCGGAGTATGTTCTGTATAATATCGTAACGAATTGCCCTTTTTACGGCCAGGCTAATAGCCACACTTTCTCCCATGATCTGTTTTCACCGACTGTATCTTCGATTATAAAAGAATATAGAGGCGGATAAAATGCCCGGAGAGATATAATGGTTTTGCTGGCAGAGATGGATATAAGGACTTCCTAAAAATACAATTCCTACAGGCTGTTAACACCATTCGTGAGACAAATCCGACTTTGTTTTTCATGATGTTCACTCATGTTCTTTCATTTTTTTATCATCGCTAAGTAAACTACCATCTTTGAAGGTAATCACCCTGTCAACGTACTCAGTGTGCCATGGTTCATGCGTAACCATCACGATTGTCTGGCCATATTTTTCATTCAGCTCTTTAAATACATCCAGTACTTGTTTTGAATTGGTGGTGTCCAGGTTGGCACACGGTTCATCGGCAAACAAAATGTCCGGTTTTTTTGCAATGGCCCTTGCGATTGCCACCCTTTGCTTTTCGCCACCCGACAATTCATCAGGAACTCTGTCATGCTTTCCTTTGAGGCCAACCTTTTCCAGTGCTTCAAGGGCAGTCCTGTACGATTCCTTCTTTGATTTTCCTTCCATCATGGAAAGCAGATACACATTTTCGGCGGCACTCATCTCGCTGATAAGTGCATAATCCTGAAAGATATAACCGACCTGTGTCAGCCTGTAATAACTTCTTTCTGCTTCAGGCAGGCTTGAAACCTTTAATCCCCTGATCGTATATTCCCCATCCGTTGCATCGTCCAGAAGTGCCAGTATCCGTAGCAGAGTTGTTTTTCCACTTCCGGATGCACCCATTATAGCTACAAATTCCCCTTTACTGATCTCAAATGAAACACCCTTAAGAGCCCTGACAGCCGTGTCTCCTGTGCCATAACACCTTTTCAGGTCCTTTACTATTATCATTTTTACCGCCCCCATATGGCTTTGAGTATGCTCTCCCTTGATACACTCCAGGCAGGGAGTATCCCGGCTATCACTGACAGCGTAAGCATGGTGGCTACGCTCTGGACAAGCAGCACAGGATCAATAGTTGGCCTTATCTCCATCGTTTCATAGAATGTTACCGGATTTGCCTGAAAATAGAACATAAGTGAGAGGTATAGTAACAATCCTGCGGATATTCCCAGGGAAACATAGAACGTGCTGAGGAATGCATAGGACAGCACAATGGACCTTGGAGTGATACCCACTGCTTTCAGGATACCTATCTCTTTTTTCCTGTTCAGCACATTGATGTAGATTATGATGAGTACCAGGGCTGCACCTACGATCAGGCTCACTATCTTGGACATGGTATCTATAGCGCCCATGCTTTGCATTGCCTGCCTTATGAGAGACTCCGACTTATCAGCCCATGTAAATATCTGCTCATTCACGCCCGCTTCTCTTATCTTGTCCTGTATCTGTGCTTCCGTTCCCTGCTCATCAACCCTTACAACTACGCTGGTGGCTTCTTTTCCTTCCAGGCCGTACACATCCTCGATCTCTTTGTAATGGACCAGGGCATTAAGATCGACAACCTCAAATGTGCCTTCCATAATGCCTTTGACCTTATAGGTCCTCTTTACTCCATTGCTGTACGTTACGTCAACAAACGCTCCCGGCCTTACTTCACCCAGGTTGTCATATATCTCGGAGCCAAAACCGGTCCCTGCTATCATAGCGCCAATGATGATCTCGTCCCTGGAAAGATCGCTTAAGAAGTCCCCTTCTGAGATAATGTACGGATAGCGGGAGATCTCGTATTCTTCTATAGGAAGCATTCCGGTTATCGTTACACCGACAACTTTCTGTTTATGGTTAATGGATGCTCCCACATCCAGTCTTTTTGTACCGGCTCTCACGCCTTCTACAGCCCGGACCTTCTTCAATACGTTATCAGCATTGTTGATGTAGGTGTTATCGCCTGTTGGCTCAATGACGATATCTCCGTAGGGGTAGTCCTGCATGAATCCGGTAAACAGACCTGAAAGTCCTCCTATCATTGATGGAAGGAACACTAAGTTCATGAAAATGAGGGAGAGGACAAAAACTATGAAAATGAGGGTTTTCTTGTTCCCTCTCTTTACACTGCAGTATGCAATGAGGGCTCCCACCCGGATATCATTGATCATATTGAGCCCTCATTCTTTTTTGCCGTTACCGGAATTATCGTTGCCTTCCATCAGCTGCCTGATGACTGCATCTTTTGATCTTACGGTCCTGTAATTATAATATATAAGGCCGCCAATAACTGCCAGAATAAGCAATATGATTATTATTGTTCCTATCCCGCTGTTCTTTTCCATAACAATGAGATTGATGTTGGTTTTGATCTGCTCTTCTCCAAAATCATCACTATATGTTATGGTTACCGGCAGTTCGTATTCCCCTGCCCTGTCCGCTACAAAAGTAATCACGGCAGGCCCGTCTTCATTAGGGGCAAGGGTTCCTATGAAAGATTCTTTTAATCCTTTGAACGGGTGATCGTAATAAACCCGTATTGAATTTATGGTATTGTCACCGGAGTTCTCGATCCTCATTGTCAGTTCTACAGTATCCCCGTCATAGGGGAGAACCGGATTGACCTTTACCGATGCAACGTTCAGATTCCCTTTCCTGTCAAGCACGGTCAATTCAATGTCATATTCGTCCTTTTGCTTCCCGTAGTCGTCTTCATAGCTTATGATAACAGGAATTACAAATGTGCCGGCAGTGCCTGCCTTGAACTTGAATAATGCGGTCTGATTACCACCCGGGGCAAGAGAGCCAACTGTAGAGTTGGTGATTCCCTTAAAATTGTGATCCAGGTTGACTACTGCGGATTTTGCTATTGCCTTCCCGAAGTTCTCTATCTCCAGATTCAGGTCAACAGTATCCCCCTCATAGATATATTGGGGATTTGTTCTGACAGAAGATATCCTCGGTTCTGCATGTTCGCCTGTCACCATCACTTCGACATCATAGTATTTTACTACGTATGCATTATCACTTCCGTATGTCAGTCTCATTTTTATGATATGGGGACCGGGGTTTGCATCAGGGGTTGTCCGCATATGGTACCTTAGCTGCCTTTCGCTGTCACGGTACACGAATCGGGGAAAATAGGCGACCAGATCTTCCGTAACTATGATATCCGGAGGGATGCGGATTATTTCAAAAGTGATGTTCTCAGGAACCCTGGTGCCGCAATTCTCAAGACTGATACCCACGGTGAATTGTTCGTTGATTCCTACCGAACTGGGACTTATGTTCTCTACAACCGCATTTAAACATTCATCACCGGCAGATACTGCCTGAACAGTATTTGTCCCTGCTAAAAAGAGCGTAAAGATAAACAGGACCAAAAGTGTCAGTTTTGTATTGTGATTCATTCTGTGATCATCTCTTTTTGGATTTTCTCGGTAAATTCGATCAGGTTTTTAAAAATCAGATCCAGTGCAACCATCTGCTGATAATATTGTTCTATTATCCGGAGTGTCCTTTCAGAATCTTCCGCTTTGCTGTTCCTGCATTTTTCAATTATACCGGGAAGATCATTTAGTGCAGGAGCCACCATGAATTCACTCTTGGACCTTATTGCAGCAATGGTCAGTGTCAGCATATTCCTCTGAACTGAAAAGTATAACTTTTTTGAACCGGCTTTCTTTGTTTTCTCCACGACCTTTATGCCACTAAGCAGTTTCATTGTTGCACTCACAGCCGAAAAACTATACCCCGTGATCGCAGAAAGCTCTTCCAGTGTCAGTGGATCCGGTTCAGAATACAATATTGCGATCAGCCTGGATGACAATTCGTCAAATCCCTGGGACTTTATCCCCTGATACACAAGATTCTCAAATTCCTTTTTTGTAGTTTTCATTATAACCACATTTACACTATTTCCAGTGATTACAGTAAATAAGAGAAATCAACATATATAATTTCTGGTGAGCATAGTGGGAGTTGAAGATGGGGTTGCCTGGAAATGCCGGAATGGACTTACAAAAACAATACTCTTGAAGATGATTTCTGTTCGAGAAGTGAACAATACTAAAGAGCTACAGGAGCAGGAGATCAAGTTAATGCCATGTTAAATCCTGGTCATGCATTGCTTGAAACTGAATGCTTAAGAGCCATAAATACTGTTGGTCTTGATTCTAATGTTGGGTTCCTGCATTAAATGAATCCAAGTAAAGACAGTTTAACGTATGACCTGCAAGAGCCATTTCGATTCTTTGTAAATCTTACAGTTATTAGGGCTCTGTAGAAATCCTCGATATTCTAACAAATATCCAAGTTACCAATAATTTAAAATGCACCATCCTAGATTGAAAACATTTGCCATTTTGACCTTATCGATGCTTGTCTAGGTAGGTTTTCTACAAAGCCCATCCTTGTATTATGTGAAAACGACGAGTGTTACATTACTACAGATGGCACTTCCACGATTGCAGATATGGAATCTATACTAACATACATTTCCCCAACAATATTGTCACGGATTCCTCCTCCTGTATTGTCATGGAGAACAACATAGAAACCATTTACTTCTGTCAGCTTCCCCTTATGTTCAACACCAGATGCGTAAATCTTTACATTTTTCCCTTTTTTGCTTTCCAAGATCTCAGTAGTCTGATCATGCCATTGCCAATAGGTCTCCGCCCGATAGTTTACCGGACCTATCACCTGAACAGCCTGTATTCCTCCGTCTGAGTCTTGCTGGACAGTTTCAACGTTTTCTGCCAAGCTTAAATCATTCTGAGGAGTTTGTTGTTCTTCCGTACATCCTGCAGCTGCTAAAGCAGCAATTAAGACTAATAAGATTATTACTTTTTTCATATAACCACATCAATTATATCACTATATATTTAGTAGTTACTTAAATATCTAGTCATTTGAAAAAAGAATTATGCTGAAGAGACTTATTCAGCATGCTATAAAATATTCAACTGAAAGTAAATTACTATTTAGATTAGCGATTCAAATGAGGATTTTTACAAAGCTGGAAAATGAACTTTCAAGACAATGCATTCTTGAAGTTCACCAAAAACACAAAAATAATGCGGCTGCCGGGATTCGAACCCGGGTTAAAGGCTTGGGAAGCCTCTGTCATACCGCTAAACCACAGCCGCGTGCATGATACACCCTTAATAATACTTCTGAGATTAAAGGCTTTATGGTATCAGGGCACGCTAAAAAAGAGGATTGTGGGTCAGAGGGAATACCTGAGCTTCCTGGGTTCGTGTACCTTGGTGGCCTCGGGGGTCAGGATGCCCATCTCTTCCATGATAATGCAGATCAGATGGTGTCTTGCTTTTTCTTTGGATTCGAATGTGGCCTTATATTCGGTGGTCAGTTTCAGGCCGTCCTTGTCGGAATCGAGGTGGAAGCGGGCGTCTCCGTAACCGGCTGACCTTGCTTTCTCTCTGATGCTCTCTACCTTCTCATCGAGATACGCGGGGATATCTTTGATGTAAAAGTCGAACGCCAGTTTGAATTTACCCTTGCCGTGATTGGTGATAGCCGTCTCAAGGAATAACTTGTTGGGGATCTTGTGGTAGTCCTCGTATGTCGAGGGAGTAGGGTCCACCACAACGTAGAACAAGCCTATATGCTTGACCATGCCTTCCTCATCCCCCACCTCAATATAATCGCCTATCTTGAACGGTTTCTTTGTGAGCAGGATGAACCATGCGAAGTAGGAGAATATGATATCTCTCAGCGCAAAGGCAAAACCTGTGGCAATAAGTCCGAGGAATATGGCTATATCCCTGGTATCGATACCAAGCTGCCAGAAAACGACCAATGTCGACAGAGCGTAAATGAAAGCTACATAGGCCTTGCTCAGCAATATCTTTTCTTCCTGACTGCCTGCACCGCCAAAGCGCTCGGGAACCAGATAGATGGTCAGTTTGAGAAAAACTGTCGCTATTGTATATGAAACCATTATGGTTAGAATAGCTTCCAGAAAGGCCGGGATGAGTTCGGGAACAACTATGTATTCAAGTCTGATCGCTATTATGGCACCCTGGAGGGGAAGGATCACAAACAGGAAGAGAAGTATCAGCTTGTTGAGAGCCTTATTTACTGTTCCTGCCTTGACCTTGACTTTGTTTAACGCCTCGTCTGCACGTTTTTTCCTCAGTATCGTACTAATGGGCATGGTCCATTGAAAGTAATTATTAAGCGTGCAATTGGGTTATAATTGGGGAATACACGTTGGGAGTCTTTAAGCGGTCCGATGTTTTTCAATTATTTCTTCAAAGGAGTCAGCAACATACTTCAAGTTGTCCCTTCCGACCTTGTAGGTACTGAGCTTGAAATACTTTGTCAGCCCGGACTTGATGCCGTGTATATTCCTTTCCTTCAGCTCCCGGTAGAGGAAGTAGCGGCCCTTTTTGGCTGTCTGGGATATCTCATAGAACACCGGCGCTTCAAAGAACATCAGGTCATGGTTATGTGGCATCTCACCCTTTTGCACAATACCAAGGTCTGCCAGCCTTGAAGAGAACCAGCGGGCATCTGCTACTTCATTATACCAGTTCCTTGTGCGCTGCACCACATGGGGGAAAGAGGCTATCATAGTCATTATGGGGACTCCTCTTACACTGCACCCCAGCAACTCCACTTCCTTGGCAGGATGGGTCGGTGATTTACCGAACACGATACCTGCGTAGTCCTCTTTAACACCCAGCACACCGATGGGGCCCGAAGATGCCATGGACTTGTGGCCGCTACCTACAATGAAGTCCGCACCCATAGCCTTTGCGTCAACGGGCATCTTCCCGACGGAATAGGCACCATTGACCATCAGGGGCACATCATAGCTGTGGCAGATGTCGGATATCCGCTTCACATCCGCAAGATTTCCATAGTTACCGTCGGGGTAGGTCACCTGTGCAAGTGCCGGCGCCTTACCCGTACCCCTTATAACTTCCTCGATGGCAGTGGCATATCCTTCTTCATAGGTCATGTACTCCGGAGCCTCACTGTGAGGAACGGTCCTGACATTAAGCCTTGCACGCTGTGCCGCAACGAAAGAGGAATAATGAGCAAGCTTATCCATGACTACATAGTCTCCTTCCTTTGCCATGGAATGCATCACAGCGAACTTGGACTCCCTGGCTCCGTGAGTGACCCGTACAACGTCAGTATTGAGGAACTCAGGCAATGCGCTGTGAACAAACTCCTCTATAGGTGGCTTCTTTATAAGGTCCAGCACCCCTCCACAAAAATCACAGACTGAGTAGCCGTCACCCCATTCCAGAAGAGCCCTGCGGGCCTCCTCGGTAAGTATACCGCCTGTCTGGAGCGGATCGATATTGATCGCATCCTTCGGTTCACGTGGAATAAAACCAAACTTCTGTAGTGCTGCATCATCAAGTGCCATTGTCTTCACCTGTTAAATCTTCACTTGTTAAAATTACCTTTTTGGATAGTGAGCCAATACTAATTAAGAATATTCATCAAAGATTCTCTGCCACACAGGAATGAATGTCAGAAATGCAAAGCTGAATCAGAGTCAATAGCCACAGAGAGCCGTAAAAAGAGAAATGCACCTAAAAGGTGCTGCAGGTAATCTCAGGCTTCTACTGCTTTTGAGAAAACACCTATGAACTCATCGCATTGGGAAATGAGAACTCTCAGTGCATCCTTGATGACATCTATAGGATCGGTGCCATCTGTTTTGACAAAAAGTATAGGGTCGCTGATAGAAACATGTTTCATATCATAGGTTGCTATCTGCACTCTGCTGTCGTCAAGGAGAACTGACTTGAGCATGTTGAGAAGCGTATGTGTCTCGCCTTTGATCTCAAGGTGCATTTCGTCATCAATCTTATCAATTATCTTCAATTCCATCTTTATCTCACCTGTTATAGATATTCAGAGTATTCCGGTCCCGTAATCGGAAGACAACTTTCTCTTTTCGATATAGCCACATGAAGGGCATTTGAGTTTACTTTCGTCCTTCTCAAGGATCGTCCTGCATCTGGAGCAGCTGGCCCTCATGACACCCAATGACGCTTCAGCAGTGCTCAGGCGCATATTCTGGGTATTGATGACCTTTGCCTTGACGATGTCAGACATCGCAAACTCCTGAGAAAGGCTCTTGACAAAAGAATCCCTCACATTGGAAACATGAATAGCGGCCGGACCATCCATCTGGAACTCACGCTCCCCCTTGCCCCTGATCGCACCAATCGCAACCAAGACAACAGATTCACGTATATTCACAACGCTGCCAACAACAATATCCCCTTCGGTCAACTGTGGAGGCGTTTTGGTTTTAGGAAGCACGGATATCACTCTTGAGTTCCTGTCAATATGCACATATCCTGTACCTATTGAATGTATATCACCCACATCAATGTAGGTGCCTTCACCGGCAGTGAACTCTTCGGTAGTACCGACAAGGTCACCGGGCATGACAAAAACACTTTCTTTTGCATCCATTTTATATTCTTCCACAGAACCGCTCACTGGCGGATTTGTTATTATTTCTGCCTCACGTTCTTTGGCCTTTACTTCTGCTTTTGCAGCAGAGCTTTTCCTTGCCCCGGACTTCCCGGAGAAGGGTTTTTTGGCCTCGGGTCTTGCATTTCCTGCTTTCTTTGCCTCTGCTTTTGGAGCGAAGGCTCCCTTAGATCCTGCAGGTTTGCCCTGAGTAGGGGGGGTATCGATAGATACCTCAACTTCACTGACCTGCGCATCCCCGGAGCTGGAAGACTTGATCTTCCTGCGTGAAGTTTTTCTCCTGTTTCTTATCCTAATTAGAATCCCTCTTATGACACTGAAATCGAATTAAAAGTTTGAAAATACCAATCCTGGAATAAGACTGCATTATGACTTAAGGATTTATCGCATAATACGGTACATTTCTACATTGATCATCTCTACATCTTTTTTATGGAATTTGAATGTTCGCTTTAGCGGAAACGCCGTTGAATACCAGTCGGTAATCCTGGCATCACCTATGAACCTGGTGATAAAATCATGGCTCCCACTATTATGAATGGAATATACCACATCACTGGTTCTCAAGGCACTTAAAAGGAACGGTCGGTCGTTACCTTTGGCCTGGGCCCCGAAAGGAGGGTTCATCACCACCGTATGGGCATGTCCCTGGATCTCTGAGATGTCACAATGGACAAACTCGACATCCACTCCCATTGTCTCTGCATTCCTCCTGGCAACCTCAAGGGCCTTTTTGTCCAGGTCAAACCCGACAACTTTCTTAGCCCCCAGCATTTTTGCGCCTATGGCAAGTATGCCGGTTCCGCAACCAAGGTCAGATACCGTGTCCCCAAGATCACCCTGCATATATGCAAAATGCAGCAGTTCAGCAGCAAGGACCGCAGGAGTTGCATACTGCTCAAGAGCGGCACTTGGGGAATCGAATCCCTCTATCTTCTCAAGCAACATCTCGAGTTTGCGTTGTTTCAAGGGCAATCACCTGTGATCTCATCAAATACAAGAGCTTCCCATGACCTCTCCCCCAGGACGATCTCAAATTCCTGTGGTGTCAGCATTGGAGCACTGAACCTGCCCACTTCATCCACTGCAAGCCGAGGGCACGCGGTGTTAACAAAGGCATCCACCCTGAACTGAAGCAGCTGGTCCGGGGTAACCAGATCCATGGAAAATATATGAGCACTCATACCATGCCTGACAGCCAGGTCCTTTAACTCCTGCGCCAGTTGCATCCGCTCTTGCCCCGGTTTTGAGGATACAACGATCCCGAATACTTTTGCATCAAGGGATTTAGCTATCACAGCACTCCTCTGCCTAAGTACCCTTGAAGGGTCTGCACGTCGTATCTCATTAACGAACGGATCGGCGATAAGCACATTTTTTCCCGTGGCAAGTGAAACACCAAGTGGGTGGAACTCACCGCTGCCGATGTAAAGATACTCATCACATTCCTCCCCACGGCCGGCAGAGAAATTGCACCCGAGCACCTGGCCCGGATAAGCTATCTTACTATCTCCCCTCCCGATGACACATTCCTTACCGCCGGTTTCAAGTATCCTGCAGGCATCCTCCAGTTTATGAACATGCTGGACTGTGGTTATCAGGCATATCCTGTGTCCTGAGAGTTCAGGCAATGCCTTCCTCACAACCTCTGTCACATCCGCCCGGGACCTGACCTCGATAAAGAAAGTCTTCCCAGCCAATCCATTATCATCCAGCGGCGCATGCCCGAAGTGGAAAAGCATGTCTACCCTGTCCAGCAGGGCCACATCGATGTCGCATGCTCCGAAACATGGATTACCGGATATGATAACAGTTACACCGGTCCCGGATTCTATCTGCGCTGCAATTGCAGGTGACCTGCGCTTGAAGCCTTCCGGGAACTGCAGGCCAACTACCTCCGCACCACTGTCCTTTATCACGGAAATGATATGCTCTACCTGGAAATCGAAACCTTCCTCTCCCATACTATGCCTCTATTGAAACCCCTTTTTCATTAACGCTTATGCGGACAAGGGTCTTTACGTTAAAGCCCATATCCCGTAACCTGGAAGCCCCTTCACCACGCTCGATAACAACAATTGCATCTGATATCTCCACACCTGCGTCCCGCAGTGCGGTCATCAGCGCGAGGAGCGTGCCTCCCGTGCTTATCACATCATCGACTATGAGTACCCGATCTCCTTTTTTAACAGAGTTCACATACAGTTCCCCTTTGGAATATCCCGTCTTCTGGGAGATAACGATCTCCCCGTCAAGTGCATACTGGCGCTTCCTGATAATGGAGAAAGGGATACCTGTTCTCATGGACAGGGAAGTTGCAAGAGGAATGCCCATGGCCTCGATGGTAAGTATTCTGTCAACATCCATATCGGCTATCTGGGTTATATGAGCCGTGATCTCCTCAAGAAGTTCCGGTTCCAGAAAGGGCACGCCATCAGAGATAGGATGTATGAAGTAATTGTACTCCCCTCTGCGTACTATAGGAGCATTCATTAAAGACTCATGGAGTTTTTCAAGCATAATTATGGCTTAATGCATGATATAATATAAAACCAGGCTGTTTCACCTGCATCATACCAGTGCAAAATCCGTCCTTGAGTCCCTCTCCTGCCTGATGACAGAATAAAGAGCTTCTTTGCTGAGCGAACCGGGATGGTAATAACTGCCGTTGCTCTGCGCAGCCATCTCCTGTACCAGTTTTGAACCTGTAGGGCTGATATCTATCAGAAGCAGGTTGATGTGATGTTCTGCTATATGCCTGCAGACCTGCAATATTTCTCTCCTTATATTGCCTCCCAGATGCAGGGCACAGTTGGCTGTCCCATCCGTGACCAGGACCAATATCGGGACAGCCGATGGCTCCTTTTTCACCTCACGCAGCATGGTGTCCATCCCGGTAAGCACACCTGCGGCCATCGGTGTTGTGCCTCCGAAGGGAACCTTCTCCAGATACCTTTTAGCAGCCTCTACAGAAGAAGTGAAAGGCAGCACAAGCTGGGAAGACCTGCCACTGTACGTTACAAGTGAAACCCTGTCACGCCTCTGGTAAGCATCCTTAAGCAGGGCTATGACAACACCCTTGGTGATCATTATCTTATCCTGCTCATCCATAGAACCGGACGTATCAAAAACGACTGTTATCAGGCTGGAAATACGCCTTCTGCGGATCTTCTCCCTGATATCGCCACCCATGATCTCAAGTTTGCCATCCTTTGCGTGCAGGGCCGCTGCGCGCACAGTGGGTGCTATGGCTATATCGTTTATCTTTTCTCCGGGCATCCGGTATCTGACATAACGCCCACGCTTGCTTTTGGTCAGCACCTCTGCCCGCCTGCCGGACTTCAGCCTGCCGGAGGCGAGCCTTTTCTTTTGAGAATTTCGGGCGAAATCATTCATGATCTTCCCGACTTTCTTGTCCTCCTGCAATTCCCTGTGTACTTCACTATCAGAAGCAGGAACAGATGCCTGCCCGGTGTCCTTTTCACCCTCAATATTTCCAGGGAGATATTCTTTTGGTGTCAGCTCTACCAGAACCTGGTCCCCGGAGGAAAACAAACCGGGCGTATCTCCAGGGAACGCATCATTTTCATCCAGGAATACAGCAGGAGTTTCTCCTGCCTGTATCAAAGGTAGCTCCAGCAGTGCATTCCCAATATTTCCCAACAGAGGCTCAAAGAACTTTAAAGGCTCCATTTCCAGATGGTCTGAATCAGCTATGATATAGATCACACTGATCTCATCAGGTCTTACCTGCTCGAAATTATACTGCAGGATTCCGTAGAGGGTGTCAGTGTCCTTTTTAGATATATCCGCCACCGACTCCCGGGGTATGCGCAATCCAAGCACTGCTGCACCTAGATACATCACCTTTACTCCGTAATTCCGGAGAAGGTTCCTGCGAAGTCGCTGGGCATGGTCGCCGGAGTTCATGTGAATACCCCGTCAGAAGTTGCCTTCTACTACCGCACGCAACTGATCTGTGCTGAATTCTTCTTCTTCGAAAGGCTTCTTGCGCATCCTGTGTGGCAGGACCATCTCGGCAGCCTCGATGATGTCATCATTTGTGATGCGCTCCCTGCCTTCATAGGCAGCATTAGTACGTGCCGTACGCTCGATCATTATATCAGCACGGTGGCCGTCCACATTGAAAACAATGCATATCTCCGCAATAGTACGCAGATTGTCCCTTGTGGTCGTTACCCTTGGCAGCAACTGCATAGCCTTGAGTATCCTTGAGCGCAGTTTATCCTGCTCGTTCTCAAACTCGCGCATGAAGCGCTTAGGATCATCGTTAAAGCGGTTCCTCCTCTCCACGATCTCGATACGCAGTTCCACATCATAGATGCCCGTGACCTCCACCTGCAGCGCGATCCTGTCAAGTAATTGTGGCCTCAGCTCCCCTTCTTCCGGGTTCATGCTGCCTACGATAATGAAATTTGCAGGATGGCTTACACTCACACCCTCACGCTCAACTGTGTTCACGCCCATGGCTGCTGCATCCAGCAACGCATCTACAACAAAATCATCAAGCAGGTTGATCTCATCCACATATAATATGCCGCGGTTGGCCATAGCAAGGATACCGGGGTCAAATGCCTGCACACCCTGCCGGACAGCTTTCTCGATGTCAAGGCTGCCCACGACCCTGTCCTCGGTAGCACCCACGGGCAGATCTACAACCTTCATCTGCCGCTTCTGTATACGCAGGGTCCCCTTAGACCTTTTGTCCATGCATTCCCAGCACATCTTCTCCGTATCTGAAGGGTCACAGTTGAACTTGCACCCTTCCACCACTTCTATTTCAGGCAGTATCTCGGCCAGTCCCCTGACTGCCGTGGACTTGGCGGTTCCTTTCTGCCCCCTTATAAGCACGCCTCCTATGGAAGGATTGATGGTGTTCAGTATAAGGGCCCTGAGCATCTTTTCCTGGCCTACCACAGCAGATATGGGGTACAGCACTCTTTCAACCTTTGTAACCGGACGGATGATATCCTCCAGAGAGCCGACTGGTTTTTCTATCTCTTTAGGGACTTCTTTTATTGTTCCACTTATGTTCAAACTCATATTATCGCCTTCCTTGGCAAGGATGACCGGATCATGTTTACAGGTACCTCAGTATTATTGCTGATATCAGCGCCAGGAAAAGTAGGATCATTCCAATGGCAAACAGTGTAAAGGTAACAGTTGTGTGTATCTTTTTGTCTTCTTTTTTTGCAAGCGTGTTCAGCCCATACAATGAAATGGCCATGCAAAGCAGGAAGAAAAGAGACGATATGAGCAGGAGGGAACCTGCAACGACTATGTATTCCGCTGTCCATGTAAGGGCTTTAGCATTGAGAAGATCGATAAAGAAGTCCTTGCCGTTCCTCTCGTAAGCTGAAGTTATCCACATCATCGTGTAAGCGATCTCCGCCGCACTCAGGATAACTGAACATATCGCAGTTGCCAGAAGTGTGATCATTGTCCCTATGTCAGGGATCTTAAGGTCAATTTTCCATTCATCACCCACGATTTCACCTTGAAGAGATTTTAAATAACATTTTGTAATATATCAGCAGTAATATGATATTATGATAATAAAAATGTATTTACTAAAACACCAAATGTAAAAAAAGCCTTTTCAGGATGTTCGGGGCAGAACCTGAAACTCCGGCAGCACCATCAAAAGCAAAAAAGAGGGCATCTACCTGAAATCGCTTCAGGCATTGAACTGTTCCATTACCAGGTAGGATAGATCCATACTTATTTCCCGGGTCTTCATGAGAGTATCGGCGCGCACCACTTTACAGCCTATTTCCTTAAACATGGATTCATCTGCAATGTCGCGATTATCGATAACCATTATATCCAGGAACTCTCTGTAGAAAGCTGCCACACCTGCCGATGATACGGATAATCCTTTTGAACGCATCAGCTTTCCTGCAGGGCCACTCACGGGCTCATTTCCTATAATAGGACTGACTGCAATGACCTTCTTTTTCCTGAGGATGTCCACCATCCCCGGTAATCCTATTATCGGACCGATACTTGTTATCGGGTTGCTTGGACCTATCAGGATATGTTCCTCAGCTTCCAGGGCTTCCAGGACAGCAGATGATATCGTTGCCGTTTCTATCCCTTCCTGAAACACATCCAAAACTTCAGGCTTCCCGTGATTAGCTATCCAGAAGTCCTGGAAATGCATCTTTCCTGCCGGAGTTACTATCATTGTCGCGACCTGATCATCCGACATGGGCAGTACTTTGGCTTTTATTCCCATGGAGGCTGACAAACTCCTGATGGAATCGGTCAGGGAATAACCATTTCGCAGGTACTCTGTGCGGATGATGTGAGTAGCGCGGTCGAGGTCTCCCAGCATCATCCTTTCCCTGTGTCCTAGCGACTTCATGAGTTCATATGTGCAAAAAGTATCGCCTGACACACCCCACCATTTATCAAGGTCTATCCTGTCCGAGAACAGATAGAGCACCGTGTCTATGTCCGGAGCCACCAGGTTACCGGAAACCCACAGATCCTCTGCAGTATTCACAATCACAGTGATGTCCTCTTCAGGTATCACTTTACGAAGGCCGTTCAGCAATTTTGGGGTTCCTGTCCCACCGGATAATACAAGCATGTTAATTTCTCTCTTCGCTTAGCGGAATAATAAGGGATTACAACCAAGATAGCATTTATACCATGAAATATATTTAAAATATATGAAAGTCATCCGTGACCCTATCCATGGATATATAGAACTTGACGCCCTCACCATGGCCCTGATAGATTCCTCTCCAATGCAGCGCCTCAGGAGAATAAGCCAGCTTGGGCTTTCAAACCTGGTCTATCCGGGAGCTAACCACACCCGTTTTGAGCATTCCCTCGGAGTGATGCATCTTGCAGGTATGCTCACATCCAGGATAGACACTGTCACAAGGGAAGAAAAAGAGGAACTGCGGGTTGCTGCCCTGTTGCATGACCTCGGACACGGGCCTTTCTCTCATGTGACCGAAGGGCTGGTGAAGCACTATACCAGGCAGGGACACGAAGATATACGGGACATATTGAAAAAGGGAGAAATTGCCGAGATACTGGGCGAACATGGCATCAATCCCGTAAAGGTCGAGAGGCATATCCAGGGGCAGACGGATTTTGGCAAGATACTCAACAGCGAGATAGATGTAGATAAAATGGACTATCTTGTGAGGGATTCACACTATACGGGCGTTGCATTCGGGCTTGTGGACCATGCAAGACTTATCAACGAGATGCATTTCTATGAGAACAAACTGGTTGTCGCCGCAGGCGGCGTAAAGGCTGCGGAATCGCTGCTTGTTTCCAGGTTCCTGATGCATCCTTCGGTATACTACCATCATGTGTCCAGGATAGCTGAGACAATGTTTGTCAGGGCTGTTGAAGACCTCATCCAGCAGGAAATGCTTGACCCCTTTGAGCTGAGGAGGATGGACGACGCCAGGATATTCGAGACAATGCGTAACAATAGCGGCTATGCCGGAGAACTTGCAGCAAGACTTGATGACAGGAAACTGTATAAGAGAGCCCTTTATGTTGGTTTTGAAGATGTGGGGGAAGGTGTGCTCAAGCAGCGCAAAAACGTCCGGCGCATCGAAGCCGAGATTGCCGACATGGTGGGCATTGACAGCAAGGAAGTCCTCATCGATATACCCAGGGACCCTGAGATAGTCGAGATGAAAGCACTTGTCAAAATGAACGGAAGGATGCTGCGCCTGGATGAGGCTTCGCATGTTGTGGCAACGCTGGAGCAGGCTCATAGGGATAACTGGAAGATGGGAGTTTACACAACGCAGGAAAACCGTGAAAAAGTTGGGAAAGCTGCAAGGGATTTCTTTGATGTGAAGAGAGAAACAAGACAGTTCCGTTTGACGGATCTGGAGGTATAGCTTGGAAAGCCGCCAATTACCCTGCCAGCGCATAGAGCGTGTTTTAGGTAGAACAGCCCTTTTACTTGAATGGGAAAAGCTAGGCAGCGACTATAGCGCGCGGCTTACTGGCGGCAGGGCACATGTGGGGGCGGTGGCATTAGGTAGCTTTGACAGCATATCAGGGCGTGCTTCATCCTCTGTGATAACCGCACCCGGGCACAGGGAAGATGAACTCGCACTTAAGGGAGCGAGGCAGTTGAGTGAAGCCAGTCGCTCGACAACTGTATTTATAGTTGGTATCCATGTGGACAGTATAACTAAAAAGGAGATAGACGAGATAGTCCACGTTTCAGAAAGGATGATAGATGAACTATCGGACATCCTGCGGGAGGATAAAAAATGGAAATAGTCATTGGTATCAGCGGTGCATCAGGTTCCATATACGGAATAAGGTTATTGGAGATCCTTTCTAAAATGGATATTGTAACCCACCTTGTCATAACTAAGACCGCAAAGCAGATAATAGAGATTGAAACTGATTATTCTGTCATTGAGATAGAAGACCTGGCAAGCCACGTATATGGGGAAGGAGAGCTTACAGCGCCTATTGCAAGTGGATCTCACCGGTTCGCCGGGATGCTGGTCGCCCCCTGCAGCATGAAAACGCTGGGTGAGATCGCCTGTGGCATGTCCAATAACCTGCTGGGGCGCGCGGCGGATGTGTGCCTGAAAGAGAGGAGAAGGCTTGTCCTGATGCCCAGAGAGACGCCATTCAACCAGATACACCTGGAAAACATGCTCAAACTCGAACGGGCAGGCGCAATAATACTGCCTGCATGCCCCGGTTTCTACTCCAGGCCGCAGACAATAGACGATCTGGTCAATTCCATGGCAGGCAGGGCACTGGACCTCATGGGCATCGATAACGAAGTGTACAAACGCTGGAGATAATATGGGCCTCACCGGAATGAAGCATAGTATGAACACTGTCTTCACTCTCTGGCTTCGGGAGATGCTTCGATACCGCCGCTCACGCTCAAGGATAATCGGGTCACTTGCAACACCATTGTTTTTTCTTGTCATAATGGGATCTGCCCTGGGAAGCACAATGACCATGCGCAATGGCAGTTACATTGACTACATGGCCCCGGGCATCATCGGCATGTCTGTGCTGTTCGCCTCGCTCATGGGTGGTGTTTCCATCATATGGGACCGTGAGTTCGGTTTTCTCAAAGAGATACTTGTGGCACCTGTAAGCCGCTTCTACACAGCTCTGGGGAAAGCTGCAGGCGGCGTGACAGCTGCTATGGTGCAGGGAACACTGCTTATGATCATCAGCGGACTGTTCATTGTGGAATACACATCCGTCATCGGGCAGATATTAAGCATCCTGATAATGTTCATTACAGGCATGGGCTTCATCGGACTTGGGATCACCCTTGCGTCAAGGATAGAATCTCATGAAGGCTTCCAGATGATGATGACATTCATCACGTTCCCTACACTAATGGCAAGCACGGCATTCTATCCCATGGCCAACCTTCCTTCGTGGCTAAGCATACCTGTTCAGCTCAACCCCCTCACCTATGGCGTGGAAGCTCTCAGGTGGGCGCTTCTTGACGTATCCGAAATACCCATCATGCGCTCCATGACAGTCATAATTGTATTCGCACTTACCATGATACTGCTTGGCAGCTGGTCTTTTGATAAGGCGGGGGATCGTTAGAGCCCTGTATCCGGAGATATTGAACCGGACTACCCTGCATCAAGGCCTTTTCTCACGCAATCTATTTAACCGAGAAAGTATATTGAGGAGCTACCCTTCTGAATCAAAATGGGATAGTAGGGTAGCTTGGTCCATCCTCGAGCGTTTGGGACGCTTGGACCGCGGTTCAAATCCGCGCTATCCCACCATTTATCCAAATTTTCAAATATGTCACACATTTTTGTCTAAAATTCCCGAACTGGAATAGATTTATTAATTATATGTTTAGAATAGAGGTCCATGGCAATGGTCAAGGTCAAACTATTCGCAAACCTGAGAGAGATCGCAGGCGAATCTGTGATTATGCTCAGCGGAGATACCGTGCAGGAAGTTTTGTTCTCTCTTACAGACCGGTACCCCGCCTTAAAGGAAATGGTTTTTGAAAGAACAGGCGATGAGCCTAAGCTTCGCGGGTACATCAATGTGTTCCTCAACGGGAACAATGTAAAACATATGGAGAGCCTCGCAACGGAAGTCAAGGACAGGGATGAGATAGGTGTCTTCCCGCCCGTATCCGGCGGATAAGCTTGAGGAGAAAGCATGGACAGCAGGATATTTAAAGAGCGCAGCAGTGTGAATGAAGCAAGAGAGGAGTTCCTTGGAGCGATAAGCCCCCTGGAACGCACTGACATAGTAGCGATCAATGAAGGTGTGGGAAGGGTGCTTGCAACCGGCATACTTGCACCGAGAAATGTGCCTCACTACCGTCGCTCTGCCATGGATGGCTATGCCGTCCGCTCAGCTGACATCCTCGGAGCCTCGCCCACCAACCCTGTAATGCTGCTGATCCAGGACGAAGTGAATGAAGGCGTTGGCTGCCGAATGAATACGGGAGCCTATGTACCTGATGCTGCCGATGCCGTGCTCATGGAAGAGGACACAATATGTATCGGAGATATGATAGAGGTGCGCGCACAGGTCCATCCGGGAAAGAACATAGGCGACATAGGCGAGGATGTGAGGCAGAACGAGATCATATTCTACAAAGGTCATCTGCTGCGACCCTGCGACATAGCAGTGCTCGCTTCACTTGGAATAAGGGAAATAAAGGTTTACTCCAGGCCGCTGGTTGCCATCATTCCCACAGGTAACGACCTTATCCCGCTTGAGAGCAGCAGCGAAGTGCCACCTCCGGGGAAGACACTGGATATCAACAGCCTCATGATAGGCCTGTATGCCAGTCAGTGGGGTGCACTGCCGCAATACTGCGCAATCGTTCCCGAGGACAGGGAACTTATAAGGAAAGCTATCTCAGAGAATATGGATGCTGACTTCATAGTAATCTCCGGCGGGACATCTGTTGGTGAGAAAGACTATGTGCCCGATGTGGTGGCTTCTATGGGCAGGAAGCTTGTGCACGGCGTGGGCTTAAGCCCCGGGAAACCGACAGCACTTGGGATCATCGGTGATGTACCTGTACTGTGCATGCCCGGATACCCTGCCGCAGGACTGGTGGCGCTATTTGCTTTCGGTAAGCCGGCAATACGCAAAAAAGGAAACATCCCGCAGATACCTGACATCACCGTAAAGGCAAGACTTACAGGCAAGATAAATTCCAGGGAAGGCTACGTGAGCTACGCAAGGGTGATACTTGAAGGTAATACAGCCCGGCCTCTGATGACCGCAGGAGCAGGGATCCTGAGTTCCATCGCCAAATCCAACGGTTTTGTGATCATACCTGAGAATGTGGAAGGGTACGAAGAAGGAAATGAAGTGGATGTTGTATTGATTGAGTAAAGAAGCCACGTTTCAGGAGAAGTGCCAGCCCCTGCTTATAATTGGAACAGGGGGCGTGCTGGGCGCAACATCCAGGTTTGCGCTTTCAGGTTATTTCAGCCCGGCCACGGGCACACTTGTGGTCAATGTGCTCGGCAGCATCCTGCTGGGCTTTTTGCTATACAACTCCGAGTATCTCGGCTATGCCACTCCAAGGGCAAGAATGTTCTTCGGGATAGGTTTCCTGGGCTCTTTTACAACATTCTCTGCATTTGCATTACAAACATTCCAAATGCCACCTCTGACTGCATCCCTGAACATCCTTGAGAACATAGTCCTCGCGGTTGCAGGAGTTTTCGCGGGTAGAGGGATCGTAATATACATTACCGACCTGAAGGAAAGGAGACTATTTTCCCCCTTGCCAGGCACGATGGCGACTCTTCTTAAAGGCAGGCATGCGGGCCACATGGCATATGGCATAGCAGGATTATCAATCCTGATACTTTTCCCGGCCATTGAAGGAGGACATACAATGTGCACAGAGTTGTTGCTTGTGGGGACAGGAGGATTTGCAGGTGCAACTCTCAGGTTCCTTGTAGCCGGCGCCATTCCGAGGGTCGGAGAGATCCCCACCGGCACCCTTACAGTAAATGTCATAGGCAGCTTCGTACTTGCCGCACTGACATTCTCATCAGTATCCGGTTCAATGACATATCTTGTGAGCATTGGAGTGCTCGGCTCTTTCACAACCTTTTCTACGTTTGCCTACGAGTCCTTCAGACTCCTCGAGGAAGGAGAGAGGAACTATTCATTGCTGAATATCATATTGAACCTGGGTATGTGCATGGTAGGCGTTATGGCCGCATACCTGATATTCGGGTAATAAGTGCAGGATACAGGAACACAATGAGGCTACATCAGATCACTTTCAACTGCAGCAATACGGCCAGCAGGATAAGTGTCATTCCGGTTACCAGCCGTATCTCAACACGCCTTCTCTCCTTGAAGTCCGAGACCTTTTCAGGATCCAGCCCGAAAGCAAGCATGCCCCCTAGTATAAGGATAGGCAGGACTACGCCAAAGTTGTAGATGCCCAGATACACAGCACCTCCTAAAAGATTATTCCCGGAAATAAGCATATCCAGGATTGCAAGGTACACAGCCCCTACACAAGGAGCTTTTATAAGTGAGAATAAGCCTCCTGCGAGGAAAGAAAGTAAAAGGATGTTCCGGCCTTTGATCTCCCCCATGAACCTGATAAAAAATTGAGGCGTCCTGAATGTGCCTTTATGATGGATCTTCATGTAAAAAGCATCATAAAGGTGCCATATCCCCAGAACAAAAATGAGCGCGACCATCACCATTGTAATGGTTTCCTGTACATCCGGGAAGGAGTTGACGGTATTGAGTATCCCTATCCCCACTACCATATATGTCACAAAAATACCTGCGCAAAAACCGCAAACCAAAGTAAGCATGTCCCTGCGGGTCCCGTTGGAGGATATGATCGCTGATGACAGGAAGGCCATGACTGCCAGAAGGCAGGGGTTAAAGCCCGCAAGCAGACCTGCGATGAAAACAAGCAGATGAGACTTCCCCAGACTCAGGCCTTCATTTGGAAATGCATCACTTTTCCAGGACACTTCCGGACCCTCAGCTGCAGGAGGATTCTCTATGCCCTCAACCAGCAGGTTCTCAAGTAATACGATGTCACCGTTGTAGTCTTCGTAAGTTATTAGCAGGCTTTTATTTATGACAACAGCCGGTACAAGGGTTACCCCATATTGCTGTGCATATGTGAAAGAGGAACGTATATCATAACGGGTGAAATTGACGTTCTCATACCGGCCTGCGACATCTTCGACCACTGGGGCTGCCCTTGTGCACTTGATGCATGCAGGGTCAGAGAAGTATTCTACCTGCACTTCATTTGAAATGGCTGCAGCTGCCGGAACCGGCACAATGAAAAGCGCGCAGAGAGCCAGTATTGAAAGGAATTTAATGACAGGCTGTTGAAGCACAGGTCTCTTTTTCATAGTTCTTCTCCGGAGCCGTCATCGTTTTAACATAAAGGACATGTCCCGTATCTGCATCTACATAGCCCTCAACTACATAAAGTTCACTTGGCGCCGGACATGCACAGGTACGTTCCATGATCTCGACCTTCCAGACCCGGTCACCGTATGCTGCATTACTGTCGGGATCGTCCTGAGTGCTATTTAAGAACTCAGCCCCCTGAATAAGCGTGGTCTTTGTCGCCCTCCAGCTTGAAACCTTGAAATTGTCAGAGATAAAGGCAGCTGCCGCGGAATCATTCTTTATCATATTCACTGCCCTGGATGAACTTACATTCATTCCGCCAGGATTTTGAGCCTTCAGATGGACCATTCCCAGATAGATGCCCCCGAGAAGAAGGAGGATCACAAGAACTCCCAGGAGAACTGCCGGGAATCTGCTTTTTTCCATAGGAGAAAATAGATATCTTAAGATTATATATCTTACTAACACGCAGGAGAAAGAACATGCGGGCTTTGCTTCTCAGGATATACCTCAGTGAAAATGATATGTACAAAGGTAAGAGCGCACACCATGCAGTACTTGGGTTCTTGAAGGAAGAGGGCATCGCAGGGGCTACAGCGCATCATTGTATTGAAGGATACGGAGTCCATGAGAAGATACACACTGCAAGTGTGCTTCGGCTTGGGACAAACCTGCCCGTGATCATCCAGGCAGTCGACAGGGAAGAGAAAATACGAGACATTATCCCGGAACTCAAAAGGATCCTGCCTGGAAAATTGATCATTATTGAGGAAATCGAGATAGTTTCCGGTGAAAGATTCACGGAAATATCATGATATCCGTCAGCCTAACAGGATCACCTATAGAGGACCACAGTGCTGCCGCGCACTTCTATAAGGGTTGTGCCTGTAACTTCAGCCAGCTTTTGCGCAGCCTCTTTAACATCCTCTCCCTCAGGAGTGGTCTTTAACATCTTGATCTTCACCAGGCGGTACGCCTTAACCTGTTTTTTAACCTCTTCAACTACAGCATCAGTAATCCCATTCTTGCCGATATTGAGAATCGGTTTTATGCCTGAGGCTTCCGCCTTAAGCTTGTATAATTTGTCTTTTTCCATGTGATACACCTACATAATTATGATTGTACTTTATAATTGGTTTTAGTGAAAAACATATGTCCGGTAAAACCGCACTTATTGTTTGCCAGGGATATATGGCTGAAAATGCCCTTTCGCATATTTTAAGTAATCTGCCGGGACCTAAGGTTTTTTCGGCTTATTGAGAATTATTTCGGTCCCGATGATATCATACTCGAACCAGGGGGTCGGCTTTGAGGTCATACCCACTACCCTCATAGCATAAGAATCCCCAATGTCCTTTATCTCTATCAGCCCATCGAAAAGTTGCTTTAAGGTTGCTATGGTCTGTGCATCATGCATCTCATCTTCCACTACATACAGCCCGAAACCATTTGCAGCTTTCACACGGCCGGTGAAAACGTGCAGGAACCTGAAAACGGTCTGCAGGTTAGAGTACATCAGTATTGTTGAAAGGGAATTTATGGAAAGCCTGATCTTTCCGAGGTTCTTTTTCACAAGGAAATCCTCGAAGAACTGGCTTATCTTCACACCAATGCCAGTCAGGTCCACGGGGCTTGAGGCCCGCTTTATCCTGGCAGTGTCAGATGCACCCATTCCAAGGGTCTTTGTAACACAGTCCACTACACCGATGTTGGCTTCTGACAGGTCTATACCCTGGTCTGTGAACCATTCCAGCACCCTCTCGCCGGGTTCTCTGGTGGAAACTATGATCACCCCGTCATCGGCACCGAGATTGTGAGACAGGATAGCGTCCAGCAACTCGTCCTTCCGGCTCATAGGCGGACCTATCATCATAAGGTTGGTGCCTTCCCGGATGCTACCTAAATAATCATCCAGTTCCTTGATACCTAATGAATAACCGGGCATACTTTCTCCATCACGGGAACAATCTAGCGAATGTCTCTGCCATATCTGTACTCTTTTCGGACTCACAATGAAGTGCAGTGCATATATTTTGTTAAGATGTGCAATATATAATTATCGGCCTATATTTACAATATTTACTAAGGTATGTACATATAACAAACAATATAAAACTTTTTTCTTTACTCGCGTACATGTTTCATTATATGCCCTGCCTCAGGAATTATTATATCGCCCAGAGCTAACTCCACTGCAGCCGGAGAGCCAGGCAGGCAAAAGACTGCCTTTCCCGATATAACTCCGGCCAAGGCGCGGGTGAGTATAACGGAATTGCCTATTTGCTCAATGCTCTTATACCTGAAAAGCTCTCCGAAGCCCTGCATCTGCTTGCTGAACATGGGCACAACGGACTCGATGGTCACATCCCTTGAGGTGAGACCTGTGCCACCACTAGTTATAACCATGTCGGCATCCGACTTTACAGCTTCAAGGACCGCGCCGGCGATAGAGTCAGGATTGTCATCCACAAGCCGGTAACTGGATATACTGTGGCCTTCCCGGAGAATCAGGCTCTCCATTGTCTGCCCTGACCTGTCCTCCGCTTCCTGCGGAGAGGATACATGACCATATTTCTCAAATCTGGAACTTGATATTGTGATAATGGCAAAACTGTAAGAGCCTTTGCTCCCTTTATGGTGTTCCTTTACAGCGGAGTCTTTCATGCCAACTTTTATACGCACCCAGGTATATGAACAACTCGGATACGATCATGAGAATACTGGCAATCGATATAGGTGCAGGTACCCAGGATATAGTCCTGTATGACACGGAAAGGGAAGTGGAGAATAGCCTTTTAATGATAATGCCGTCACCTACCGTGGTAATTGCCGGGAGGATACATGCTGCCGGATCAAGGAATAAAGGTATCTTCCTTAAAGGCAGCCTGATGGGAGGCGGGCCTTCAGCCAGGGCTGTAAGGCAGCATCTGAGGCAGGGACTGGAAGTCTATGCCACCCCGGGTGCCGCACTTACTATCAACGATGACCTGGAGAAAGTTAAGGAAATGGGAATAAGGGTAATCAGTGATGATGATACAAAACCGGGAACACTCGAAGAAATAATCCTGCAGGATATTGATATGCAGGCCATTGGGGAGGCTTTGGCCGGTTTTGGAGTGGAGATGCCTGATATGTTCGCTGTTGCCATCCAAGACCATGGGAACTCACCTTATTTGAGCAACCGCATTTACAGGTTCAGGATATTTGAGAGGATCATAGGCGAGGGAGGAGAATTTGAAAGGTTTGCATATACCGGAGATGACATCCCTGCGGACCTCACGCGCATGAAGTCTGCAGCGCACACGCTGGGAGAAAAAGGAAAGATCTTCATGGATACAGGGCCTGCGGCAATCTTCGGAGCCTTGTTCGACCCCGCGGCGATACAGCCGGCCATTGTCGTGAACATAGGCAACGGACATACCCTTGCAGCCATCGTTAAAGATGATAGGGTCAGGGCGCTCTACGAGCATCATACATCCAGCCTTACCGGGGAGAAGTTACAGGAGCAGATAATTCTTTTTGCGGATGGCAAACTCTCATTCGATGATGTGTTCAATGAAGGCGGACATGGGTGCCATGTAAAAGAGACTGAAGGCTTTGATGCCATCAGGTCAGTCATAGTAACCGGCCCCAGGCTTAATGTACTGAAGAACATGCAATCTGAGAAAAAGAATATGAGATTATGGGAAAAGCTGCATTTTGCGGCACCTTTTGGGAACATGATGCTCTCAGGTTGTTATGGCCTGCTTGCTTCCCACCTGCGGGAAACACAGACAAGGTCACATATATAAATTAGAAGACGGATACGAGGGTACAGTTATAAGACAATAAGGCTTATAAAGTCCTAAGTAGTAGGGGATGAACCATCCAGATGAAATCGTATCCAACTGATATTTAACGATATCAACAAATTCATATACGGACATATCAATTAAGAACGGACTAAAAAGTAAAATTGATAGTGACTTTATCCCTATAATCGATCCAAGGAGACTTAAACTCATGGTAAGAAAACCAGCAAGTATGTACAGGAACGTAAGACAACGTTCATTCACAAGAAGAAAATACATGGGTGGTGTGCCTGGAAGCCAGGTCATTCACTACGATATGGGTAACAAGAATTCCGAGTTCCCAATAAAGCTTTCACTGGTAGTTGACGAAAGGTGCCAGATACGCCATACCGCACTCGAGGCCGCACGTATCACTGCCAACAGGGCCATAACAGCTGCAGCTGGACGTACAGGCTTCCACCTCAAACTGAGAGTCTATCCTCACGAAGTGCTCAGGGAGAACAAGCAGGCAACCGGAGCAGGTGCAGACCGTGTATCCAGTGGTATGCGTGGCGCCTATGGTAAGAATGTAAGTACCGCAGCAAGGGTTTCTGCCGGACAGAAGATATTCACGATATCAGTCAATAAAGAGAACTTTGCGACAGCAAAGGATGCACTTCGAAAGGCTGGCCACAAACTGCCGACTCCTGTCAGGATCACCATCGATCAGGGACTTGAGCTTGTACAGTAAAGAGTAGGACTCGGGAGTGATGATATGAAAGATTACGAAGCGCTTTTGAACCGTGCGATAGAGAACCTGCCTGACAAGGAGACCACGGACATCCGATTCGTGATCCCTGAGCCTAAAATAATGATGGAAGGCAAGACCACCATTCTGGATAACTTCCTCAACATAGCGGATGTCCTGAACAGGGATCCGGATCACGTGATGAAATACCTTACACGTGAGATGGGAACCGCAGGCAAGATAGAAGGCATGCGGGCTATATTCCAGGGACGCTTCTCAAAGGACCAGATACGGTCCAACATAGAAGCTTATGTGGAAGAGTTTGTCATGTGCTCTGAATGTTCAAGGCCTGATACACAACTCACCAAGATGGAAAGAGTGCTCGTGTTGAAATGCTCTGCATGTGGAGCCCACAGACCTGTGAAGAAGAGACGCAGCACAGCGCCTGTGAAGCAGGATGCTATTGAGGAAGGAAAGGAATACGAGGTTCACATAGATGCAGTCGGCTCCAAAGGAGACGGCATTGCCAAAGTGGATAAATACACTATCTTCGTTCCCGGCGCTGCAAAGGGCCAAGCAGTGAAGATAAAAGTAAAACGCCTCAGTGGTACCCTGGCCTTCGCAGAAAAGGTATGATCTTCAAAGGGTCAGATGCATGTCTGATCCTTATCTGTTTTTAATTCATCATTTTAAGTCTTGTGCATAAGCAATAAGTTATATTATATAAGAGCCATAAATATACTATCTCTTTAATTTTACATCGAGGTTTTGAATGGCTCGCGTACCTACTGGAATACCCGGATTTGACCAGCTTATAGAAGGCGGCTTCATAGAGAACGATGTGATCCTCCTCATAGGCGGGCCTGGCGCCGGAAAATCAACCTTCGGAGCACAATATCTGTATGAAGGTATTACAAGATACGGAGAGACAGGAGTCTACATCACCTTCGAGGAGACACCCGCGCGCATCATGCGCAATATGTGGAGACATGGCTGGGACCTTGAGAGGCTTGTAAAAGAAGACAAGCTGCGCATAATCAGGGTAGACCCCATCGCTTATGAAAGGTACATCAAGAAGAACCAGGATACAGGATCCGGCAGTGAAACAGATACGACCACTATTGAGGCTGTTCTGCGGCAGATATACGCCAGCGTACAGGAAATTGGCGCCAAACGCCTGTTCATTGATTCCATGACATCCCTCAAGATAACCCCTGACCCAGTCAATGTAAGGTACATCATCCTTGAATTCATTAAGAATATCGAAAGCTTTGATTGTACCACCCTGATAACAAGCGAACTCAATAATGACCCGGACCATTTCAGCGTAGAGGAATATCTTGCCGAAGGAGTTATTTGCCTTAAGGTATTGAGGATTGGCGGAGAAAGGATCAGGTCTATAGAGATATTGAAGATGCGAGGCACCAAACACGATGAGGTGTTGCGCCCTTATGTTATGACCGATCACGGGATTGTTGTCTACCCAACACAGTCCGTCATAGGTAAGGAAGCGGATGTTTTCTCCACGGAAACACTCAATGGAAGGAGAAAACCAGATGAAACCGGATCATGCAGACTCACAGGACGAGAAGATCACGTTACTCTCAATACCGGGACTTTCCATCAGGATGGATAAAAAAGACGATTTCATCCAGTTGAAGGCAACCGGAGGCTTGCACAAGGCTTGCACTCCTTTTCTAAGCAGGATCAACGAAAGACTCAAGGAAGAAAGACCGGCTTTTGTTACAAAAGACTATGTTGTGGCTTCCACATGGCTTCCGCCCATACCGAGTAAAGCCTTCAAGAGACTTCTTATGGCTGAAACCCAGATAGCTCTTGGGAGGTACATTCCGGAAACGGTTTCTTTTGAAATTACCCGCCAATGCAAATGCAACTGCGAACACTGTGTTGTAAGCGGAGGAGAAGGAGATCTTGATATCAATACGATCAAGCGTGCCATCGACTTAGTGCTTGACATGGGAGCAGTGGTCATAGTATTCACCGAGGGCGATCCCATGATGCGGGAAGAGATATACGAACTCATAGAATACGTCGATAAGGAACGAGCTATAGTCAATATGTATACTCCGGGAACCGAGATGACGCCTGAGAACGCACGACGGCTCAAGGAAGCAGGACTGCATACCCTGCTTGTGAGCCTGTACTCCACTGACCCTGTAAAGCATGATGCTGTACGTCGCCTCGAAGGAGCGTTTGAAACAGCCACGCGTGCTATGAAAATGGGACTTGAAGCAGGTTTGCTTGTCACGATGGCAACGCACGTTTCCCCGAAGAACATAGGAGAACTGCCTGCCATGTACGAACTGGCAAGGCAGATTGGTGTGCATGAGTTCTCACTTTGGGAATCAGTCCCTAAAAAGAAAGGCGATGCCATAATAAATGAAGATGACAGGAGAATTGTCCTTGACATGTACCACCGCGTCAATTCTACCGGTAAAGGACCCCGTCTTTTTGCAAACTCGTATTTCGAGGGAAAGATGCTTGGTTGCATGGCAGGCCAGAGATGGCTTCATGTGTGCGTGGATGGTGCTGTCAAGCCCTGCCCCTACATTCCCTTCAGTTATGGGAACATCAGCGTGGACAGCATGAAGGACATATGGGACAGCATACGCAAGGATAAGGCTTTCAGAGGTCAGCGCAGCACCTGTCTTATGCAAGAAAGAGAATATCTGGAGCTTGTGGAAAAGATACCTGAAGGTGCAACGCGGCCGTATGAAAGGGACCTTCTGGAAATATGAGTCGGACATACCCACCGGCGCATAACAATTTTCCAATAATAACATTTACATATCACTAAGTGATTTTACTAACAGTTTTATGCGACACGCTTATAGGAAAACGAGTGCTCCTATCTGACCATTCGATACAAAGAGGCCTCAAATGAATATGAAGATCGACCCCTGGAGTGCATTGATCATAGAAGATTATTCCAAGCTATTTGAAGAGTTTGGGATATTACCTTTTGATAATGTGCTTCCGGAGATACCGAATCCGCACAGGTACATGCGCAGGAAGGTCATTTTCGGCCATCGTGACTACGACATGATAGCCGATGCAATGAATAACAATAAACCATTCTCCGTTATGAGCGGATTCATGCCCTCCGGCAAGATACACCTTGGACACAAGATGGTGATGGAAGAGATCATCTGGCACCAGCAGCAGGGCGCCGATGCTTTTGTCGGTATCGCAGACAGGGAAGCACATGCTGTCAGGGGTATCTCATGGGAAAGGTGCAGGGACATCGGTATCGAAGAATATATAATAAGCCTCATTGCCCTTGGTTTTGAACCGAGGGGGCATATCTACTTCCAGTCAGACTCGCAGCAGGTGAAGGACCTGGCTTTTGAGCTTGGGTCAAAGGCGAATTTCTCTGAACTGAGCGCTATCTATGGGTTCACGGGGGAGACCAGCGTGTCCCATATGCTCAGTGCCGTGACCCAGAGTGCCGATATACTGCACCCGCAGCTTGAAGAATACGGCGGGCCAAAGCCCACAGTCATACCAGTGGGTGCGGACCAGGACCCGCATATTCGCCTCACAAGAGGGCTGGGCAATAAAATGAACATGCTCAAGATAGAGAGGCGCAAGGACAAAGAGGGCAACGGCTACTTCAGCATACGGAGCAAAACTGCATCCCAGGAATCTATGAAAGAGCTTCAGGAGCGTATCCCAGGCAGGACTAAACTGTTCGAAGGGCACCTGGACGTTCAGGACTGCGATAACTTTGATGAGTTGCTCAGGATCGTACGGGAAGTGGAGCTTAAGTCAGGAGGGTATGCGTTCGTTCCCCCATGCTCTACTTACCACAGGTTCATGTCAGGACTGCAGGGCGGGAAAATGTCAAGCAGTGTTCCTGAAAGTTATATCTCACTAACAGAAGATCCAAAGGAAGCCGCAAAGAAGGTAAAGAGGGCAAAGACTGGCGGCAGGATGACACTTGAGGAGCAAAAGAAGCTCGGCGGCGAGCCTGGGAAGTGTTCTGTCTACGAACTGCTGATGTTCCATCTTGTTGAGGATGAAGAGGAACTTGCGTTGATATACAGCGAATGCGTGGGCGGACAAAAGGTGTGTGGCAACTGCAAGGCCCTTGCTGCGGAGAGGATGGAAAAGTTCCTCAGGGAACATCAGGAGCTACGCGAGCATGCAAAGGACAGGCTTGAAGAATATGGTTTAAAGAGAAAATGAAGGTGCAATTATGAAATCCCGTTATAACCTTACATCTAATGAGAAGACCTTGCTAATCTCACTTGAAAAATTGAAGAAGGCAACTCCGGGAGAGCTTGCGCAAAATGCAGGAATGAAAACAGAGACTGCGATGCAGGCAGCTTTCCTGCTGGAAGAGAACGGCCTTGCACGAGTGGATGAAAGTATCATAGAGACCTATGAGCTCACCGATGAGGGACAGAAGTATGCTTCCGAAGGGCTTCCCGAAAGGAAGGTAATTGATGCTATCTCTGAGCCGATACCAATGCAGGAACTCAAACAGAGATTCTCTCCGGATGTAGCCGGCATAGCTACTGGCTGGCTGCGCCGCAAAGGATGGGCCAACATAGAGAATGGAGTGGTCGTGCCTACCGGTAATGCCGGGAAGGGAGAGGATGAACATGTGCTGGAGAGATTTGAGGGTCAGGCAAGAACTATTGAGGAACTGGGAACAAACACAGGAATTGTTGCCGAGCTGCTCAAACGTAAGCTTGTGACCAAAAAAGAAGATAAACACCGTTCTGTTAGTATCACCGCCGAGGGTCTTGAAGTGGCTGCCTCCGGAATCGTAATCGAAGAAGAGATCGCTCAGATCACTTCAGAGATGCTCAAGAGCGGACAATGGAAGGATATGAAGTTCAGGCCTTACAATATCCACACTCAGCCAAGGGCCATATACGGTGCGAAATCCCATCCATACCAGCGCCTGATAGACCAGATGAGACGGATCTTCTTGGATATGGGATTCACTGAGATCAAGGGAGAGGTCGTGCAGAGTTCGTTCTGGAATTTCGATTCATTGTTCCAGCCTCAGGACCACCCTGCAAGGGAAATGCAGGACACTTTCCACCTTTCCAGTACTTCGGAACTACCAGCGGAATATACGGATAATGTCTGTGCCATGCACGAATATGGCGGAGATACCGATTCAACCGGCTGGGGAGGCACCTGGAGCGAAGAAGTAGCCTGCAAGAACGTGCTCAGGACACACACTACGGCGCTAACCATCAAGTATCTCGCAGACAACCCAAACCCTCCCGTGAAAGCATTCTCCATTGACAGGGCATACCGCCGCGAGACCATAGATCCAACCCATACACCCGAGTTCGAGCAGCTGGAAGGGGTCGTTATGGATAAAGACATGTCTTTTGCCAATCTGCTGGGATGCCTGAAGGAGTTCTATCACAGGATGGGATTTGAGGATGTGCGCTTCAGGCCCGGTTACTTCCCATACACAGAACCCAGTGTCGAGCCGGAAGTATATGTCGAAGGGCTTGGCTGGGTAGAACTTGGGGGAGCAGGCGTGTTCAGGAAAGAAGTTACACAGCCCTTGGGAATCAAGTACCCGGTACTTGCATGGGGACTTGGCGTAAGCCGCCTGGCCATGCTGAAGCTGGGGCTTAAGGATCTGCGCCTTCTGTACCAGTCCGATATAGAATGGCTGCGCAACAGTGAGATATGCCAGCTCTGAGCTGGCGATTCTTTTTTACTTTTTACTTTAGCCATTTGCAAGTATCCTTGCCAGCAGGGACCTATCGGATGCTACTGCGTTCTCCGGGCACATCTCGCGACAGCAGTAACACAGGATGCATCTTTCATTGTCAATCCTGAGTTTTCCATTCTTATTCTCAATGGCATGGACCGGACATGCACCTGCGCACGCCCCGCAAAGGATGCACCTTGAGGCATCTATGCACGGCCTGATAGTGTAATGTTTCCCGAATATACGAGTGATAACAGGCGGGACATTGAACAGGATTCCACCGCTAGAGGGTTTGTACTTTACTGCGACCTTATCGAGCGGAATTCCTGCTACTTCAGGCTCCATAATCCCAAATCCCCTGTCAAGAGCCGCACGGGTTGTTGGGACCACCATCGTGTCAAGCCCTATCAGCCGGGATGCAACTATATCTAGGGAAACAGGATCATAGCTTGCCATTACAACACCCGTACTTACCGGCTTACCATGCGAAGGACCGTTGCCTTCCATGCCGACTATACCATCCATTACAGCAAGATGAGGCTTCACTACAGAATAAAGGTCGATGACCGCCTCTCCGAACAACCGCCTCTCCGCAAGGAGATGCATCTCTTTTCTGGTCTTCAGCGGCAGCGCGCCGAACATATTCTTGACAGCACCTGTGTAGTAGGTCAGCTCATGGGTCTTGAGCTTTGGAAGGGATATTATGACGTCTGCATCCAGCACAGCCTTTGATACGAATAGGTGTGGAAAGTGCATGGCATTCAGCACATCCACTTTCTCAAAACCTGCGGTCTGGAAATTGATGAGCTCAACGTCATATTCCCTTGCAACTGCCTCGATGCCAGATGTCTCAAAAGCCTCAGCAGTCGCTCCCGGACGGGCGATACCTGCGCCATCACCTACTACCGGGATTCCGCCTGCCTCCAGCACAAGCTCACACATTGCAGAGATTATGGCTGGATGGGTGGTAACAGCTTCCTCCGGCCTGCGCGCGGCAAGAACGTTGGGCTTGAGTAATACACGATCACCTTTTCTGATAATAGGTGAGAGGCCACCAATAAGAGAGATAGCATCGGAGATGCATTCTCTGGATTTGGAATAATCTTCGCAGCGTACAATGGAGACTTTGTGGCCCATAAAGACTACTTAAGAATAGCAGATTAAAATAAGTATTGAAGCTTCACTATTGAGGTAAAATGATGCTAATGTAAAATAAAATTATCAAAAAACGATACCTCATCATCATGATAACAATTATACTTACAAGCCGTTAAGAAAGATTAAATAGAAGGATATATAGATATCTAAGTGTCTTACCAAAAGACTGGAATAATAATACTGAAAATTGTATGAAAAGAATGGTGGTATGAAATGAAAAGAGTATTAGTAGCTTTGCTTGTGCTGATGGTAGCTATGCCATTGGCGATGGCAGCAAGTGTAACGCCAACCCCGGACTGTAGTTTTGCGACACCAGTTGATGCAGAAAACTGGGCAAAAGCTAACTACGATTTTGCCTATAAGTTCGATGATTGGGATGATGTTGACGAATGGACATATGATAATGTTAACGATGTGTACATCCGCTCGTATACAGCAAATGGAAATACGATTACAATCACTGCCTATATGGATGAAGAAGAAGAAGAGATTAAAATCTTCGATTGGGAGTCCACTTCTCCTCTTGGCGTGGTGATGGTAAAATCCGCTACCTGTTACTTAATTTATGAATATGAGGGCATAACCGAAGATACGAACCTATATGGACCTGATGAAAAGGGAGTCAGTCATGTCATATTCGGCTGGGATGAAAACGGAGGCCCCATACAGGAAATCCCAGAGTTCCCAACAGTTGCACTTCCAATAGCAGCAATACTTGGTCTTGCATTCTTCTTCCAGCGCAGAAAGGAGTAAATTTACTCCTTCCTGACTTTTATTTTTAAGCTTTGTTCGTTCTATTTTTGTTTTCGTGCATTTTTCCGCGTATCTTGGACTGCTAAGGTGGTCTTCACCAGTACCTATTGGTCAATTACACGTAAACCGTCCCTGTTGATTTTTGCAGCTTAAATAATAAGATAGAATGTATCTGCCTCTACAACCCTCCGAAGTTAAGTTTCGCAACCCCCTTAAGTCAATAAAAGAACCTTATATGTAACACTTTAAGTGGGGTGGTACAACAATGAAACAAAGAATATTACTCTTAGCTGTTGCAATTGCGGTCCTTTCTATAGGCTTTGCGAATGCGGCATGCTACATAAATGTAGTTGAGGAGAATAAGAGCCAGTATGATGGCGACCTCAACGCAACAATGACCATAAACAACCAGACTACACCATACTCAGCTGAGATCGAGCTGAGCAATGAAACTCTGGAGGTGTTCCCGAACGCTACTATGACCACTATTCTATTGAACGTCCCTGCGGACCAAATAGAAAGTGCGAGCAGTGAGGCCGGGAACTGGTCAATAGCAGAGATAGATGAACAAGGTCAGACCAATACTATCATAACGGCTGAGATAGACGAAAACACCGAGAATGCATCAGGTCCTGTGACCATAAACTTCAATGACAGTTGGAACGGAACATTCCCGGAGAATGATGAAGGATACGTCATAGCAGTCGATATAGAGAACATTGGAGAGATGGAGGATGACAATGCGTGGGTAACCCTGGGATTCTGTGATGAGGACACACCCATAGATGATGTGCCTGTAGATGACGAGGAACCAGTCAACGGGGAAGAACCCGCCGAGAACGTTACCAATGTAACGACATGCTACCTGAACATTGTTGAAGAGAACAAGACACAGTATGATGGTGATCTGAACGCTACAATGATCGTCAATAATGAAACCACGCCCTACACGGCTGAGATCGAACTGACGAATGACACTCAGGAAGCGTTCCCGAATGCAACATTAACGACCATAGTGCTGAATGTGCCAGCGGATCAAATAGTCAATGCAAACGATACACTTGGGAACGAGTGGGAAATAACGGAGATAGTGGAAGAAGAGCCAAATCCGTTCGGTAATTTCACTACAATGCTCACCATGGGTGAGGATATGATGAACCCGTTCGGCCAGTTCATTACAAAGATAACCATCAATGAAACCGACAGCAATGCAACAGGTCCTGTCACAATATACTTCGACGACAGTTGGAACGGTACATTCCCAGCGAATGAGGACGAGTATGTAATAGCTGCAAACATCGAGGATATTGGAGAGATGGGAGATGACAGTGCATGGGTAACACTTGGTTTCTGCGAGACAGAAGAGCTTGTTGAAGAGCCACCGGTTGAAGAACCACCTGTTGAGGAGCCTCCAGTGGAAGAGCCACCGGTTGAAGACATGGTGACCCTGTGCTATATCAATGATGTAGAGGACAACAAGAGCGAGTATGAGGGTAACCTCAATGCAACTATGATGATCAGCAATGAAACAGCACCATATTTCATTGAGATTGAGCTCACAAATGAAACTCTGGAAATGTTCCCGGACACTACCATCGAGACTATCCTGTTCAACATTCCTGTAGACCAGATAGATAATGTGACAGCCTCATACGGGAACTGGTCACTGGTAGACTTGGATGATAATAGAACGGTGATAGAGAGATTCGAAGCGGACGAGAGCAACAACACGACAGACTCAGGCCCCATAACAATCTACCTCAATGAGACATGGAACGGCACACTTCCTGCAAATGAGGAAGGATATGTAATCTCTGTTGATTTCCAGAATATTGGAGAGATGGGAGATGACAGTGCGTGGGTAACCCTTGGATTCTGCGAAGCATCAAATCTTACAGATGACAATGCCACAGATGACAATGTTACAGATGACAATGTCACAGATGGGAATGACACGGATGCAGACGCAGAACTGACACAAGGTGTCATAGTTGAAGAAAATAATGCATGAGTGTTACAAGAACATAAAGAGAAGCAGATTGCAGATAGAAGTTCAAAGCAGAATAAAGCGAACCAGTATCGCATGAATGATTGGTAATGATCAGAGAGAACAGAACGATTTGGTCAACCCGCTTCATGCACTAATATTGGTTCCTTTTTATCTTTTTTTTTAATTGTATATTGAATACTTGATTTGTACAAATTTTATATCATTGTATTTTATAATAGAGAGTATATACTCGTTTTCCTCATTAGTGCGGGACAACTCCAACTATAGCAAAATAGAGGAGATGCAGTTCACAAACAGGGTCCTGTGAAACATTCATATTTTTGAAGATAATACCTGCATTAAAAACTTTGCTAATATGTGTAATTACTATATGAATTATGTATCAATGTTTCGCAAAGAGAATAACACACTAGGAACAAAAGAACTATCGACTACACTTAAATGTAGGTGGTACAATATGAAAATGAATGATTCGAGGTTAAGAATAGCGTTAATAACTGCTGTTATGGTATTCCTGTCAATCGGGATTACCAGTGCGGCATGCTATCTAAATGATGTCCAGGAAGACGAGTACGAGGGACAATTAAATCTAAGTTTGGATGTATCAACATCAGCCCCATATACAGCTGAGATGATGCTGACAGATGAAACCCAGGCCCTTCAACCTGATGCAGTAGTTGAAACCATACTGCTCAATATTCCTGCCGATCAGATAGAAAGTGCAACTGATGCAGAGGGGAACGAATGGGAAGTAAATGAGGTTAGCGAAGAAGCAGAAAACCTTGGAACTTTCAATACCAGCATTGAACCAGGCGACGATGCAGAAATTGATCCTACAACTACAATCACTATAAATCTGGTCGATACCTGGGATCAGTCATTCCCAAGTAATGATGCAGGATATCTCATAGCAACTGAGATCAACAACATCGGAGAAACTGCCGATGACAGTGCATGGGTAACCCTTGGTTTCTGTGAAGCACCAGCACCTATCGAAGGTGTGCCTGAAGAAGCTCCAGTGGATGATGAAGCACCGGTAGACGAAGAAGCACCAGTGGATGATGAAGCACCGGTAGATGAAGAAGCACCAGTGGATGATGAAGCTCCGGTAGACGAAGAAGCACCAGTAGATGAAGAGGCGCCAGAAGAAGCTGACTGCTATATGAACATTGTTCAGGAAGACAAGAGTGAATATGAAGGACAGCTCAATGCAAGTGTGATGATCGATAATGAATCAAACACTGCCGAAATAGAGCTTACAAATGATACTCTTGAGACATTCCAGGACGCTCAGATCAGCAAGATTCAGGTGAATGCACCTGTAGACCTCATACAGAACGTGACAGATGCTGAAGGAAACGAACTGGAGTTCACAGAGATAGAGATAAACGAAACGAATGAGATGCCATTCGGAGAGTTCCTCATAGTAATCACTGCAATGATGAGTGATGAAGTGGAACATGATTTCGGAGACTTCCAGACTGAGATCACAGTATCAGAAGCTGGAAATGCAACTGGTCCGATAACTATCACATATACAGATGAGTGGGACGGAACTATCCCAGTCAATGAGCAGGGCTATGCTATCGCAGCACTGATCGAGAACATTGGTGATGCCGGGGATGACAATGCATGGATAACCTGTGAGGCAGAAGGCATTACAACATGTTATCTGAATGTCGTCCAGCCAGAGAAGAGCCAGTATGAAGGCCAGCTGAATGCTACAATGCTCGTGAACAACCGGACTTCACCCTACTTCGCAAACATAGAACTGACAGATAATACTACGGAAGCTTTCCCGAATGCTTCAATCAGTAGCGTCATGATCAACGTGCCTGCAGACCAGATAAGCCATGTAAGCGATGAGAATGGCAACTGGACTGAAATAACAGACAACGAGACAGGCCAGACCATGTTCGTAAAAGAAGAGGACATGAACCAGACTGAGGACATGAACCAGACTGGTGAAACTGGAATTACCTCTATTGTCATCCACTTCGAAGACACATGGGATGGAGTGCTTCCGCCAAACAATGAAGGTTATGTCATTGCAGTGGATATCCAGAACATCGGGGAAATGAGTGACGACAATGCATGGATAACCCTTGGATTCTGTGAAGCATCTGAAGCCACAGAGGAAATGAATATTGTCGAAACGGCAACCGAGGCAGGTTCATTTACAACTCTGGTCATGGCCCTGGAGGAAGCAAACCTTACTGAGACGCTGAGTGGAGAGGGACCTTTCACCGTATTTGCTCCAACAGATGAGGCCTTTGAAGCACTTCCCGAGGGTACACTGGATGAACTACTACAGGATGAAGAAGCTCTGACTGCTGTCTTGACATACCATGTAGTTTCAGGAGAGTACACGGCCAGTGACATAGCGGACATGGAATCCTTGCCAACGGTACAGGGTGAAGATATCAATGTTACAGTAGAAGACGAGAATGTCATGGTAAATGATGCCAATGTAACAACAACAGATATTGAAACCAGTAACGGCATAATACATGTAATTGACTCCGTGATGCTGCCACCTTCAATGTTTGAAGGAACAAATGAGACCGAAACAGAAGACATGGAAGCTGTTGAGGAAACAGAGGATATGGACGAAACAGAGGATAATGAAACAGAAGAAAACACTATAACAGAAGTAATTACAACTTAAGCCAACAGTGGGCTAAAGTCCTGAATGAGATATTCCGGATCCAGTGAAGAAAGGAGTAAATTTTACTCCTTTCCGGTCTATTTTTTCTGAGCGCCTTTTTTCATAGCATCTTCAATGCTTGTCCTTATAATATACCCTGCTTTGTGAAGGATGGTATCGCCGATCTGAAGATCTTTCTCCATACTTGCGGTACAGGGATAAGAATGATGAGCTCCGGATATGGTTTCCTTATATTCTTTCACATCCGACCACTTAAGCTTCTTCGCAACGAACCAGGTAGAACCGCAGGGTGCATCCCTAAGGACCTCTGCATGAGTAAAGATCTTACCACCAGGGCTTATTTCAACCCTTAGGGAAGGTTTTCCAAAACCCAGTTTAACGAACTCATCTATTGATTTCTTACCGGTCAGATCCAGAGTGCAGAAAGGCTTGGGACATTCACAATCAATGCCTTTTTCTTCCAATTTCTGCTTCACCTGCTCGGCCAGGCCTGCGGGAACTATCTTTGAATCATCGATAGGAATTACAACACCTTGTGCACCTGAGCTTGCTGCAATTTCAGGTATCACTGTAAGCAAATCCGGATTTATATCAATAGTGAGAATAAGATCACAATCAGGAATGTCATCAGGCATGTACTCCATCGGCTCTTCAATGAAATCCGGAAGATCATTCCTTAATTCAAAGATTCCTGTGATGATGTGTCCAAAACCTGGTCTGAGCTCTCTGCAATGATCGCACAGGTCACCGCAGGCCACGCAGAACCTGTCGGAGTTGACAAGATTACCGATCACCTTTTTCCCAAACTCGCCCGAATAGAAGATGTTCACTCGCATGCTTTGACTTTTCCAGATTAAGTATTAATTAGGTTTCCCTGGAATAATCAGGGATTTCCCTGGAACTCTTCGAAATATAGTTTTTTATTTCTTTCCTGCTTTCATTCTCACAAGCCCCATCAGATAGGCAGGTATACATCCAATGGCAGTGCAGGTTTCCAGAGAGATGCCATTGCCTGTAATATCAAGATGGAGGGGTGCTACCTCAAAGAGGCTCTTTGGAAGGCCTTTGTGACCGAGCCCCACAAGCAGCAGGAAAGATTTGTTACGCACGATCTCGTCAGCAAGTTCTTCGGGTGTGATCGCACGCTTGTCCTCGGGTTTGGAGGATGTCACCACAACATCACCGAATTGGGACTGGAAGCCTTTTTTAGGAAGCTCAAAGACAAAGAGCTTGCGCTTTTCATGAAGCAGGCGCAGGTATTTCCCTGATTCGCCTATTGTGGTCTTGTCGGCAACAAAGTCCACAAGCTCATCGGGAGTCATCTTAAAAGGGAAATCAAAGAGTGCGAGTGAAAATCCAAATGCATGGCATATCGGCGCAGCCCTGGCAATGGCCCTGTAGTGTGCATCGAGCACTTTGATCTTATCATAAGTGTTAACAATTCCAAGAGTCAGCATTTTTTCACCTTTGTCCTTGTTTAAGGCACATGACAGACTGCCTGCACGTACTTAACCTGTCGCATGAGGAACAGTCTTCCCATAATTCTGCTTTTGTGACAGGATCAAGTTCGATGAATCCCACTTTTTCAAAGAACAGAGGTGAGGTTGTCCTTGTGTAGACACAAATACCAGTATCGTTCCTGCTTTTCAGTCTCAACAGGAGATAACGTATCACGGACGAACCAATTCCCTTTCCGCGGTAGTTCGGATGCACAGCTATGGAGTGGACCTCAGGAAAACGGCCGTTCACAATAGCTCCTGCACCCACTATTTTTTCACCGCTCTGCGCAACAACGAAATCTTCCACGAGCACTCCCTCAATATCAAGGAAATAAGTAGACATCAAAACCTGAATAGAGCTGATATCTTCCGGTAAAGCGTCACGTATCCGGATATCAGCGTTCAAGTCGGAGTTCAAAGTATCTCATCCATGCTGCCGCTACGGAAACCTTCGATATCGAGCGTCACATAATCAAAACCGATCATTTTGAAATAGGACAGGATCTTTTCCCTGTTGATCAGAAGCTCCCTGAAATCGGAAGGACATAGTTCAATGCGCGCCATCCCTTTATGGTCTCTCACCCTCAGCTCTGTGAAGCCCATATCTGAAAGGAAATTCTCAGCTATTTCGACCCTACCGATCGATCCCCTGGTCAGTACATCCCCGTAGGGAAATCTTGATGCAAGACAGGGCGAAGGAGGTTTATCAGCTGCAGAGAGTCCGGCATGCCTGGCTAGTCGCCTTATCTCCTCTTTTGTTACACCATGTTCTACGAAAGGAGAGTACACAAGTTTGCCTGCTTCTGAAAGAGCTTCCCTTCCAGGACGATACACAATTGTATCTGAGGCATTGCTGCCTTCGAGTATCACATTAAATCCAAATTCGTCCTTTGCAGCAGCAAGCAAACTCAATATTTCTTTCTTGCAATAATAGCATCTCCTGGAAGTGTTCGCTGCTATCGAAGGGACCTTCAGCTCATCAAAGTCCACTATCTTGTGCTCTATACCTATTTCTGCTGCGATCTTTTTTGCATTATCGAGCTCTCTTTCCGGATAAGAAAGTAGCTTCACTGTGACCGCTACAACCCTGCCTCCCAGTGCATTGTGAGCAAGATATGCCAGTGTTGCACTGTCGACACCACCTGAAAAAGCTACAACGGCACTATCCTTTTCCATTATCGCTTTCTGCAGCTGGTCAATCCTTGCATCATACATAACCTTCAATATGGAGAAATATCTTATTAATAGCATCGCGTTAACAAAATATAAAGTACAGATTTAACATATCATATTAAGGAATCCGAAGATAGGAGAGATAAAATGGCTTTTTTTGGAACTAACGGAGTAAGGGGAATCGCAAACGAGTACATAGATCCTCAGCTTGTGATGGATGTTGCCAGAAGTCTTGGCACATATATGGGGTCAAAGGGAACAGTGGCAATCGGCAGGGATACAAGAGCTTCGGGAGAGATGCTCAAGTCAGCAGCAATTGCCGGTGCCCTTTCAACAGGACTTACAGTGGTAGATATAGGAGTGGTCCCAACACCTTCCATCCAGTATTATGTGCGGGATCATGCTGATGCAGGCATAGTAATAACGGCATCACATAACCCCCGTGAGTACAATGGCATAAAATTGATAGCAAAAGATGGCACTGAGCTCTCACGGGAAGGAGAAGCTGAAATAGAGAAAATATACTTCTCTAAGGAATTTGCCACAGCCAGCTGGGAAAATACCGGAAGCCTTAGAACATGCCTGCATGCAAATGAGAATTATATAAAAGGAATCGTAAAATCCGTTGACTGTGAGAAGATAAGGAAGAAGAGATTCAAAGTGGTTGTGGATACCGGCTGTGGAGCGGGCTCGGTCACTCTCCCATTCCTTCTGCGGGAGCTCGGGTGCGAGGTCCTGGCCCTGAACGCACAGGTGGACGGTACGTTCCCCTGGAGAAACCCGGAACCTACCCCTGATGCACTTACGGAGATAATAGACCTTGTTAAAAGGACAGGCTCCGTTATGGGAGTGGCACAGGACGGGGATGCGGACCGGGCAGTATTCATCGATGAAGAAGGCAATTTCATCCCTGAAGATGTACTGCTTGCCATGATGGCAAAGTATGTGCTTGAGAGGAAAAAAGGCCCCATTGTCACGCCTGTAAGCTCTTCCTCCAGAATGCAGGATATCGCCCGGGAAGCAGGTGTTGAACTTGTGTGGACAGAGGTAGGGTCGATACATGTGGCAAGGAAGATGATGGAGATCAATGCTGTTTTCGGCGGAGAGGGTAATGGAGGCCTTATCTTCCCAGAACACCAGTATTGCCGCGATGGGGGCATGGCCTGCGCCAAATTCCTTGAGATCATTGCTAACGGGCAAAAGTTGTCCGAGCTTTCTGCAAGTGTTCCTGTATACTACAACTCAAAAACAAAGATAAGGTGTGAGAATCTTGACCTGACGATGCAGAAGGTCAAGCAGAATATAATCATATGGAATAAAGAAGCCGACACTATCGACGGGGCCAAGGTATGGCATGAAGATGGGTGGATACTTATCAGGCCTTCGGGCACTGAGCCCATCATACGTATCTTCGCCGAAGCGAGGTCTAAACTGAGAGCAGACGAACTTATGGGAGAAGGAGTCCTGCTGGTAGAAAAGTGTAAATAAGTATTTCAGACTTAAAACGGGATGGAGGGCTCATGCCTTCCCCCGGGATTCGCCGAGAATCACACCCGTTGCAATAAGATGCGCCACTCGCAAAGGCTCGGGGATATTACTCCTTGTGGAGCTTGACCGCACTATTTGAGCTGCATCCATGAGATCGATCCCGCAGCACTGGATGTAAACCGGGTTTAGAGAGTCAACTGTGCACACTTTAGTTATGCTGCCCGCCCTTTTGAAAATAGCCATTCTTTCGTCCCCATGCGGCAGATGGATGAGAGCTTTTGCTATCATCTCAAAGTCCGGATATTTTCGCATCAGTACGATCACAGGAATTCCCGTTTTCTCATGCAGGGTAATGATATCTATCGGATTGAAACCTCCGTAGGTAATACCATCCAGCATTATAACCCTCACCTGAGGAAAATGCTTGCTGGACTTTACCAGTGAGATGATTGAATCGGTGCCATCCATGCCGTCCCGTGTAATGTGAGAACTCATCACGCCGTCCAGCCATATCCCTCCCCTGAAGAAAGCCCCGACTATCAGTATCTTTTCTCCTATAAGGGCCGAATCATCGATCCCAAGAATGCGGATCTCATCCTTGATGTGAAAACGCCTGCTCACACCTGAAGTTATGCGGAGGATAGCAGAAGTAGTTTACTTAAAATGGATTTGGATTGGCAAAAGAGTAAAGAAACATCTATTGAAGGAACTGCGATGAAAGTTATTGAACAAAAGAAAGTAAGGGAACGGATTTACCCGAACATCCCTACTGGCAGGTCTTCCGGCTTGGCTTCTATTTTTGATACTACTTTTTTGACAGATTCGAGGAACTCGTCCATGCCGACATATCCCTTGTCAAACCTCACTGCAAGCATTCCTGCCTCCATGGTTATTGCATTAAGGTCTGCACCACTCATACCTTCGGTCATGCGTGACAATTTGCTGAAATCGATATCATCACCTAGATTCATGAAGCGGGAATGTATTTTGAGGATATTCGTTCTGGCTTCCTCATCCGGCATCGGCACGTGCACTATCCTGTCAAATCTTCCGGGCCTCAGGATAGCAGGGTCCAGCACATCCAGCCTGTTAGTGGCTGCAATGATACGTACATCACCCCGATTGTCAAAACCGTCCATTTCTGCGAGCAGTTGCATAAGGGTCCGTTGTACTTCGCGGTCAGCCCCGTTTGTATCATTGAGACGCCTTGATGCGATAGCATCCAGCTCATCTATGAAGATGATACTTGGGGATTTCTTCCTCGCCATCTCGAACATATCGCGGACAAGTTTTGCACCGTCACCGATATATTTCTGGATAAGTTCGGAACCCACGACCCTTATGAATGTAGCTTCAGTCCTGTGCGCAACTGCTTTTGCAAGCAGGGTTTTACCCGTACCCGGATCACCATACAGCAGCACTCCTTTGGGCGGAGAGATGCCAATACGCTTGAAAGACTCGGGTTTTGTAAGCGGCAGTTCCACAGACTCGATAAGTTCCTGTATCTGCTCTTCAAGACCTCCGATGTTATCATAGTTAACATCCTGCGAATCCACGACTTCCATTGCGGAAACTGCGGGATCCTCGGTTGAAGGGATGACTTCTACTATTGCAAGCGTCTGCTGGTTCAGAGCCACCTTTACTCCCGGAACAAGGTCTTTGTCATCGATATACTGGGATACGTTCACCATGAACTGAGGGCCTGTCGAGCTTCTCACAAGGACCTTATCGTTGCTGATTATATCCATTATGGTTGCAACTACAAGAGGAACGGTTTTCAAGCGGTCTATCTCAGCCTGAAGTCTTCTGACTTCCCGTTCGTATTTAAGTTTCTGGCTTTCCACAAAACGCTTTTCTGACTCTATCTGGTCACATTGCTCCTTCAGGAGATTGTTTCGCGACTCCAGTTGCCTCATACGGTCTAGCAGGTATTTCGAGAAGTCCTCTTCACTTTCTGCGCCAAAGTAGCCGTATTCTGCTTTGTTTACATTGGTAAAGTCATATCTTTCGTGATTTACATCACTGTCGCTGGTCTCGCTCATAAGCCTCCGAACATTATTTAAGTGCAAAGGGTATATAGCCCTTTCGTAAAGATGAGATTTGACTTTTCGAGTTGAGATCTATGCAATGTGAAATATGCGGCGCTGATATTAACGGGCCTTCTTCCAAGATCACTATAGATGGTAGTGAACTCACTGTGTGCCCAAGATGTTCCCAGTATGGGAAGAACGTGGAAAAACGTGCACCCGTTTCCAGAAAGGTTTCACCTGTTGCACCTGTCACACAAAGGAGGAGCACCAGGCCTGCAGGAAAGCGCCTGGATGCCATGAGTGATGAACTTATTGATGACTATGACCGCATCATCAGGGAAGCCAGGGAAAAAAAGCAGTTAAGCCATGAAGAGCTCGCCACCAGAATAAAAGAAAAAGCGGCATTGATAAAGAAACTTGAGCGTGGGGAGATAGTCCCGGAAGAAGGTGTGCGCAAGAAGCTTGAGAGAGAACTTGACATCAGGCTTACGGAAAGGAGCGGTGAGGATGACTGGAGCGGAGAACGCCTCAACAAAGGCACCACGCTTGGAGACATCGTCACGATAAAAAAGAAGTAGATCATTTCATTTTAATGTATTAAAGTGGTTATCATGAGTTTGGTTGGTAAAAAAATCGGTTTTATCGGAACCGGAAAGATGGGAAGCGCGCTGATCAGAGGAATATGCAGTGCAGGAATCATTCCCTGCTCAGGCATCTATGCCAGCGACGTCTTTGAGGCTTCATTGAAGGAGCTTCGTGAAAGCCTGCACATCAATGTTACACAGGATAACATTGAGGTTGTAAGGAATTCAGACATAATCGTTCTGGCTGTGAAGCCACAGATATTGAAGACCGTCCTCTCCTCGATAAAGGATGCCATCACCCCGGACAAGATGGTTATATCCATTGCTGCGGGCGTGAAACTGGAAACAATAGAAAGCGAGCTGAATGAAGGGACACGTGTTGTACGTGTCATGCCAAATATAGCTGCAACTGTGGCAGAAGCAGCCTCTGCGGTAGCACAGGGGAAGAATGCCTCTGCAGAAGATGCGGACGATGTCCTCAGGATATTCCAGTCCGTAGGCAGCGCGATAGCCGTTCAGGAAAACCTTATGGATGCTGTCACCGGGCTTTCCGGAAGCGGGCCTGCATTCATATTCCCGGTAATAGAAGCCATGGCTGACGGCGGGGTCTATGAAGGGCTTGATCGCAATAGTGCGCTGATACTGGCCGCACAGACAGTACTTGGTGCTGCAAAGATGATGCTTGAGACCAATATCCATCCAGGAGAACTCAAGGACATGGTCACATCTCCCGGAGGAACTACGATAAGAGGCATATACGAGCTGGAAGAGAGCGGCATAAGGGCTGCATTCATGAAGGCAGTCATTGCATCCTCCACCAGGTCAAAGGAGCTTGGCAAATAAGTATTTTTGATAGAATATTATTTTTCCCCAATATATTTATAGAAAAGTTTATTATATGCAAAGTTTTAATAAGATTTAAGCTGGTATTCTTATGCTACTTGTGGAGAGGTAGAAAAGGATTGATATTTGTACTAGCATGAAAAACACAGGGGGATAAAATAAAATGGGGATCGAAGTAAAATCTTTTGCCGTTATCCGGGGCGATAATCCGGATAAAGTGAATGTTGCACTGCACGACCTTGAACACTACGGACACATGAGGTTTGCATCCAAGCCTAAAAGGATCGAGCCTAATTTTGCAGACAATCTGCTTGTTAGTGTTGCAGGTGTGCCCCTGAGGGCAAAATGTAACTCAGCCGCGCTGGTAGAACTGGACAACAATGCCGGTGCAGCTATTAGTAAACTAAGGAAGATACATCCGCCTGCTCACGTGGTAATAGTCAGCCCAAGACATGATGTATATGCAGAGTTAATGGATAAGTCCGAACTTTATCCGGAATTTGAAAGAACGTGGGAACCACATCACCATGATGTAGTTTAACCTTATTCATTAAAATGACCTTGAATTGTGGAATGTCCTACCAGTTGTCTTAGTTTTATTACATAGGTATGCAAGCTTTCCACATCTTTTATTTCTTTCTGGACGATAGATATCAGGCGTTCCCTTGACCTTATATCCGGGTTCACACCTAGTGAGTGGAAATGTGTTGTCATCTTCAGCATTAACATATTCCCGCGCCGGTCCCAGTCTGTAAGGATGATCACTTTTTCATTAAGCTGTGCAATACTTTCGCAGAAGTTGGATAGTGAACGCTGGGTAGCGATTTCAAAATGGCCCTCAACTCCCAGCTTCTTAAGTGCCTGAACGTCCCTTTTGCCTTCAACTATGAATATTGCATTCTCTAATGCAAGCTGGGTCAGCTCGCTGATTATCTCTTCAATATTCTCAAGCCTTTTCTCGTAGACATGCAAAGGCGCTTTAAATTGCCGATTCTGCTTGTTATTATCTGTCATGGGTCATTTAGACCTAGTGGGACGATATATTTAAGGTGACTACAGTCATTGTCACAGACAATTAATAGATAATATGATTAAAAGCTGCCTGTCACTTAGTGCCGGCAACAGGAAAAGCACCCCACCTTAGAAGGGCTGCATAAATTGAAAACAAGTGAAAGTTGTGACCTGCCGTTCATGAAAGCGGTTTACTTTGGGATTAGGAGGGCGACACGGCAGGGTAACATATTACGATCACTTGTAATAGCGAACGAATTCTTCGAATTGTTCGAAGTAAGCAGCTCTTGCTACCAGACTCTGAAAGAAATCATCCATCTATTTCACCTCAATGATTACATAGACATTCAGATTATATTAAGAGGATCCAAGCTAAGTGAAAGTATTCAATCCAAAATATTCTCAAGGCCTTCTTTCATCACAGCCACTGCCTGCTCACGCCCGATTCCAAGAAGTAGGATAGATTTCTTAGTATTTTTCATTCCCGTAACAATGGAGACTTCTGATGCCCGTAATCCGTACAATGCAGAGAAGCTTTCCACTAACTGCTCGTTAGCCTTGCCTTTCTGGGCATTCTCTGAAAGTTTGACCTCGATCCTTTTCCTCCAGGGATTGTAACCGCCTGGAATGCATGCCCTTTTTGCACCTGGCGTTACCTCTACATCTATAATGGTACCGCCTTGAACAGTTTTGATTGCATCCTCAAAGGACATGGGATCACCAGAAGAGATAATCAACTGTAAGATCAAAATGATAATGCTGTTGCCCGGCGCACTAACTCCGAAAGATCATCCTATGGGATTCCCGCTGTCCTTCCCGGTTTCCCTCGTGACAGGCTTTTATCGCATTATCATGTGTGTAGCGCATTGAGGTTGTCTGTACAATCACAGAAAGGCTCTGCCATACTCTCATGCAAGGACCTAGCAATACGCAGTTGTACCTTATAGAAACCAATATATAAATCTAACGATATCTCAACAGCGAGCAAATAATAAGTTCATATTACCAAGCTGACATTCTTAAATCAGTCAACTGGAAATAGAAGTACCGTGTAGATATTATACAGCGGATGATGCAAATGACCATTGAGCAAACAGTCTACGGAACGATCATCTACGGCCCCGAAATGGATATAATCGAAGGCTGCATCGTTATCAGGGATGGCATCATCAAAGAAGTCTCGGAAGAGAAGAACAACTCAAAGAATATCATTGCACCTTGTTTTATAAATGCGCACACTCACATCGGGGACTCGGTCCTCAAAGATCCTAAACTGGGCGAATGTGTAGACTACCATGTAAAGAGAGACCTGAACGCCCTTGTGAAGCCTCCGGACGGATTGAAGCATCAGGTGCTCAACAAGGCACCTTACCACGAACTTGTGGAGGCTATGGAGCATTCCATCCAGGACATGATCATGACCGGTACAGGGACTTTTGCTGATTTCAGGGAAGGGGGCCTGCAGGGAGTACTTGCACTGGAGGAGGCGGTTGACGGACTTGGCATTGAGTGCATCAAACTGGGGAGGCCAAGAACTCCTTCTGTCAATAACGACGTGCTGCACAGGGAGATAGAGCAGGTCCTCGGGAGAGCTGAAGGCATTGGGATGAGTGGTGCCAATGATGTAGATCTGCAAATCCTTAAGCAGATTAGAACATATACTATGGAAGAAAAGAAAAAATTTGCTATCCATGCAGGTGAGAATGACAAAAGCGATATACAAGGAGCGCTTTCCCTTGAGCCGGATATGCTGATACATCTTACAAAAGCACAGGAAGAAGACCTGAAAGAGATAGCAGATCAGGACATCCCTGTTGTAGTTTGCCCGCGCTCTAATTTCATAACGGGTGCAGGTATGGCACCTGTAAGGGAAATGCTTAAAGCGGGTATCAGGGTGGCTGTGGGGACAGACAATGTCATGCTAAACTCGGTCAGTATGTTCTCGGAAATGGAGATACTATCCAAGGTGTTCGGGCTTGAGGACAGACAAGTATTTATTATGTGTACGCTTATGGGTGCAGCAGTATTGGGGCTTAATACCTCAGGTTCTATCCTGGAAAAGAATCAAGCAAAAGTAATGATCCTCAATGGAAATTCACATAATCTTGCAGGGGTAAGAAATCCTATCAGCAGTATCGTGAGAAGAGGTAGACCTGACGATATTCTATCTATAATCATCTGATTTAAATCTGTTCACAACGGAGAGGGACTATGAAAAGCGACCTATATAAGAAGATCTTTATTGCAACTGATGGATCCGACCAGAACAAGAAAGCAATCCAGCATGCATTGGAGTTTGCTAAGATGTGCGGGGCGAAACTGTACGCAGGATATGTTGTCGATACAGCTTCTTTTGCCTCCATACCAATGGATGCAGGCTGGGAAATGATGTATGAACTTCTGGGAAAGGAAGCAAATGACGTAACAACAGCTGTGGGAGAGATTGCAGAGAAAGAAGGCGTTCCATTCGAATCCATAATCCTCGAAGGACATCCCGGAACGGAGATAGTCGATTTTGCGGATAAACAGGGTATGGACCTTATTATTATGGGAACTCTCGGGAAGAGAGGACTTGATCATTTCTTACTTGGAAGTGTGGCTGAGAACGTTATTCGCAACTCCAGGGTACCGGTACTTGTCGTTCGTGGCAGGTCCGGCAAGGAGTAAAGAGGGAGCAGAATATGCCAAAGAATGTAAAAGTTATGGACATTATGAGGACAGATGTCGCCTATGCAACCCTTCCGGGTTCAAGAGATGAAGTCCATAGTTTACTTAAAGATAAGAGGGTATCAGGAGTTCCTGTCCTGAAGGATGGCAAGGTCGTAGGTATAGTCAGCCGGGCAAACCTGTTGAAGAACCCGGAGGAGGAACAACTGGCTTTGCTGATGACACGCAACCCCCTAACTATTGAGCCGCATGTAGACATAACTGTTGCATCTAAGACCCTTCTTGAGAACAACATCAGAAGGCTTCCTGTTGTTGAAGATGGTAAACTTGTTGGAATATTATCAGTTGCTGACATTATAGCAGTGCTTGCTGATATGAATATTACCGAGCATGTCGGGCAATACCTGAATCCGGTTTCAGTGCCTGTGTGGACAGACACCCCACTGAACGTTGTTGCGAGGATCATGGAACTTGCAAAAACAAAAGCTGTCCCGGTCATTGACAGCCACCTTGAAGTAGTTGGCATAATTACTGACAGGGACATAATTAACGCAAGTGTCATCGAGGACACCGTAGAAATGTCTGACAGGTCCAATGGTTCGGACGATGACGAGTGGACATGGGAATCCATGAGGGATACCATGAGCATCTATTACAGCGTATCAAGAGTAAAGGTTCCTTCGGTGCCTGCTATGGATATCATGGTCAAGGACCTCGTAAAGGCTGCTTATATATCCGGGGTCAGCGAGTGTGCACTTAAGATGAAGCGCAACAGGATCGATCAGATCCCTATCGTTAACGCGAACCAGAGATTCCTGGGCCTTTTAAGGGACCGCAACCTCCTGAGAGCTATTGTGAACGGTGACTGAACAGTGGACCTTCTGACAGAAGGTTCATACTTGTTCTTTTTTTAGGGCTCTTGAGCGTGGTCATAATGGAAAGACCTTTCATATTCATCAATTCCGCAATGTCGGCCGACGGAAAGATATCCACAAAGCAAAGGAAGCAGGTAAGGATATCAGGAAAAGAGGATTTTGACAGGATGGATGCTTTAAGGGCCTCCTCTGATGCCATCATGGTGGGCATTGGGACACTGCTGGCAGATAATCCAAGCCTTACCGTCAAATCTCCTAAAAGGAGGCTTGAGCGCAAAGAGGCAGGGCTGGAAGAGAACCCGGTCAGGATCGTTGTAGACAGCAAGGCGAGAACCCCTCTGGATGCAGATATATTCATCAAGGGAGAAGGCATGCGGATAATAGTGGTATCCAGTTCCGCGCCTGCTGACCGTGTCGAAAGGCTTCGGCAGAAAGCGACCATTGTCTGTGCAGGTGATAGTGAAGTAGATCTTCCTGCAACCATGGGAGAACTGAAAGCTCTGGGGATAAACAGGCTGATGGTCGAAGGCGGAGCCACCCTCAACTGGGGACTTCTCTCTGGCGGCCTGGTGGATGAGATATATACCTTTGTTGGTAATCTTATAATAGGCGGTAAGACAGCTCCGACTTTTGCAGATGGTGAAGGGTTCGTTGAAAGTGACATCGTTAAACTGGAACTGATGACAGCTGAGAGAATGGAAGATGGTGTTCTCCTGAAATGGAAAGTATCACATGATTAAATCCCAGCCAAACTTCCTTCAGATAGAAAAAGTGGATTATTCACACCGTGCAAAAGGATATTTAACCGGAAGTTCATAAGGATTCTGGGGGTATGACATGCATAAAAATATCTTGCACTTGATTTTCACCATTGTCATTGTGCTAGCAATCAGTGGGTGCATAGGAAACGATGAGAATGATACAGATATACCATCTCAGGATAGAGCGGGCATAATACATGTAGCCAGCTTGGGCGACATCAATGCAGCGCTGGAATCAGGAGCTGTGCTTGTTGAGATTGGCTCTGAGAGATGCCCTACGTGCAAAGCACAGATGCCTATCATGGAGGACATCGCTGCAGAATATGAGGGTAGAGCAAGTGTTATGTACATTGATACGGCAAAGGTCGGCGCGTTAGGATTTGGCGTGAGATACGTACCAGATTCATTTGTTATAGTTGGTATTGAGAACAAAACTTATGTTTACATGAGACCCGATGGACAGACTACCACTAACAGGGAAGAAGCAAGATTTGTGGGACTTACAAGAAAAGCAGTGCTTACACAAACACTTGACCATGCACTCGAAGAGCTTAACAGGTCCAGCCTGCAGGTATAACCCCGGACATGTTCAACGATACTCTTACACTGGACCCGTTTGCATCATTTTTCGCTGGCATTGTGAGTGTGCTGTCACCGTGTGTACTCCCCTTGCTCCCGATCATTCTGGCATATTCTGCCGGAGAGGGGAAGTTCAGGCCTTTTGCCATAGTTATAGGTCTCAGCCTTTCATTCACACTCATGGGAGTAGTTGCCTCTGCCTTTGGTGCAGTCTTTCAGTCATATATCCAGGGTTTCAGGATACTGGCAGAACTTCTCATTATAGTATTTGGCCTTGCAATGCTTATGGATTATGACCTTTTCGGCACCTTTGCCAGATATAGCGGAAACCTGCATGTTGAAAAAAAAGGTATCTTTGGCGGTTTGCTTGTTGGTGCTTCACTGGGAATTGTGTGGATCCCCTGTGTTGGGCCCATACTTGGGGCAATACTCACAAGCGTGGCCATTCAGGGAGACATCACTTACGGTACAACACACCTTATCATCTACTCTATGGGTTTTGCCGTACCTATGCTGATCATTGCATATTTTGCCAACCTTTCTTCTTCAAAGCTGAGTGAAATATCAAAGTATGATGTCAAGCTGAAGAAACTCACGGGCCTTGTGCTTGTACTTGCAGGTTTGTGGATGGTGTACAATAATCATATTGTTTACCTGTAACACTTTTTTAATCATGGAACTATTTCATAAAAACTAAATATGATATGCCCATTTTACGAATTGATCCGAATTTTTGCCAGACCTAACTTGTTGGTGGTATTATGAGATTTGAAAAATTGATTGTTCCCGGAATCGCAATTATATTGTTCCTTATATTCACGATTCCTGTCACATGCGCATCAGTATCGGATGCAGTGGGAGATTTCTCCTCACAGGACATTGACTCACTGGATGTGTCTACTGATGGAAACAACCTCAATATTGTGATATCATGTACCGATGATATCGCTGATTATAGTTTCTACGGAGCTGTTTTCGTAGACACAGACCAGAATGTCCTGACAGGATATTCTGACAATGGAGCGGATTATGTCTATCAGTTCAGTTACATGAGTATAATCTATTCTGACCCCATGATAACCACAACATTGAACGACAATATGATAGATTCTGGCACACTCCAGGCACAGGGAAATACTATTTTCATTACGTTGCCCCTTTCGATGCTGGGCAATGATGACGGAAATGCTGATGTGTTTGTTGCACTCCATGACCAAATGGTAAAGGCACTCGAATTTGACCGTGCTCCTGATCATGGTGTAATTGACACAAGAACAGGAAAAGTAAAAATACCTAAAACAACTGTGAGCAGTGCATATGTCGCTGACAGAACAGGAGACGGTGCTTCTGCGGATATAAAAAATGTCGATGTGACTGTTGAAAATGGAATGCTGAACCTTGTGGTCACCTATGCCAATAATGTGGAACCGAGTGCCTATTCCTATGGAGATGATATAACAGGATGGGTAAATATTGACGTTGACCAACAGCTTGTCACAGGTTTTACAAATACAGAGCAGGCACCACCTACATTTGGAGTTGATTACAGGATAGAGTACACTGCAGGAAGCCTGATAGGTACGAATGCTGCTATCAGAATGATAAATACAGATTCTGAATTGGCAAAACTAGGATATTTGGATACTACAACGAGGCCCCTGGGAGTCCCTTATAATGATGCTACGTTCAAAGTATCAGGAAACAAGGTTTTTCTGGGAATTCCGCTTGCATTACTTGGAAATGATGAGGGGGGCATGTACCTGACGGTTGACTCCTTCACAATACATGATTCTCTTGGAGGAGATATCGACAGCGTACCTGATAACGGCAATGGAGCCATTGATACTTCAGACGGATCTATCAAAACTTTGCTGAGATATGGAGATGACAGGACGATATTCACAGACTCTGCATCTGACTCTACTGGTTTTGGGCATGACGGAGATGAGATAGTCTCCATAGAAACAGGATTCGCTGAAAACAACATGCTGATAACCGTCTCCTATAGCAGTTTGAGCCTTGATGACGGTGCGATGACAAGCATTTTTTTTGACACGGATCAGGATAACACTGTAGACTATTCATTGATCTATAGTCTGCAAAATGGAAAACTGTCTGCCAGCATGATTGGGACGTTTGCCGGAAAATTCGAAGTAAAGGAAGTAACCCACCTGATCACCATGAAAGGAAACAAAATGTACCTGAGTATTCCTTCAGTATTTCTTGGTAACGATGATGGGAATATGAACTTATACGCTGAGACAGCCCTTGTGAACTACGGAGCCAAGATAAGAAATTTCGAAACGGGAATAGTACAATTGGATCCAGATGAAGATGCCCGCACACTGTATGACAGGGCTCCTGATTCAGGATCCTATGCCGTCGGCGCAGGCAATAATTACCAGCCTGCAGCAGAAAATACTATTTTAGCGCAGGGTGCAGATGAAGCACATAAAGAGCAGTCGCCGGGATTTTTACCAATGTCGGGATTAATCGCTTTGCTGGCTTGCTCGCTAATTTTGAGTAGCAGAAGAAAACTGTAACTCGGATATATTCAAAGTAAGAATTAAAACCAGAAATGGTGAATGTGCTTAATCAATAACACATTCATCATCATTTGCAATGGCAACGAGCTCATTGACACATGCAACTGCCATTGGCGTGCCGCCACGTGTTCCGACACATGTGATGGAAGGAACGTCTATGCTCCTGACAGCTTCCTTGGACTCTGCGGCATTGACAAAGCCCACGGGTGTGCCCACAATGACAGCCGGTCTGATGCCGTGCTCTATCATCCTGCATACTGCAAATGCAGCAGATGGTGCATTGCCTATGGCAACAATTGAACCTTCAAGTATGTCCCTGCATTTCAGAAAACCTGCTGCGGTCCTTGTTATGCCGTACTTTTTGGCAAGTTCTGCATCCTCATCCTTATCGAGTACACAGATTATCTCGCAGTTGTGACCTCTCTTGGTAATGCCTGCCTTGACCATGTTGATATCAACCAGGATCGGAGCTCCTTTTTTGATTGCTTCCATACCGGCTTTGATAGGGTCGTTCACAAAGCGCATGATGTCTGCAACTGCCGGGTCACCTGTTGAGGTTACACAGCGCTGTTTAACTTTATCCTCTAATGTCTCGTCTCCCACAAGTTTGCGGGCGATGTTGCGGCTTGTCATGTAGATAGCCTTTGCCTCATCGGTCTGTGAACCAAGGTCATTACAGATAGCAATGAGCTCCGGGTCGATCTCAGTAGTCATTTCCACAAGATCTTCGATACCCACATCGGTCTTTTTGGATTCAGTAGTCATATTTCCTGTGATACCCCCTTGGAGTGATTATCCTCTTACCATACGACGTGTCCCATATACGGGAGTCGTTAGTAGTGATAAGGATGGTGGTGCTCATGTCCACCCAGTCGTTATGATCAAGTACCTCGCCAAGGGTTGTGACAATGTAATCCTGGTCCGTGTCCCTCAGGGCGTTCTTTACAAGGCCTACAGGCACGGAATCGTCCTTATGGCGCCTGATGATCTCGATAGCCCGTGAGAAATTAGAATTACGCTGGCGGCTCTTGGGGTTGTAGAGAGACATGACAAAATCTGCTGAAGCTGCTGCGTCAAGCCTTTTCTCAATGACTTCCCAGGGAGTCAGCAGGTCACTGAGGCTCACGGTACAGAAATCGTTGACAATAGGCGCACCGAGGACACTGGCTGCGGCGGTGATAGCTGTTACACCTGGTAGCACCTCTATCTCGACATTGAGGTTTGCGTGCTCTGCGACCTCAAGCACAAGGCCCGCCATGCCATAGATATTGGCATCTCCGCCGCTGATCATGGAAACCACGTTACCCTGTGCAAGCTCCACTGCTTTACGTGCACGGTCTACTTCCTTACCCATTGCGCTGCGGACAATGTTCTGCTTGTCCAGCAGACTTGCCATCTGATCAAGATAGGTACCGTTACCGACGACATAATCGGAATTCAGTATGACCTCTCTTGCCTTTACTGTAAGGTGTTCCACGGAGCCTGGGCCTATACCTATAATGTACAGCCTTCCTTTCCCGGATGCCTCACTCTGCGATTGCGATTGTGATCCTACCATAAACTTTCTTCCTTAGTATAAGTTCTTTTTTTTCCGATAGCGCCAGTGCAGCCGGTTCTGCCACACCTGTAAGCCCGAAGCGTTTTGCCTGCGAATCAGACGGCGCATCATACCTGTTCAATTCATCGTGATCTATGAACCTTAATTCGATCCCAAGGATATTTGATGCCTCATGAAGACCCTCTTCATTCTCTTTCAACTTTGCGGAGGCAAGCATCTGCACATCAGCGATGTCCCTTCCAAGTTCTGCCAGGGCATTATGCACAGCATCTATTGCTTCCTGACTGCTGACACCCCTGCGGGCTCCGATACCTATTATCATGAGTTTTCTGCCTTCTCTCTTTTCAGGACGGACACATCATCGCCGACAATAACTATTCGGGGCCCTTTTATCTCAAGGACTTCCACATCCTGCTCAAGCAGGGCACAGTTGACCTGCACTGTGGAGGGCTTGTTAACGATATCACAGCCCAGGGATTTAGCGATGCCTTCAACCGAATTGCGATTATGCACTTCGGTCGCGGTCGTGATGACAGGAATCGGCCCGATCTCGGAGATCTTTCGGACCAGCTCATTACCTCCGTGGTGGCCCCCAAGCAGGGAAATGGCGAAATTCATGTTTGAATCCACAACCACTACCGCCGGGTCCTTCCACTTGTCTTGGATGAGTGGTGCGATATCGCGCACGACTATCCCCGTGGCAAAGACCGCCACTATGGAGTCATATTCCTCAAATGCTTTACTGAAGACATCCTTCCCGTACATCAGGACATCAGCTTTAAGGTGCTCTGCAATAAGCTGTGCAACTTCGAGATTGCGCTCGAAGGTTATGACAGCGGTTCTTGTGCCACTCCGTATAAGTAAGACCTCCCATAGTTCACAGGATCTACAACTCCGCCAATGAGTATCATAGCTGAGCGTTTGACACCTGCTTCTTTGACCTTGCCTGCAATATCGGCCACCGTTCCCTTTATTATCTTCTGGTCAGGCCATGAGGCGTGGAAGACTACTGCCACTGGAGTCTCGGGCGGGTACTCGACCTTTTCCATGATCTCTTCGATCTTCTGGGTTCCCAGGAAAACAGCCATGGTCGCATTATGTCTGGAGAGTTCCTTTATCTTGTCCTTTTCCAGGGTCTGTCCTGCCGGGCGTGTGATAATAAGTGTCTCAGAGACATTGTTAAGTGTCAGCTGTGTTTGCAATGCGGCAGCAGTGGCGAAGACGGAAGACACACCGGGTATGATCTCAATTTCCACACCGGCATTCTTTAACTCTTCCATCTGCTCCACAATAGATCCGTATAGAGACGGGTCACCGCTGTGCAGCCGGACTACTTTCTTGTCGGCTCTGAGGCTGTCAAGTATGAGCTTGTTGGTCTCGTCCAGGGTCAGGCCATAACTGTCGATCTTTTCCCCTTTAGAGTAATCAAGTACTTTTGGATTCACAAGTGAGCCTGCATATATAACCAGGTCCGCCTCTTCCAGAAGTTCACGGCCTGCAACTGTTATATATTTCTCATTGCCCGGACCGGAACCTACAAAATATACCTTATTGTTCGTCATTGTGATGCTCCTGTGAGTCACTCCTTTTCCGCGAAGATAATGCTGAAATAATTACCTTTCTCCGGAATATTTTCCTGTTCCGTGATAATCACTTCATCAGGACTGAAGAGCCGTTCTGCAAAAGTGAATTTGCTGTAGCCTTCCTTTTTGAAGGAATCTATGATCTCAAGAGGTCTGCTGGCCTTCAACCTGATCTTATACTTGCTGTCAGACCCGTCACTTACCTCAAAAGAAGCATCCACCTCTGCACCGGTTTGTGCGGCAAAGGAGGTTATCGAACTGATACCCGGAATTGTCGAGGTCTCTACATTAGGATACAGCCTCTTCATCACGCGCTTGAGGTGAGTGAAGGTGGAGAAAAAATTAGGATCCCCGATAAGACCAAAGGAAACAAGGTTATCTCTTGATTCCTCAGCTATCATCTCAGCGTTCTTCTTCCAGACTGCATTGAGCACATTATAATCGGTCAGCATGGGGAAGTCCATTATCTCGGCTTCCGCATAGGGTGCTACCAGTTCTGCTGCAAGGCGGCCGGGAACGTAGACCTTGTAGCTCTTTTTGAGTGTTTCGACAGCTTTCAATGTCAGAAGTTCCGGGTCACCGGGTCCAAGTCCTACTCCAACAAGCATTTTTTGATCACCATACGCTTAAGATTGTACCTACATAATTTCACTATGAGTTGACTATAATTATTACTAATCAATATTACTAACAACTGTTGTTGTGCTGATCTTCGGCCGACCTGCCTATAATAACGTATACAGGATTCTCAGGCTTGAACATCGTCTCACCTGTCAGCGGCGCACCACGCGACACTATAATGTGCAGCACCTCATCGAATAAGCCAAGTTCTTTTAACTTGTTTATTACATTTACGACTGTTTCTATCCTGACCGCATTCACCACGATGCTTCTGGCCTTCTTCTCTGCAAGGACCTCAAGCACCCGGGAGATATTCTTCGTACCGCCGATGAATGCACAGCCGATACTGCCAACCGGCTGTTTGCTCAGGATATTGGAGGATTCACCTGAATAAAGAGTTACATTCTCTATGTTGAAAGACCTGAAATTGGTCCTTGCGACCTCGATTGCCTCTTCCCTGGCGTCGATGGCATGAATCTTCAGATCACGCACCATCTTGCTGGCTTCGATGGATACAGCACCTGTACCGCAGCCAATATCGAAAAAACTATCCCCATTTTTTAAATCAAGTTTAGATAGGGATATTGCAATTATCTCGGGTTTTGTAGGTCCGCCACTTACATGCAAAAGTTCAGTCATGTTCCACCTTAACTAAGATAAACTGGAGTTAATTACTAAGATTAACCGGAGTTAAGTAGATATAAGTTGTCCCTCATAAAACTGTTGGACTATCTCAACATCCAAATTATCTTAACTTAAAAACTTCCAAATCCGAAGGGTTGTTCTACATGGCAGACGGTAAAAAAGCAAAGAAACTATTGGTCCTTGGTACTGCATCAGACGTCGGAAAGAGCATTATGGTCACAGGGCTTTGCAAGGTCCTTTCCCGTAAATACAAGGTTGCACCTTTCAAGGCACAGAATATGAGCCTGAACTCCTGGATAACAAAAGACGGCAAAGAAATAGGTATCGCCCAGGCAATACAAGCCAAGGCAGCCGGTGTAGAGCCCACTGCCGATATGAACCCGGTCCTTCTGAAACCCAAAGGAGACAGGACATCACAGGTGATAGTACTGGGCGAGCCATACGCCGACAAGTCTGCAGGCAATTATTATGATTCCATTGAGGAAATGCACGGTGTCCTCCGGGGGGCGCTTGAAAGACTGGAATCCGAATATGAGCTGATAGTAATGGAAGGTGCGGGAGGAGCAGCCGAGATAAACCTCTATGACCGCGACATCGTTAACGTGGGCACAGCCAGGATAACCGGCGCACCCATCATACTTGTAGGCGATATTGAGTCAGGAGGCGTCTTTGCAAGCCTCTATGGCACCAAGGCTCTGCTTCCCGAGGACATTAGCAGGAACATCAGAGGATTTGTCATTAACAAATTCAGGGGCGACCCTGCCATACTCGAGCCGGGACTCCGGCAGCTTGAAGAGCTGACAGGTGTGCCTGTGCTTGGCGTGTTGCCATATTACAACCTCAAGATACCTTCCGAGGACTCCATGGCTATACGCAAGAAGAAGAAAGGCCAGGAAAAACAGGAAAATATCAACGATGTTGACATTGCCATCATCCGCCTGCCCAGAATATCAAACTTCACTGATTTCGAACCCCTTGAGAAGATAGCACGCGTAAGGTATGTCAATCCTGATGAGGACCTCGGGAAGCCGGACTGCATAATCATCCCCGGCACAAAGAACACTGTGAGCGACTTGCTGGACCTGAAGGAAAGTGGCATGGATGTACGGATACGCGCCCTGCACGGTAAGATACCTATATTCGGTATATGTGGCGGGTACCAGATGCTTGGCAGGACCATACACGACTCCGGAGTGGAGAACGGGATAGAAGCTGATTACGAGGGCCTTGGCCTGCTGGATACGGAAACTTCCTTTGGAGAATACAAGAAGATGACCACCCAGGTTCGCAAGGAGGTCGTTGCCGAAGGGCCCATATTCAAACACATCAAAGGCCAGGAGGTATGGGGTTACGAGATACACATGGGCACTACAAAGACCCCCAAAACGGTTTTTGGCAATGATGGCAGTATCGATGACAGCGGTACTGTTGTGGGTACCTACCTTCACGGCCTTTTCGAGAATGCGAATGTCAGGCATGCTCTCATGATATACCTTGCAGAGAAAAAAGGTGTTGAATATATCCCCGAGGTTGTGACGACCGAAGAAGAAGCCTATGAAGAGCTTGCAGGAGTTGTGGAGAGTTGTCTTGACATGAAGAAGATATATGAAATGATAGAAGAACAAGACCAGCGTTAGAAATCCGTTCCTCAGGCAGCATCGCTTACAACTGCCTGTTTATTTATTATTTTATCTATTCTTTAGTCTTTATTCATTATTGCATTTGGCTTGTAGAGTGTCAACCAACGGCTTTTTTGCAAGGTTCCAACTCAAGGACCACCTTTCTGAGAATACTCCTTACCACTAGGTTTGCATTGTGAAATAAACTAGGCAATAGAAATAATTATATAGAATACAACGGAGTTTAGGTTTAACTACATTAAATAGACATACATACAGGAGAACCACAATGCCGGAAAAAACACTGGACCTAATTGAACCTGAAACATCTGTAAAGATACTGAAGCTTACGGGACAGAGATCCCTTCGAAAAAGGATTCTTGACATGGGACTGACACCGGGAACAAAAGTAGAAGTAATGCGAAGGGCGCCCCTGGGGGACCCCGTGGAATTCAAGATAAAAGGATACAACCTCTCTCTTCGGAAAAAAGAAGCACAGACGGTTCTCGTTGAAACTGTCGAATAAATAGGGCCGGAACGAGACAATTATGGTGGCAGAATGACAAAAAAAATAACAGTAGCCCTTGCGGGGAATCCGAATGTTGGGAAAACCTCCATATTCAATGCAATAACGGGCTCAAGGCAACACGTTGGTAACTGGCCCGGTGTGACCGTTGAAAGGAAAATGGGAAAAAGGATCTACAAGGACATTGAGATGGAGATCGTAGACCTTCCCGGAACATATAGCCTTACAACATATTCCCTGGACGAGATAATTGCGCGCGACTTCCTGATAGAGGAAAAGCCGGACATTGTAGTACAGGTCATAGATGCAACGAACCTTGAGAGGAATCTTTACCTGTCGACCCAGTTGATGGAACTGGGCGTGAAACTGGTAATTGCACTCAATATGAAAGACCTTGCCCTTGCAAAAGGAAACAGGATCGATGAGGAAAAGATACAGGAATTCCTGGATGTGCCGGTGATACCTACAATCGCAAGCAAAGGTACTGGTATTGAGAGCCTGCTGGATGCCATTATAGAAGAGGCATCTAAGGCCAGGACAAATGATGATCCATTAAGTTATGACGAAGCGACAGAGGGCATGGTACATGAACTTGAGATGATCCTTAAAAGTGACCAGTACTTTGCACATTACCCTTCAAGATGGTTCAGCATAAAGTTACTTGAAGGTGACGAAAATATAATCAAAAAAGCACAGGAGAGTGAGAAATATACTCAGATCAGGGAGATACTCAGGAAGACGGATGCAGATAATTTTGAAACAAAGATCGCAGACCAGCGGTATAGTACTATCCAGGCCATGTTGAGACAGGTATGTGATATCAACACATGCCAGCTCAGTGGTTCAGATATGGTTGACCGTGTTGTGACAAACAAACTACTGGGAATCCCTATATTTCTTGCATTGATGTGGGCGGCGTTTGAATTAACATTCACATTTGCCACTCCGTTCATGAACATGATTGATATCTTCTTCGGATGGCTTGCGGGTGCAACTGCCGAAGTTATCAGCACAGAGTGGCTGGCTTCCCTTGTAGGCGACGGCATCATTGCAGGCATCGGGTCCGTGCTAATATTCCTTCCCAATATACTGCTGCTCTTCTTCATGCTCTCCCTTATGGAAGATAGCGGATACATGGCAAGGGCGGCATTCATTATGGACAGGGTCATGGGAAAGATAGGGCTTCATGGAAAATCCTTTATTCCCCTGATAATGGGATTTGGATGTAACGTGCCTGCGATAATGGCAACAAGGACTATCGAGGACCCGCGGGACAGGTTGATCACTATACTTGTCGCTCCATTCATATCCTGCGGTGCAAGATTGCCTGTTTACGTGCTCCTGGCCGGGGCATTCTTCGGGAGAGATGCGGGGATCGTAATTTTCGGGCTCTATGCACTTGGAATACTGGTTGCAGTGCTAAGTGCAAAGCTCATGAGGACAACAGTCCTCAGGGGAGAAGATGCACCTTTCATCATGGAACTTCCCGATTACCGCCTGCCTACTCTTAAAGGCAGTTTCATACACATGTGGGAAAGAGCTAAAATATACCTGAAAAAGGCTGGCGGGATAATACTTATCGGTGTTGTAGGTGTATGGCTGCTGGCATCCATTCCTGCACCTGGTAGTGGCGGAGTCTTCGGGTCTGAAGAAATATACGGCAGCACCGATTCACTTGTAGGAGTGATAGGACACCTGATAGAGCCTTTAGTAGCACCCCTTGGATTTGACTGGAGGATAGCTGTTGCACTGGTGTTTGGTATTGTTGCCAAGGAGATAGTCGTAGGATCCATGGGCGTGCTCTACGGAGCCGGGGAGGACGAACAGAACCTGTCCGCTATCCTGGCAGCCGGAGCAATGACACCCCTTGCAGGACTTGGACTCATGGTGTTCACTCTTCTCTACGTGCCTTGCTTTGCCTGTATAGGCGTTATAAAAAGAGAGACAGGGTCATGGAAATGGACACTTTTCCAGCTTGTATACGGAACAGGGCTGGCATGGGTCTTTGCATTTACTCTGTATCAGATAGGAAGCCGAATAGGTTTCCTTACTTGAGGATCAGGAAAAGATAGAAAATAGAGAGGGAAACAGATGGAACAAACTAATCAAAACAAAGAACTCCTGTTCGCATTACTTACCGGAGTTCTGTACTCCATTTTTGGAGTACTTCACATTGCAGAAGGACTGAGCATAAATACAGGGGTTGCAGGGTTTTTGTTCATTTCCGGAGATATTCTTGGAGGAGCATGCCTTGTGATCATTGGAACCGTGTTTCTGTACGGGTCAAGGGAAATGACAAAAGGTGTCAATGCAGGAGTTTCCTTTGTCTATGTGGGAATACTGTTGTCGCTTGTATTCATGGCAGTATATATCCTGACAATGGGAGGGAATCTCCTGGATTCAATTATTGTCCCGGATGATTATGAAGGATGGAGCGTTATGGAGAACTTCAGGCCGGGAATATACCTGGGGATACTTCCATTCATGGGGATACTGTATTGGAAAAACAGGTTCTCACTGAATGAGATACTTGTAGTCAGGGAGATAGCATGATAATAGGTTACAACTTTTTTTTAAAAAGAATAGCCGCAATGATGGATTCAAAAGAGAATCTCACCATGGGAACGATTGCAAGCCGCCTGAACCTCAGACAGGATGAGTTCAAGGACCTGCTCAACATCATGGAAAAAAGAGGAGATCTCAAAGCTATTGTACAAAACGCAGGAACATGTGAAGGAAAATGCGCAGGATGCCGGAGCTCCTGTGCAGCAACCTTTAGCTCTTCCGCACAGAAGAACACAACATATTACCAGCTAACGGAAAAAGGCAGAAGCGTCTGTGGGAAATTGTCCTGAAGACTGCTACATGTGATTTTAATCAAACCTGCCTTTGTATTCTTTTCTTTCCTGTCTGTCTTTTAGTGCCAATAATCTTGTTCCGTAGTTGCCCTGTTTTCAAAAGCCATAAGCTATAAATACAAGTGATGCTCTTTATCCATTAGTGTACAAACATATACATTAATGTTTTTAGAGGTGCTTGGATGAAGGCGTATATCAAGAAAGTAAGTGAAGGGCAGGACCTGACAATAAAGGAAGCTGAGGATGCTATCACCAAGATATTCACAGAGTCCACTGATGCCCAGATCGCAGGCCTGCTAATGGCCCTGAAAATGAAAGGGGAGACTGCAGATGAGATTGCCGGGTTTGCCACCGGGATGAAAAAAGCAGCCAACCTTATATATCCTGAAGTGGAAGGAATACTGATTGATATTGTCGGGACGGGGGCTGACAGGCATAACACCATCAATGTTTCAACAGCCGCAGCTATTGTCACTGCCGCAGCCGGAATTCCAGTGGCAAAGCATGGCAACCGTTCCATTACTTCACTCTCTGGAAGTGCGGATGTGCTCAGGGAGTTAGGAATAAAGGTGGACAAGAATCCTGAGGAAGTGAAGCAGACCATTGAAAAAGCAGGTATTGGATTTATGTTCGCCCCTGTTTTCCACCCTTCCATGAAAAGGGTTGCAGGTATAAGGCAGGAACTTGGTACAAGGACAGTGTTCAACATACTGGGGCCCCTGACAAACCCTGCCAATGCAAAAGCACAGCTTGTAGGGGTCTTTGACAGCAGGTTGTGTAAGACTTTCGCCCAAGTCATGAAGAAGATGGGAGTTGAGAGAGCCATGGTTGTACATGGTGACGGTATGGATGAGATATCCAGCATAGCCGAGACCTGCGTGGCCGAACTCAGGGATGGCAGGATAAAGACATATACTCTTACTCCTGAAGAGCTTGGAATCAACAGGGCAAAAGCGACAGACATTGTTGGCGGGACGCCAAAAGAGAATGCAAGGGACATAATATATGTCCTCAAAGGAGAAAAAGGCCCCAAGAGAGATATCATTGTCATCAACTCTGCTGCCGCCCTGTACCTGGCAGGCAGGGCTGATTCGATAAAAAAAGCCATCCCACTGGTTGAAGAAATCATAGACAGCGGCAAGGCACTTGAAAAACTGATGGATTTCTGCGATGATAAAAGCGCCTGTGAGGCAATAAATGAAACACATGCCAAAAGTGAAGATATGCGGTATGCGATGTGCTGAAGACATAGACATGGCTGTAAGGTGCGGAGCAGATGCAGTAGGCTTTATCACCGATGTTCCGGTGCAGACATCCAGGAAGATAGACCCGGATACTGCATGCGGGCTTATCCGGCATGTCCCACTCTTCGTTGAGTCTGTCCTTGTAATGATGCCATATAATACTGATCAGGCCCTGGAGCTCATAAGAAAAACCCATCCGGATAGTATTCAGCTCCATAATGACATGGGGCCGGAGGAGATAGGAACCATCCGAGATGGAATTGATGGCACCCGGCAAAGAATCATCAAGACATTCACAGTGCCTCCAGGAGCGAGGGAAGCGATGACCGCAGGCCTGATAGCACAGGTAGAGGCACTTAGTGAGACAGGCCTGATAGATGGTGTACTGCTGGATTCCGGGAAGGCCGGGATGAGTGGCGGTACAGGAATCACCCACGACTGGTCGGTGAGCAGAGAGATAGTGGAGAATACCGATATCCCAATAATACTTGCCGGCGGGCTGAAGCCGGAAAACGTTCGGGACGCTGTTGAACAGGTCCGGCCGTTCGCTGTGGATACTGCCTCGGGAGTGGAGACGGAAGGGAGCAAAGACCCTGCAAAAGTGTGCAGGTTCATAAGAGAAGCAAGGTGTATCAATGGTTGATTTTGATCTTAGTAAGGAAGAGTTCATATCCCTTGTCAGGGGGTCACAGAAACCTGCCATAGTGCAGCTCATGGCAAAGGTGCCGAGCGTATGCACCCCGCTGCAGTTATACGCAACCCTGCAGAATGCAGGACACTCCTATCTACTGGAGTCTGTCGAGAAGGAAAAAAGGCATGCCAGATATTCTTTTGCAGGTTCTGAGCCTGAGATCGTGGTGTCCATTAAGGACAGATTCCTGACGATAGAATGCCAGATAAGTTCCGAACTCTCACAGTACATATACAGGAGAGTAAAGTGCATGGGCCGGATGGAGCCTCTCATCGGGGGCAGGTACAGGGTGAAAATAGAAGATGGTAAAGATGCCCTGGATGCTTTCCGCGATATATTCCCCACAAGCAATGACGCGGTCCTCCTGAACCGGAAACGTTTTGACAGGCAAACCTTCCTGGGAGGTGCGATCGGATACAACAGTTATGACTTTGTGTACGATTCGTGGCTTGATATCGGTAAGAAACCGGACGCTGACACCCCGGATATGCATTTTGCCATCATGACAAAAACATTTGTCTTTGACCATATGACCGGTGAAACATACATTGTCATCTCACCCTTTGTGACAGGCGAAAGTGACCTTGAAGCAGTATACGAGCATGCCTGTGCGGACTCGCGACTTATGGAGAGGTCACTGAGTATGGCTTCAGTTATTGGGATCAGCGACAGCATCCTTGGGAAAGTGAATGCTGAAGAGCCGGTGCCGGACACCGACCAGGAGACTTTCGAAAAGGCTGTCCTTCAGGCAAAGCAGCACATCATAGATGGCGATATCTTTCAGATAGTGCTCTCCAGACGGTACACGGTCAGGATGGGGCAGACACCCCTGCAACTGTACATTAGGCTAAGGAACATCAATCCAAGCCCTTACATGTATATATTCAATTTCAAGGATATCGGCATCGTAGGTGCAAGTCCTGAGACCCTGATGACAGTCTACGGCCGGAAGGTAATAACCAATCCCATCGCAGGCACCTGTCCGAGAGGGAAGAACGAGGAAGAGGACAGACAGCTCGCTGCCGGAATGCTCCGGGATGAGAAAGAGCGGGCCGAGCATATAATGCTTGTGGACCTGGGCCGCAATGATGTGAGGATGGTATCAAAAGGAGGCACCGTCAGGGTCGATGACCTGATGAGCGTCATCAAGTACTCCCATGTGCAGCATATCGAAAGTACAGTGAGCGGGGAGATGAGGGACGATTGCGATCAGTTCGACGCTACACGTGCCATCTTCCCGGCAGGTACGCTTTCCGGCGCTCCCAAGATCCGGGCAATGGAAATAATCGATGACCTTGAACCGGAATCAAGGGGAATCTACGGCGGAGGCGTCGGCTATTATTCCTGGAACGGGGATGCTGACTTTGCCATTGTCATAAGGACAGTGCTGATCAAAAACAACACTGCCTATGTACAGGCAGGTGCCGGTATAGTGGCCGATTCCGATCCGGCTTACGAATACCAGGAAACTGAGAGAAAGATGGCTGCAATGATAAAAGCCATAGGAGGGAAGTGATGAGGGTACTGTTCATCAATAATAAGGATTCTTTCGTATGGAACCTCGTGGACTACGTTTCCGTTTTCGAGCCGGATACCGTGGTAGTCCCGAACACTATCTCATCCAATGAGGTCAGAGAAATAAAGCCCGATGCTATCGTGATCTCGCCGGGACCCGGCACACCTCACAAACCTGAGGACGCAGGTACATGCCTGGAAATCATAAGGGATATCGGGCGCGATATCCCGGTGTTGGGAGTCTGCTTTGGACACCAGGCCATAAATGCTGCCTTCGGAGGCACCATTGGGCATGCAAAGAGCGGGCCGGTCCATGGAAAGACTTCCGAGATAAGCCACAATGACTCACAGCTCTTTAATGGACTGCCGGAAACTTTCAAAGTCGGAAGGTATCACTCCCTTGCAATAGATGACTTAGCAGAAGGCCTGACAGTAACTGCAAGGACAGCAGACGGTATAGTCATGGCTGTGGAACACAGGGAATATCCGGTTTATGGTGTGCAGTTCCATCCGGAATCCATCCTTACCGAAAAAGGCATGCGTATCATCGGCAACTTCCTGAGGATTGCAGGTATGGGTAAGGATTAAGCCTTTACAGGCTTATTAGATATCATGCTTGTAGGAATCACAGGAACACCAGGAACCGGGAAAACATCTGTCACAGAGTTACTGGAGAGCAGGACATCATACCGGGTCATTCATATCAACAAACTTATCAAAGAGGAGAAACTCTACTCAGAAGTGGATAATGAAAGAGATTGCGTGGTTGCCGACATGGACCTTGTGGACCGGCGTGTCAGGGAAATGACAAGTACCGACGACATCACTATCCTTGACAGCCATCTTTCCCATCATCTGGCTGACAGTGTCATTGTGCTCAGGACAAAGCCGGAGGTGCTCAGAAACAGACTGCAAAAGAGGAACTATTCCACTGAAAAAGTAGAGGAGAATCTTGAAGCAGAAGCCCTCGACATCATCCTTTGCGAATCAGTGGAGTGGTGTGATAATGTCTTTGAGATCGATACAACCTCCCAGTCCGTGGAAAGAACGTTTAATGACATACGGAATATCCTGGAGGGACTTGCCAAAGGCAGGGAGAAGGAATTAGCTGACAGATACAGACCGGGCTCTGTAGACTGGAGTGAGGAGTTCTTCGGCTGAAGAGCCTTTCTGATATCCCTTTCTGGTGCTGCTACTGCCCAGCCGGCATTCTTATTCCGGGCTTTCTGATGGCGGTGTCCCTATCGGGATTGTGAAAGTGAAAGTGCTCCCCTTGCCAGGCTCACTCTCGACCCAGATCGTTCCTTCATGCATTTCCACATATTCCTTAACAAGCATAAGTCCTAACCCGGTACCCCCATAACTGCGGGATGCGGAACTGTCCACCTGGAAAAAAGGCTCAAATATGCGCCCCTTTTCCTGATCAGGTATCCCAATGCCGGTATCACTTACTGATATCTTTATATGATTCACTTCAGGTATGGCTCTTATCGTAACGATTCCACCTTCCGGTGTGAATTTTATGGAATTCTCCACAAGATTATACAATATACTTTTGAACTTCTCGACATCGGCGGTTATCTCAGTGAGACGGCTGTCTATGTCCGTGCGAAGTTCGATCTTTTTCCTGACAGCCAGAGAGTTCAGGGACGTATATGTATGCTCAACAGCAGAATGAATACTCAGCCTGTCCAGTCTTATGCACATCCTGCCTGAATCAATGCAGGATATTTCCAATATCTTATTGATAATATGCAGAAGCTGGTTTCCACTCCTATTTATGGTAGAGATGTACTTTATTTGTGTCTCGTTCATCCCTGCAGATAATTCCTCCAGCAGTATATCCGAAAAACCAATCACACCGCTTAAAGGAGTTCTCAGTTCATGGCTCATGTTGCCCAGGAACTCGCTCTTGCTGCGATTAGCTTCCTCGGCAGCTATCCTGGCCAGCAGCATCTGTTCTTCGGTCTTCTTGCGCCTGGTTATATCGACGTATGTGCCCACTGCCCTGTGTGGCACCCCGTTACCGTCCACTTTGAATGACCTGCCGCGTCCTGTCACCCACACCCACTCACCGGACTTAGATCTCATCCTGTAGTCCATTTTGAAATACTGCAGGGCACAAAGGTGAGCCATCAGGGACTCGAGCACGATGTCACGTTCATCAGGATGTAAAAGGCTGGACCATGTTCCAAAGTCCATAGCAAGTTCATTAGGCTTGTACCCCAGGATTGTGTACCATTTCGGACTGAAATAGGCTTTGTTGCTATCCATATCCCAGTCCCAGAAACCATGTTCTGAAACTTCCATGGCCAGCTGGAGCCGTTCCTCACTTTCTTTGAGTGCGTCTTCCGCCTGTTTACGGTCAGTGATATCCCTGGCAGCCGCGTATATGAGATTATCCTTTGGAGAGGATTTCCACTCTATCCAGCAATATGACCCGTCAATGCACCTGAAACGGTTTACAAAACCGGATATTTCCTTACCATTCTGCAGGATAGAGAATATATCTGCTGTTGTGCAGAGGTCATCAGGATGGACAAAATCCTGAATGGTTTTCCCTTCCAGTTCTTCCACTCTGAGACCAAGGACCCTCTCCCATGCTTTGTTGAGACGCACGAAGAGACCATCTGTACTGACGATGCAGAAAAGATCAAGGGCGTTCTCGAAATAATTGTTCAGCTCTTCTTTTTTCTGGGCAAGCTCTTTCTCAGCCCGGTCTCTGGACAAACTCATCTTCTTCTTTAAAAGAGCTTCACGTACAGCAAAAGGGAGCCTTTTTGTATGTTCCTTGATAATGTAATCCGTAGCGCCGGCTTTCATACAGGCTACAGCAGTCTCTTCATTCATGGAGCCGGTAAACACTATGAAAGGAATGTTACCATCGTGCTCCAGTGACAGCTTAAGTGCCTGCATACCATCAAAGGATGGTAAAGAATAGTCAGAAATGACAATATCTGGTTTGAAACTATCCAGGTTCTTTATGAATTCTTCCTGCGTTTCCACTCTTATTGAAATGAAAGAAATTCCGTTTTTTATAAGTTCCCTTTCTGCAAGTTCCATATCGGAGGGCATATCCTCAACGAACAGTATGCGCAGCGGATTATTTTCTTCCATGGTTTTTCCTTTCATCTCTTGCCCATGGGCATCTGGTTCAAAAGCAGCCAGTATACACCTATGTCCCGTACCGCTTCGACAAACTTATCAAAGTCAACTGGCTTGACAATATAACTGTTCACTCCCAGGCGATAGCTCTCGACAATATCATTCTCTTCCTTGGAAGATGTCAGCATGATTATGGGAATGGTCTTTGTGGAGTTGTGGTCTTTCAGGACCTTCAGAACTTCCAGCCCATCCATCTTTGGCAACTTCAGGTCCAGAAGGACCATCTTCGGCACATTGGAGGCATCACGCCCGGAAAATTCCCCTCTCGCAAAGAAAAAATCAAGTGCCTGTTCACCATCTGTTACAACCACTACATTGTTTGCAATCTTGTTCTTCTTCAATGCCCTCAGAGCCAGCTCCGAGTCATTGGGATTGTCTTCCACAAGTAATATTTCCACCTCACCTTCGATCATCGCTGTAGTCCTCCTTTGCAGGTAATGAGAAATAGAATGTTGCTCCTTCGTTTACCTTGCCCTCTGCCCATACTGTCCCTCCGTGACGGTGAACAATGCGCTGCATGATAGCAAGTCCCACACCTGTTCCTTCAAACTCCTTTTCTGTATGCAAGCGTTGGAAAAGACCGAAAAGCTTATGCACATATTTAGGGTCGAATCCAACTCCTGTATCTTTCACGTAGTAAACGTTCCTTCCATTTTCCCTGTAGCCTCCAATGGATATAGCAGGCTGTTTCACGGGCATAGTATATTTGATGGCATTTGCAATGAGATTGCTCCAGACCTGTTTCATCAGGACAGGATCTGCGCAACTCTCTGGCATCTGATTTATACTGACATTGAATCTGGCTTTTATTTCCGCTGAAGTAAGCTCCCAGAAGACAGATTCAGCCATACCGGCCATATCTATATTTGTCAGGTTCATCTCATTTCTGCTGACACGTGAAAGAGAAAGAAGGTCCGTAATAAGTTTATCCATTTTTTGCGCGTTATCCCGGACGACACTCAGCAGCCTGTTGCCTTCCTCGTCCAGTTTGTCCGCATAATCTTCCAATATGATCCTGGAAAAGCCGTCAATGGCACGAAGAGGTGAGCGAAGGTCATGGGATACGGAATATGCAAAGGCTTCAAGCTCCTTGTTTGCAGCCTCGAGCTGGAATGTTCGCTGCCTGACACTTTCTTCCAGATCGCAGCTGTGGCGCTTTATCTGCTCGTTCAGACGGGCCTGCTGAATAGCAACCGCAAGCTGAGCCGCAATCTCCCGGACAATCTCCAGATGCTCATCATTGAAAAAGTCGTCGTCTTCCGCCAGCAGATTCAGGGCGCCCATGAGCTCACCCTCGAGTATAAGCGGTGCACTGATACCGGAATGAAAAGCATCTTGAGGAATATGGCCTGATAAGGGAGAAAATAAACCTTCAAATTCAGGCAGGTCTTTAAATGAGATTATATATCCAGAGCTCAGCTCACTTAACTGCTTTTGCATGGAGACTCTAAAAAGCATACCTTCGGAAAAAGCAGGGCCCACCTCACCGTCACCTGCAAACACATAAGCCTCTGCTGAATTCTTTTCGAACAACATCAAATGAACATTGGAGCATGCAATTATACGGCGCATGCATTTCAGAACAGTAGATGCGATCTCCCAGGAGGAATGGGCGCTGATGATGCCCTTGTCTATCCGGTGAAAGATGTTCAGGCGCTGGTTATACAGTTTCAGCTTTTCATCTGCCCGCTTCCTATCAGTTATATCAAGGGAGATACCACCTATATATGAAGAACTATGTTGCCTGTTGATTGCGAACTTATAGGAAAGGAATGTCTGTGTGCCGCCATCCCCGGGAAGTTCCTCTTCTATCACCAGAGTTCCCTTGTTTTGAAGCACTACCTGGTCAGTGATAGAGAATTGCTTTGCTGTATCGGCAGGGAACAGGTCTTCATTGGATCTACCCAGTATTTGGGCCATCTCCAATCCTATTTTATCCTTTAATTTTTTATTACAGAACAGATGCCTTCCTTTTTCATCTTTGATGTAGGCGTACCCGGGGAAATTGTCCATGAACAGTCCGAATATCTCCTCGCTTTCCCTGAGTGCCTGCCTGGAGTTTTCCCGGTCGATCTGATAGTTCAGCATGTTTCCCAGCAGTACTGTTACCAGAGGATAGACCACTAAGACCGGAAGAATTATCCTGCTCAGGGTATCAATTGCGAGCTGCCATGGAAGTATGAATGTACATAAGAGCATTGTAATGTGGACCACAAAACCAAAAGCATATAGTTCGAATCTCCCGAAGATGCGTTTAAGTTTTTCATGGTGCCGACTCCAAAAAAGACCCAGCAACGATGATGTGATAATGACGGAAACTCCCATTAAGGCTCCGGCACCTCCCTGGTACAGCCGGAAAGTTGCGGCAATAGACATGGCTATTATTGTCGGGACAAGACCAAAGAATAGTCCGGTGATACCCAGGAGAATCGAACGCGTGTCAAAGAACAGTCCGGGAAACAGCTCCCAGGGGTTCATCATCAGTGCGATGCATATAAACCCAATGATGATCCCGACAAGCATTTTTTTCAAGCGCGGGCTTATGCTGATATTGAGAAAAGTCGCTTCATATATCACCCAGAGAGCAAGAAGGAGCGCAGCATTGCTGATTATGCCGGCCAGAGGTTCATGGTTCACATGAGCCTCCACTGGCATCCTGATAGTTCACAGATAGCGCATACATTTTTCTTCACTCCTCCCGGCATTTACCTTACATAAAGTTACTGAACATGTTCCTGGGAAGGTTACCGGAAACAACAATCATAATTGCTATGATAATAAATATTAACACCACTTCCTAAATTAATGTACTCGTTATAGATAATATAAGTCATCGCATATAAAATTTGACATTAAGCATTCCAGTTGCTTCATGATGCTACAATAAAAAAGTGCGTATTTGTAAGAACAGTTAAAAACTACAGATCTTCCAGAAGCAGTGCTTTCGTGCAGGCCATTGCAAGCATGCTGTTGATGAACTTTTCGGCTTCTTCCGTGGTATCCACCATGCGCACGGCCACCCTGCCATCGCTATAGAATGTAATCTCCCTGTACCCGCTCTTCGCCATAACGACACCGAGCCCCTCACTATAGCGCCCCTGAAGGTACTTCGCAAGCATTGGAAGGTCCGGACATTCATCCAGCTGTGCTATGACCCTGAGCTTCCAGGGGTCTGCTATACATGGCAGTACCTGTTCAACGGATATGACCCTCATGGTTCTACACCTTATATTTCAAAAGAAATTGAAACTAACTTGGATATATTTTGTGGTTCGGACAAGCAAAAACTAAATAAGCCAACCCGCAGACATTACTTTACAGCAGAGGCTGGATAATGAGAGTGCCGAGGTGACAGAGTGGCCAATGTGACCGCCTGCAGAGCGGTTTTCCGGGAGTTCGAATCTTCCCCTCGGCACCATAATTTTCTAAGGGTCCGCTTAACACTGACGAGGCTTGCTGATGGCATTGAGAGTCTATAACACACTTACCAGGGAGATGGAAGAATTTGTCCCCCTCCACGGAAAAAAAGTAAATATGTACGTATGTGGCCCCACGGTGTACGACCACTGCCACCTTGGACATGCCAGGAGCTACATATCCTTTGATGTTATGAGGCGTTACTTATCCTATCGCGGCTACGATGTGCGTTACATATCAAACGTAACGGACGTGGACGACAAGATAATAAACAGAGCAAAAGAAACAGGCGAAGACCCTTTCGACCTCTCAGCGAGGTTCACCCGCTCCTTTATTGAGGACATGACAAGCCTGAGGGTAAAAAAGCCAGACGTACAACCCACGGTGACAGGACATATTACGGAAATAGTAGACGCCATTAAATTGCTGATACTCAGGGAGTTTGCTTATCCTACGCCCGAAGGCAACGTCTATTACGATCTCAGAAGGTCGAAGGAAAAGATAGGGATATTGAGCCACCAGACGGAGGAAGGTCTGATGGAGGGGTCCGGTGCCCGTATCGATGTGGAAAAGGATAAGAGATATCCACTTGACTTCGTGCTCTGGAAATCCTCTTCAGAAGGCCAGCCGGGCTGGGACAGTCCCTGGAGCAGGGGAAGGCCGGGCTGGCATATCGAATGCTCGGCTATGTCCATGAAGTACGGCTCGCAGCAGCTGGACATCCATGGGGGCGGGGCGGACCTCATATTCCCGCACCATGAAGCTGAGATACACCAGTCAGAAGGCTGCACTGGCAAGCATCCCTTCAGTAAGTACTGGATGCACAACGGTTTTCTTACGATTGATAAAGAGAAGATGTCAAAATCTCTGGGAAATTTCTTTACCATAAAGCAGGTGCTTGAGGAATTCCCGCCTGAGGTAATCAGGTTCTTCATACTCAATACCCACTACCGCAACACCATCGATTTCAGCAAGATGCATCTTCAAGAGGCAGGCCGGGCTTACGAAAGGATAGCAAACACGATTGTCAATGTAAGATACGCTATTGAGAACGCACCTGAAGAAGACAATGATTCCGGCCTTTCAGACGAGATCAGTGAAGCGAGGGATCAGTTCACCATATCAATGGATGAGGATTTCAATACACGGGAAGCTCTGGCAAATCTATTCATTTTCTCCCGCAAGGTAAATGCCATCATATCCGGGAGCAGTCCTGGCAGACCTGCCCTGGAAGCAATCCTTGACTTCTTTTCAGAGATAGATGAGGTGCTAGGAGTTTTCGGAAAGGACATCAGCGGTGTGACTGAAGGGACTAGCAGGGGACTCTCAGATAAGGATATCGATGCCATGATACAGCAGCGCGAAGAAGCCCGCAGGAGCAAGGATTGGCAGAGATCTGATGCCATCAGGGATGAGCTGAAGGAGAAGGGTATCGTCATCGAGGATGGGAAGGAAGGCGTCAGGTGGAGAAGAGTTTGAAGTCCGGCAGAGTGCCAGAAATTTCCGATATGGCGATTTTTTGCGATAAGTATATGTATATATGTACAAATATGCATACATGATGACTGAAGAAAAAGCCAGATTCTTCAAAGCCCTGGGAGACAGGACCAGATTAACGATTGTCGGATGCCTGCTAAAACATGATCACTGTGCCTGTGATTTTTCAGAGATCGCGGGGAAGGACCAGACAACTATATCGCGGCACCTGAAGATACTTCTGGAGGCAGGCATCCTGCGCTATGAAAAGGATGGCAGATACGTAATTTACAGTATAAAGGATGATAAGATGAAAGAAACACTTGAGAAATGCGGAGTAGAGAAAGTAGATTCATGCTGCTCCGGAAGCTTGATGGATGCAGATACGAAGAAACATGTCGTAAAGAAGAAATACGGCAAGATAGCGCTGGGCATGGTGCAGGGGTGCGGCTGCTGCGATGACCTTAGCGGAGAGGAGATCGCAGGTTCGATTGGATATTCGAATGAGGACATCAGTTCTTTTTCCGATGCGAACCTGGGCCTGGGATGCGGGAATCCTACAGCACTCGGGAATATACATGAAGGCGAAGTCGTGCTTGATCTTGGCTCAGGCGCCGGTTTTGACAGCTTCCTGGCTGCAAGGAAAGTTGGGAAGACCGGGAGGGTCATCGGTGTGGATATGACCGCAGAGATGCTTGCAAAAGCCAGAGAGAATGCTGAAAATTACGGATTTGACAATGTGGAGTTCAGGCAAGGGGATATCGAGGAATTACCTGTTGAATCAAGCTCTGTGGATGTAGTCATGAGCAATTGTGTCATCAACCTTGCACCCGACAAGTCCCGGGTCTTCAGGGAAGCTCACAGGGTACTGAAAGACAATGGCAGGATGTACCTTTCTGATATTGTTCTCCTGAAGGACCTCACTGCTGAAGAGAGGAGTGATGAGAAACTTATATGTGCCTGTGTGGGAGGGGCCCTGATGAAAGAGGACTATCTCAGGATCATACGGGAGGCAGGGTTTACTATCAGGATAATAGATGAAGATAAGGATATCAGTAAGAGGCAGTACTCGGGATATCCGCTGGAAAGCCTGAAGCTTGAATTGAAGAAAAAATAAGCATCTGCAAGTAAAAATCGTATCAAATTGAGGCATTCATGACAAATAGCTGTTGCGACACCGGAAAGGGAATAAACCTTAAACAGATCCCATTAACATCAAACTGTTGCAGCGGGGAAGTACAAGATACTTCAACTGCGAGTGCTCCGTGTCCCCTCTGCAAGACAAAAGGAAGGTGGGTTGAGAATATCACAGTGAGGCATCTACTCAGAAAGGAAATGGAAGAGAAAGCAGGCCAGGAAGATTACTACCTGTGCATGAATGAAAAGTGCGACATAGCCTACTACAATGACAATACACGCATTATCTTTTGGAAAACAGACATTACTGTACCTTTATGGTTCAAGGAAGATGCCAATCCCAGATATGCATGTTACTGCAGCAAGATAACGCAGGAAGAGGTCATCCGGGCTGTAATGGAAGAGAAAATTACGGATATGAATGCCATAAGGAAATATTATGATCCGGGTGCAAAGAGCCAGTGTAAAATTAAGAACCCTACTGGCAAGTGCTGCAGCCCCGTGTTCAATGAGATCATTAAGAAAGCAAAGGACCCTGAAGAACACTGACCGCTTGCTTCAATCAGGTGGATACGTTCATGAGGGGTCCAATAAGTTTTCCCGGATGAATATCAATCGATATCCGTCTTTGAAACCTGCTTTAGTCTTTCAACACCATCGATATCTTCGATGATATCGACTACAGCCGGGGGAACCAGGTGCTTCCACTCCTCATCAGCGATGATCCTCCTGCGTATCTCCCTTCCGGAATAACCGTCCCGGTGATACATAGGCGGCTGGAGCACTTCAATCCCTGCTTCCTCAAAGAGCCTGATGACAAGAGGATTGTTGGAATAGACAAGATCAAAGGGCGGTGTCATAGAAGTGATATGCGAGACCCATACGGCGTTCCTTTGCAGGTCCTCTATCGGGATCGCATAATGAGTGATATCAGTGTCCTTAAGAGCATGCCGGATCATCATCACGCGCTCACCGGCAGTAAAAGGGTTCTTGGGCTCGTGGCTCTTCTGTGCACTACCAATGCCGATAACCAGTTCGTCCACATCCCGGGCTATCCTGGTTATGACGGAATAATGCCCAAGATGAAATGGTTGGAAGCGTCCTATATAGAACGCCCTTCTCATGTGCATTTGACAACCATCAGTGAATACCACATTCATCGAATGTGAACTCTTCACATACTTCCAGGTAGTGTTTCTTATTGTTGTCGTGTTTCATCGTGGTAAGTTTCTTGATAAGATCCAGTCCGGGCTTGGGGTCTTCCATGATCTCAACCTTGTCCCTGATCATATCGAAGTACTTCTCACCGACATCAGTGCGTATAAGCACACTGTTCCATCCGTCAGGAGTACCAACAGAACCTACTGAGATATCAGCAAAGTATGATGTATAGTCACAGCAGTGGTGGCATGGGTTCCTTGCATGCGGAGCAACCTGTGCGATCTTCACACTGTGTGCCTCGCCGTCCTTTGTATAGTTCCAGAACTGACCTTTGCCGAAGTCCATCTTGACGACATCTTCCGCCTTAAGTCCCATGATCTCCGGAAGGATCTTTTCCTTCATGACATCATGATAGAAACTTTCCATGCACAGCAGGCCAATAATAACAACTATTTTATCATTTACATTTTCCGATATCAAGCGGGCTGCATGTACCTGGCAGGGGACTCCGATCACAGCTATCCGGTCGTATTTCTCGAATGGTTCTTTCAGAGCTGACAGTACAGAGTCATAAGTATATTTGGTACCTGTTGTCCTGTCAACATCTTCGGGCTTTGTCATCAGGATCAGTTCTGTATTCCACCCGTCATCGCTGGCGATGCCAACGATACAGTCAACCTCACCACTCTCAAGCAAAGCCTTTGCAAGAGTGGAAGTTACACCTCCGTCCTGGCCTTTTATATTGCTCTTTGCTCCGAAGAATGACCTTACGTTTGCAAATTCATCTTCCATAAATCCGTCAATGACAGGACAGATCCTTGCGCATGTAAGACATCCCTCACATACACCAGGCGCTGCACCTTTGACGTACAGTTCTAAATTATCAGGGTCACGAATCTCTGCCCTTTTATCCACGACGATAGCACCGGCGGGGCAGACCGATGCGCATGCCCCGCAAGCTGTGCAGACGTCGTGTTCAATGACCTCTAATATCTTGGGATGGGCCATTAATTGCCTCCGACGTGTTTATTTTTGTCCGATTATTTCTTTACCGATAAGCTTGATAGCCTTCTCTTTGTCAGGTCCGATTGGGGAGCCGGCAACTATCTGTGTCACACCGATGTCAAGCAGGTCATTGATCCTTGCCTTACAGTCAGCCGGGGTTCCGCAGATAGAGAACGCATCGATCATCTCGGTAGTTACCATTCCGCCCATGAGTGAGCCGAAATCGCCCTTTGCAATTGCACCGCCGATGTCAGCCTTTGCTGCTACATCAATGCCGTGGCGTTCAAGCACCATGTCAGGTGAGCCTGCAACTATGAATGCGACAACGACCTTTGCAGCGTTGACTGCTTTCTCAGGTTTCTCATCGATTGAGAAGCATGCGTATGCTGCAACATCCACTTCCTTGGGGTCACGGCCTGCTTTCTTTGCACCTGATGCGATCTGCTGCACAGCTACTTCGAAGTCCTTTGGGTGGGATGCGTTGATCAGTACACCATCAGCAACCTCTCCGGCAAGCTCGAGCATTTTAGGGCCCTGTGCACCCATATAGATAGGTACGTTACCTGCCTTGAATGCCATCTTTGCACCGCTGATCTTGACCATTTCGCCATCCTGGTTGACCTTCTTCCCTGTGAAGAAAGCGCGAAGTGCGGAAATACTTTCCTTTGTCATTGTCAATGGCTTGTCCCATGAGATTCCCATTGCATCAAAAGTTGCCTTGTCTCCAGGACCAAGACCAAGAATTGCACGGCCACCTGATATCTCGTTGATGGAAGCTATGCTTGAAGCGGTCACAGCTACGTTCCGGGTGTACGGATTTGTCACACCGGTACCCAGCTTGATGCTGTTAGTGTTCATTGCAAGAACAGCTAAAGTGGAGTACACATCACGGTTGTTGTAGTGGTCAGTGATCCATACATTGTCAAATCCCTGTGTTTCAGCAAGCTTTGCATAATGAGCGATCTTAAGAACCGGGTCGCTCGGTACAAACTCTATTCCAAATGTCATTTGAATCCTCCTGTAAAAGTGTTGTTATTCAGGTGGCTATACATATTTAAAACTTTGTTGGTTTGATTCGCCATCAAAGAAGGACGCTACATGGAATACTGAAAAACTATGGAGCAACTGCACATTCATTTTCTAAAAGTGCAAGTCTGGAAATATAGAAAGGAATGTATAAAAACCCGTATACCGGCACCTGTCAAAGATGCCAAGCATCATCACCGATACAGATATATTGAGGAAGTTTCAGATTGATTGGCAACTAGATAAATAGGGAGGTGGAGGTTCGGGAAGCCGTCACATCAGAGAGACATCAATAGCATTCAGGCCTTTTATATGGACCTGTTCTTGAAAATGGTAGTATGTATGCGTGATTATAATCATTAAGAAGTGTTAGCATGAAATGTTATGAGTGTTCTAAAAATGGAAAAACTAGCGATACTGTGGGCATCTGCATAGTTTGCGGGCGAGGAGTATGTAAACAACACCTGGTAAGGGAAGATACTCCTGTATGGGAAGGAGAATACAGCATTAAGCTGAAGTGCGGAATGGGAGTTGAGTGTAAATACGAGGATGTGCAGCATATTAAAAAGATACTATGCATACCCTGCCATGAAGCCCTGAAGGAGAACTATTAGGTGATATCATGATGAAATGTTATGATTGCATGGATACAGGAAATGATAGTGAAGCTGTCTGTGTTTGCATAGTATGCGGCAAGGGCCTGTGTGTTGACCATGCAAAGGAACTTGATTTGCCAGTATCAATTGGAAAACCACCTCATGTTGAAAGGCTTCCCAAAGGACTTCCCCGGCTCATGTGCAGTTACTGCCTGGGCCATACCATAGAAGAGGGTTTTGACTGAACGTTCATTACTAATACAAAGGAAATAGAAATATGTGCGGAGATAGAAATATGTGTGGAAATAGAGATCCAAACGAAGACAGGAAAATGTGCGGAGAAGGAAAAAGACGCGATGGCTTACTTGGGGACATGTCAGATAAGCTGGGATTCACACCTCACATACTGGAAACCCTTGATGAGCTTGAGCCGGAGTTCCTGCACAAGTATAATATGTGCAACAGCAAATTGCTCCAGGATGGTGCACTTCCTGCCAAAACAAAAATCCTGATGGCACTCGCAGTGGTGGCTTCAAAGCAGTGTGAGGCCTGTGTGGCTTCCCAGATGAAGAGCGCGCTCAACAACGGAGCAACTAAGGAGGAGATCATGGAAGTCATGGATGTGATCTTCATAACCTCAGGTGCACCGGCTGTTGCAGCCTGCAGGCATGCGCTGAAAATGCTAAGATGAAAGTTTCGAAGGGATCATAGGATCCTCTTCAATTTTAATTATTGTTCATGGGTCATTCTTAATAACTTAACTATAGGTCAGATGCTGTTGTAAAAATGGGGTGTTCATCTTTAGATACATCATTGTTTTTATTGCCGCTGTAATAAGTTTCGGGCTTGCTGAAAAGGTAATTGCCGATAACAGGGTAGCTCCCCAGGAACTCATAGACCACTTGTTCGAAGAAGGGATATATGAAGTACCGCTGATAGCCATGGTGAAGGCATCCGGTAATATCCATGACCCGGAAAAACCTGTTGAAGCCCGGGCGCAGGCCCCCGGATTTACGGCTTCTATGGCATTGATGGTCCTGGCAGCGTTGACAATAACCCTGACAATTATAGGCTCATATAAAAAACAATGAAAAGGAGGATATAGTAGTGCCGGCAAAAGTAGATAAAAACAAGTGTGAAGGCATCGGAGCATGTGCTCAGGCATGCCCTACAGATGTAATAGAGATTCAGAAAGACAATAACGGGGACATGAAGTCCGTTATTGCACGACCTGAAGATTGTGTGGAATGCGGTATCTGTGTGGATGCCTGCCCCACGGAATCGATAACCATTGAATAAACAAGGAGGTTGGAGTGCCATTGTCTGAAGGTTCAGCTATCCGGCTACTGGGTATATCTGGCAGCCCCAGGAAGAAAGCCACTGATTTTATTGTGAATGAGGCCTTGCGATATGCACAGGAGAAGTTTGGTTCAGAGACGGAGTATTTCTCTGCAAGCGGAAAGGACATGAAATTCTGCATTCACTGTGACTACTGTGTGCGTACCAAGCAGGGCTGCATCCACAAAGACGATCTTGTGGAGCTGTATGATAGAATGATCTGGGCTGATGCCTGGATAATCGGCACTCCTGTCTACCAGGGTACGCTCAGCGCCCAGACAAAGACTATTCTGGACAGGTGCAGGGCTGTGGTTGCACGCGACCCAAAGGTATTCCTGAACAAGATTGGTGCCGCAGCTGCAGTGGGCGGTGACAGGATAGGAGGCCAGGAACCTGCGATCCGGTCCATACATGATTTTTATGTTATCAGCGAAATGATACCTGTGGGTGGAGGGTCCTTCGGTTCCAACCTTGGCGGAACTTTCTGGTCAAAGGACAAGGGAGCAGAAGGAGTGGCTGAAGACCCTGACGGTCTCAAGAGCCTTCGCAGGACAATGAAGAAGCTGATTCAGACAGCTCAGCTTATTAAAAAGATACAACAGGAGTAAGTATCTTGAAATTCCAGGCGAATATAAGTGAAATTATCCAGCGCAGCGCAAATGTAAAGAGCTTCAGGTTCAAAAGACCTGTTGATTTTGACTACAAAGCCGGGCAGTACATTGTAGTGACATTGGAATTCAATGGGAAGAGCGTCAGCAAGCCTTTCAGTTTATCCAGCAGCCCGACAGAAAAGGACCACCTGGAATTCACAAAGAAACTTACCGGCCACGAATTCTCAAACGCGCTGGATTCCATGGAAACCGGATATCCTTTCAATATCACTGGCCCCTTCGGAAAGATGAGTTACGAAGGAGAGTATGAAAAGATAGTATTGCTCAGCGGCGGAATAGGCATAGCACCCATGAGAGGCATCTGCAGGTACTGTACTGATCTGAAGCTGGATACGGATGTAGTGCTGATCTGCAGTGACAGGACCGAGGAGGACATGGTATTCTGGAAAGAGTTATCAGAAATGATCCGGCAGAACCCTCGCCTTACTGTGTTCCAGACCCTGACCAGAGCATCCGAAAACTGGACCGGATGCAGGGAGAGGATCAATGAGAACCTGATCCGAAAGGAGGTACCTGATTATGCTACAAGGGAGTTCTACATTTGCGGGCCTCCATCCATGACGGAGTCCATGACTGAGATGCTGCACTCCATGGGCATACCGGATGTGAGGGTCAAGAAGGAATCACTGATAGGATACTGAACATCCCGGAAAGGCCAGGATGATTATTGCAATAAGATACGAGGAGACATTGAATGAAGAGGATAGCATGGGGAATAACAGGCTCAGGAGACCTGATTAAGGAAACGTACGACATAATGGTGGACATTAAGAAAAAGAATGACATCGAAATGATGGTCTTCCTTTCAAAGGAAGGAGAAACCGTCCTCAAATGGTACCATATGTGGAGTGACCTGCAGAACGACTTCCCGGACTTCAAGAAAGAAGGAGGACCAAACTCGCCGTTCATCGCAGGGCCATTACAGGTGGGACACTATGATGCGCTCATTATTGCACCTGCCACCGCTAACACAGTTGCCAAGATAGTAAATGGGATCTCAGACACCATTGTCACTAATGCTGTAGCTCAAACCGCAAAAGGTGAAACCCCGATCTTCATACTCGCAGTAGACCAGAAAAGGGGAACCGTGCAGACTATATCACCCCAAGGGAAGACAATGAACCTCAAGATGAGAGAGATAGATGTCTCCAATTCTGAAAAGCTTGCACAGATGGAAAATATCACGGTGATGAGGAAACCTTCTGATATATACGATATATTGGGGGTCAGCAAGGATTGATACTTCCGACAGGATGTATACTGAGAGTCTCAGAAAAAAGTGTACCCTTCGGTAAGATATATATGTGGGAGAGAATCCCTCAAAGAATCCATTCCCCGGACAGCCTTTGAGCTTGCAAAGGCCGCGATCACACTGTCCAGCGCATCGCCGTCTGTGTTTGCAAGGGCAGTATCTTTAATGTGCGAGGGAATGGAGATGCCCCTGTCCACCATCTCCTCAAGGATGTATTTCCTTGCTTCTGACTCTCTTGAAGACCTGCCTTTATAGGGAATATACAGCCCTTCTTTTTTCAATGTTGAGGCAGGGCACACTTCTATAAGCCAGGGTTTGTTACGGACAGGCTCCTGCATAGGTAGCACACATGCTAAGTCCTCTGCAACCAGTGGCCCAAGCACATCACGTATGCCAAAATACGTCTGCCTGTAAAGCCGGAGGTTGTATACGCAGAAAGGTGCCCTTACCTCGATATCCGTAAGACGCTTCAGTTCCTGGTCAGGAGAAAGTGATCTCATTTCTTCACGGAAATGTTCCGAAGAAGGATATTTGCCGGGAAAATCAGAAATAAATGAACTCCAGTCCGAAGAAGAAAGAAGCTGATGGGGCAGGCTGAATGGAAAATCCATGCCAAATATCCCATTCGTGCTGCCGATGATCAAAGACCTCAGGGCAAGCAGGCAGGAACTACGGTCACGGCTCGTTCCCGCAACTATATCCGATATCGGATAACAGGCAGATATCCCGAGAATACCGTCGTCATCGATGACGCCTTCGCTCACCCATATCTTCCTGCAGGCAGTTTTTGAGCCACTGAAGTCAACACCATATATGCGGCGTTGCTCTTCAGTCTGCATCATAATTACAGCCAGTAGATCCGCTTTCAGTTCGTACGGTCGCCGTGGATGAACTCACTGGTCATCTTGTGGGCCTCATCATCAGTGAACTGTTTTGGAGGATGCTTCATGAAATAGGCCGAAGGTGAATAAAGAACTCCGCCGATTCCCCTGTCAAGGGCAAGTTTACAGCATCTTATAGCGTCGATGACCACGCCAGCGGAGTTGGGAGAATCCTCAACAGAGAGGCGCAACTCCAGATTCATGGGTACATCTCCGAAAAGCTTGCCCTCCATCCTCAGGAAGCATACTTTATTGTCGTTCTGCCATGGAACGTAATCACTTGGCCCGACGTGGATATTATCATCATCCAGACGCTGTGCGAGAACGGATTGCACAGCCTCTGTCTTCGATGTTTTCTTTGAGGCAAGCCTGCTACGGTTGAGCATGTTCAGGAAGTCGGTGTTCCCTCCGGTATTGAGCTGGTAGGTCCTTTCCAGTTTCACTCCACGCTTATTGAAAAGGTCTGCCAGCATCCTGTGAGTGATAGTAGCACCCAGCTGTGCTTTGATATCATCACCAATGATAGGGATGCCTCTCTTTTCGAATTTCGCGGCCCATTCCGGGTCGCTTGCGATGAAAACTGGCATATTGTTGACGCATGCAACACCTGCATCCAGGGCACAGTCCATGTAAAAACGGGTCGCCTGCTCGGAGCCTACAGGAAGATAGTTCAGTAATATCTCTGCGCCTGAGTCCTTCAGTGCTTGAACCACACCTTCCTTGCTGGCTTCAGGCTGATCTGAAGGTACAAATGTCCTTTTCTCATCGAAATCCATCATATGTTCCGAGAACCCGTCCAGGATGCAGCCCATTTTTACAACTACACCTCTTTGAGGGATATCGCTGCAGAATATAGCCGTACAGTTAGGCGGTGCGAAAATGGCCTCCGAAATATCTTTCCCCACTTTCCTTTTATCGATATCGAAGGCTGCGACAACTTCAATATCGGAAGGCCTGTAACCGCCGATATCCCAGTGCATCAGTCCTATAGCATCGTTTTCATGCTTGTCCCTATAGTACTCAATACCCTGAATCAGAGAGCTTGCACAATTGCCGACACCTGCAATTGCGATCTTGATTTTATCCATCACATTACCTCTGTCAAAATAATACATTTAAAATACTGAAATCAAACTAAATATAACCTCTGTAATGGATGATAGTAAATAAAAAGGTTTCTAAATAAAGGTAGAGGTTGCCTTTTTTTGAAAATGGGTAAAGAGGAACCTAATATGGGACCAAAAAGTCAATCGGGAAAAGAGTCGACCTTCGAAAGATATATTAAGCCGGACCCCGATAGTTTGAATCTGTGGGATTTGTTCATATTCAGGCAAACAAACACTGAACTGATTTGATTAACCATAGCATTTATTCTGGCAGAGGTATGGGCATGAAAGACACCTTAAAGGAAATAGCAGATGAGCTTGACCAGCTCGGATCGATCGATGAAGCAATTGCCATGGCCATTGAACTGGAAAACGAAGGGCGGGAATACTATCTGGAAAAAGCATCTTCGATGAGCAATGCGGTTGCCAGGGATCTTTACACTTTCCTTGCAGAAGAGGAAAAGAAACATGCCGAGTATCTTCGGCAATACAGAGAGCAGAAAAAGGCACCTATCGTTGAGTTTGATTACCCGGATTTCAAGGCGTCTTTTGCGGAAGAGTTCTCCGGAAAAAAACTGGAAGAGGTGGGAATATTGCTGGCAGCCCTGAGATTTGAGCACAAGAGCGAGTATTTCTACTCAGAACTGGCAAAGAGGGCAGATGATGAGGACCAAAGGGTTTTCTTTGAGAACGTTGCGGCTGCCGAGAGAGGACATTACAGGATAATAGATGAGCTTCTCGAATGGGCAACCGAGTTCAGGATGCAGACATAATTTAGATGGAGATAATGCTTATGGATGAGCCACAGCCACTGAAGATAGCAGAGGGAATATACTGGGTAGGCGTTGTTGACTGGAACCTGAGAGACTTTCATGGTTACGAGACTCCAAAAGGTGGAAGTTACAACGCATACCTTATTGTTGATGAGAAGATAGCGCTTATCGACACGGTCAAGGCAAGCTTTTCCGAAGAGATGCTCAAAAGAATAAGGCAGATAGTTGACCCGGCCAAGATAGATTATGTTATCTCCAACCATGTGGAGATGGACCATTCCGGGTCATTGCCTGCGATAATGGACATCGCTACAAATGCCACCCTTATTGCAAGCGCCAAGGGTAAGTCCGGGCTCTGTGAGCATTACAGGGAAATGGGCTGTGACGACTGGAAATTCCAGGTAGCAAAGACCGGAGACGAGATAAAACTCGGAAAGCGGACACTGATGTTCATTGAGGCAACTATGCTGCACTGGCCCGACAGCATGCAGACATACCTCAAGGAGGACAAGATACTCTTCTCCAACGATGCATTTGGCCAGCACATTGCAACTTCCAAACGCTTTGATGATGAAGTGGAGGATGTCATGGAAGATGCTGCCATCTACTATGCAAATATCCTGCTGCCCTTCGGCGGACAGGTTATCAAGTATGTGGAGAAGGTAAAAGAGCTTGGGATAAGCATAGATATGATAGCCCCGGCCCACGGTGTCATCTGGAGGAAGGATCCTTCCAGGATAATTGAAGCCTATGGCAGATGGGCCAGAGGAGAAGCTGCCCAAAAGGTGCTTGTGATCTATGACACCATGTGGGGCAGCACTGAGAAAATGGCAATGGAGATAGCTGAGGGTGTAAGAGAAGCAGGCGTGGAAGTAAGGGTGCGCCATTTGAGAAAGAACGACTGGAGTATGACCATGAAGGAGCTGATGGATTCACCGGTCATTGCTATTGGCTCCCCTACGATGAACAATAAGATGTTTTACACGGTAGCAGGGTTTCTTACATATATGACAGGGCTTCATCCAAAGAACAAGAAATACTTCCTCTTCGGCTCCTACGGATGGGGAGGCGGAGCTATTAAAGGCATGGAAAAGGAGATAGAATCTGCAGGGTTTAAACTTGCAACCGAGAGCCTGCAGGTCAAGTTCAGGCCTTTTGAGGATGACCTGAAGCAGTGCAGAGATGTCGGAAAAAGGCTTGCAGAAATCGCAAAAGAAGAGGCAAAGTCTTAAATTGCGACATGTTAGTATTATGATAGAACAACTAAAACAGTAAAACAGAGTGATAAAAATGAGATTCGATGGTGAACTTGAGGCTGAATTCTATGAACGCTCGAAGAAAAATGCAGAAAACTCAGGATACAGGCTGAACAGCGACTGGGATGTTATCACTACTGCAGTTAAAGGTATCTGCAATAACAAGAAGCAGTTTGGAGAATGGTACTGTTTCTGCCAGAAGAGGACAGGGGACAAAGAAAAGGATAAGAAGATCATTTGTCCATGTGCAGCGCATAAAATAGACCTTGAAACACGCGGTTCCTGCAAGTGTGGGCTTTTTATTAAATAAACATTCAATATAGAGTTTTAACTTCATGAAGAGGTTAGCTGTTGCCTCTTCATTATTATTGTCCCATGCCTCCTTTTTTCATTGGGACCTGGCTTTCGACTACTATTACTTTTGTTCTGAAGGCAAGCTTAAATCATAAGATGAGAGAGTAATTATCATCTGCCAGCATTTATGAGCATCTGAAAGGAGTGGAGGAAGATATGACAACGGGGAGAGAGACAAACATAAAGGATACCGAACTGGACGATCTTAAAGAGAGTGAGTTCCTTCAAACCAAACATGAAGAGAGAACACCTGCTATGGCCAGCCAGCCAAAACCCGATGATTACATAAAAGCCCTTGAAGAACTCATCCGACATATGCCGGTAATTGCTCTTGTGCGAGCCGCGGGAGAAGGCGGGCATGTTAAAGTCATGTCAGCACAGGTATCAATTCTCGGATACAGCCCGGAGGACTTCATTTCAGGAAGACTCGTATACGAGGATATCATTTATCCGGAGGATGTTCCAGGATTAATGCTTGAGTTGCTTGAGAACACCAGGGAAGGCGCCTATGAGGTCACGCAGAGATACAGGGCAAGGACAAAAATGGGTGAAATTATACCTGTTGAGGAGCAGACCCTTGTCCACCGGGATGAAAAAGGAGAGCCTTTATACTACCTGACAATTGTTAAATCAGTGGGTTGAGATCGTGTCAATAACATGTCCGGGGTGTTTGCATTTCCTGTGTATTTGCAATAAGTGAAACATTCTATGACATACTTTTCAGGGAGGAAGAACTTGTTTCAGCCTGCCCTGGAGGATCCATGCTCAACAGCGCGGTCTCGCTTGGAAGGACAGGCACTCCCGTAGCGCTTGTCAGCGAGCTTGGCAACGATTCACTGGGAGACATGATATGCAGTTTCCTGGAGAAGGAAAATGTTTCCGTAGAGTATGTATTGAGGTACGAGAACCGGAAATCACCCATCGCACTGGCTTTTCTGGACAGCGGGAACAATGCCCATTATAGTTTTTACGAGGATTTCCCTTATGGAAGGATTCTTAATGCCGGCAGGAGTTTTACAAAGAATGATATAGTAATGTTCGGCTCTATTCTGGCAAACTCGGCTGTTTTGAAAGACGAGTTCGCAAGAATTCTCGATGATGCAGACAGAGCCGGCGCGACCATCCTCTATGACCCTAACATCAGAAAAGCCTACACGCCGGATATTGAAAGCATAAGATCTCTTGTTGACAACAATATCCGATACTCCGACATTGTCAGGGCTTCGGATGAGGACATGCTATCTCTTGGAGAATGCAGGAACGCAGATGAAGCCTATGAGTACGTGCTTGCCGCAGGGTGCGAATGCCTGATATATACTACTGCAGGCAGAGGCGTGTACCTTAGAACGCCTTCCCGGTCAGAATTCTACAAGACATCCGATATCAGAACAGTCAGTACCGTCGGTGCCGGGGACAGTTTTAACGCTGGAATTGTTTACACACTACATCAGGAAGGTCTGGCCGGAGAAAAACCGGAAAACATCTCATCGGCGGCATGGGACCTGATGATAGGCACAGGCATTGGTTTTGCTACTGAGGTATGTATGAGCGCTGAGAACTACATCTCAAGGAAGTATGCGCTGAGTCTTGAAGCAAAGAGTATCTCATACAAATATCTATAAATGCTAATCCTTCAAATGCATATATGGGAAAAGTTCGGTGGAGGAGAATATGGTGGAAGGGGACATTCCGGCTGTCGAGGATATATTTGCCAGGCTTGGAACATCGGAGAAGGGGCTTCCTGAGCAGCAGATATCCGAGAGACTGGAAAAATATGGAAACAATGAGTTGACAGAAACAAAAAAAACAACCGCCTGGAATATATTCACCAGGCAGTTTGCCGATTTCATTGTATGGGTGCTTATTGCTGCAGCAATAATCTCCCTGCTGGCAGACGAGGTTATCAATTTCTGGGTCATTGTCTTTATCATTGCCCTTGTGATCATACTGGGATTTATCCAGGAGTACAGGGCAGAGAAAGCAATGGATTCCCTGAAGGACATAGTCAAGCCTGAGACGACAGTTATACGGGATAATAAACCCAGGAATGTGCCGACAAGGGAAGTTGTGCCCGGAGATGTCCTGGTTCTTGAGGTGGGAGATAATATCCCTGCCGATGCGGTTGTTTTCAAATCGGATGGCCTCAGGATTGAAGAGGCGGCCCTTACGGGTGAGAGTGAGCCTGTCTGGAAGGACGTAGGAGACGAGATATTTGCGGGTACGCAGATCGTTCACGGAAAGTGCAGGGCTGTTGTCGTTTCCACCGGAATGGAGACCAAGATAGGTGAGATAGCAGGCCTTATTCAGGTGGAGGATGAACCCACACCCCTTCAGAGAAGAGTTACAAGTTTATCAAAAAAACTTGCTGCAATAGCGTTGCTTGCTTCCCTGATCACCTTTGTGCTGGGACTTTTTGTAGGAGCCCCGCTAACAGAGATCCTGTTGGTCGCACTTGCACTGGCCGTAGCATCGGTACCTCAGGGGCTGCCACTTATTATGACAATCACGCTTGCTTTTGGTATGAGGCGAATGGCCCAGCACAATGCGATAATCCGAAAGATGCTGGCTGTTGAGACATTAGGTTCTACTACTGTGATATGCACAGACAAGACAGGAACACTTACAAAGAACGAGATGACAGTCGAGAGAATATTTGTCAGCGGACAGATGTTTGAAGTCAGTGGGTCAGGATACATACCTGAGGGAGAGATCCTGAGAGAAGGAGAGAAGGCAAATATAGACCAGCACGATACTGTGAATAAATTACTCAGGGCCGTAGCATTATGTAACACTTCATCTCTGGTAAAAAGGGAAGAAAAGTGGGATACTGTGGGAGATCCCACTGAGATAGCCCTTGTGGTTGTCGCTGCAAAGGCAGGATTATGGAAGAATGAGCTTGAGAAAGAGTACCCGATGATCGATGAGATTGCCTTTACTTCCGAGAGGAAACTCATGACAACCGTCCACGATCATGGGAATAAGAGGATATCATTCACAAAAGGGGCTCCTGAGTACGTCCTTAAGCGCTGTACCCATATCGAAAAAGATGGCAGGATTTCCGAAATCAATGAGAATGAGCACAGGGATATACTTGATATAAACCAGAAGATGGCGTCATCAGCATACCGTGTTCTGGGAATTGCCTGCAACGAGAATCCAGGAGACCCTTCAAGAGATGATCTTGAACAGGGTATGACCTTCCTGGGGCTTGTCGGTATGATAGATCCTCCACGGGACGAGGTAAGAGAGGCAGTGGCAATCGCCCATAAAGCCGGTATTAAAGTGATGATGATAACAGGAGATAATCCAGATACCGCCAAGGCCATAGCCAGGCATATAGGTCTTTTGGGTGACGTGAATACTTGCCAGTTAGATACCGAAATACGGACAGACAGTGACAAAAAAGTGCAGCGCATTATCGCAGACTGCGCTGTAACAGGGTCCGAGCTTGACGAATTGAACGAGGAGGAGTTTGAAAGAGTAGCTGCCAGAATCAGCGTTTATGCAAGGACTATGCCTGAGCAGAAGCTGAGGATTGTTAAAGCCCTGCAGAAAAACGGGGAGATCGTTGCAATGACCGGAGACGGTGTTAACGACGCACCGGCTTTAAGGAAAGCAGATATCGGTGTGGCAATGGGGCTCAATGGAACTGATGTGGCGCAGCAGTCCAGCCTTATGGTGCTACAGGATGACAACTTTGCCACTATAGTGGAAGCGGTTAAAAGGGGCAGATCGATTTACGAAAACATAGAAAAATTCACGACTTACCTTATTTCCAGAAATTTCACAGAGGTGCTGCTTATAATGCTGGGACTGGTGCTGCTTGGATTTGAACTTATTCCCCTGCTGGCACTGCAGATACTGTTTATCAACATGTTTGACGAGATAATGCCTGCAATAGCCCTTGGACTTGATCCGGTGAGAGAAAAAATAATGGATCAGCAGCCCCGTGACCCCAATGAGAGCCTGTTGAAGAAGAGGAATGTTATGATAATGGTAAGTATGGCCACCGTAATGGCCTCATCGGCATTTCTTGTGTTTGTACTCAATAACCCTCTAGAGAATACTACAATGGCAAGGACACTTACGTTTGCGACTATTGTCAGTATGATACTTTTTATACCTTTCTCTTTCAGGTCCCTTGAGGAGCCTATAACAAAAATAGGAATATTCAGCAACAGGCTGATGGTAATAGGTGTGCTCAGCACGGTCCTGCTGACACTCCTGGTCATGTACATTCCTTTCCTGAACAATATATTTGAGCTTGTGCCACTCACTCCTGCAGAATGGCTGCTGCCGCTGGGAGTTGCTTTTGTGACACTGATATTTGCGGAAGGGATAAAGATTGCTGTCCGGAATGTAAAGTAGAATAGAACTGGTAGAAAATCATCATGTGGCGCACGTATGTATTATAAGGACGGGATAGAGGGGTTATTATATCAAACGATATAACATTCTGCGCCACGACTCTAATTGAGGAGATGAATACTTAGTTGTTTTGAAAAGGAAGTATATAGGCCCATATCCAGGAACTGAACATCCGATACAGAATTTTATCCGGAACCAGACCAGTTTGTATTTATATTTTTAAATATATTTATCCATGGTGATTAATATAGCACTGATAACCTGGTCTGACAAATACAGCATGAACATAAAAGAGATTGATGGACAGCATCAGCAACTTGTGAAGATGATCAACGAACTTCACGATGCTATGTTGAATGCAAAAAGCAAGCAAATAACCCTGGATATAATCACTAGGATGGCTGCGTACACTCAGAACCATTTCACGACTGAGGAAAATTATATGAGGCAGTATGGATATCCACAATATGCAGCCCATAAAAAGGAACATGAGAAATTCATCGAGCAGGTCGGCAACTTCAAAAAAGACTACGAAAGTGGAAAAGCGGGGCTCAGTTATGAACTGATGAACTTCCTCAAAGATTGGCTGATCAATCATATTGAATCAACTGATAAAAAATACGCCCCGTTCTTTAATTCTAAAGGCTTGAACTGATATTTCCTGTAAGTTACCCATAGCCATTACAAAACTTATTAACCCACAAGGACAATAATCAAGCAATGAAAGTAGAACCAACTGCGGAATGCCCGGAGCCTTACATTCTTCCCGACAATGTGACCTTGAGGGTCCATGAAACGATGCAGGAGGATGTCGGCCCGCTGGTGTCCATTTTTAAAGTCCTGTCCGACCCTGTAAGGATACATATCCTGAGGGCTCTGGAAGTCAGTGAGCTCTGTGTCTGTGTGCTTGTGGAAATAACCGACTACAAGCATTCTGCACTCTCATATCATCTTAAGCTTCTCAAGGATGCGAACCTGGTGGAATCAAAAAGAGAAAGGAATTTCCAGACCTACTACCTTACAGATTTTGGAAGATCCCTTTTGCAGACCATAGAATACTCTATCAATGAGAGATTCCAGAAGGAGTTATAGGCTTTCTGAGGGCAGGGCAGTATTGAGCTTTACGTAAGTAACGCCCTTAAGAGCCATGATCTTCTCTGCGACGGTCTTGACTTCCTCACCTTCACCGTCAAGGATGATAACCTCGAGGCAATTGTCATGGTCAAGATGGATATGTATCCCGGATTTGATAAGATGGGAGTAATCATGCTGGATGTCTGTCAGGGCACTGGATAGCCCACGCTTTGTATGATCATATATCAATGTGATAGTACCCACTCGTCTACCTTTCACATCGCTCATCCATTCATAATGGGTGATATAATTCCTGATAGCATCCCTTATGCCTTCAGACCGTGATGAATAGCCCCTTTTCTCTATAATCGAATCGAATTTGGTCAGAAGGTTTTCCGGAAGCGATACACCTATACGCATAAGTTCCTGGTCCATTGTTGAATTCACCTTAAATGATATGTGTTAGTCTGAAATAATAACAAAGTGTATTGTACAATAACATTTTGTATCACTTATAGTACATAAATTAAGACATAAATAGTTATACGATACCAGGCATAAAACATTAAAACATAGAATACCTTAGTGGAGTGATGTTATGAAAAAAGAACAGTTATACTCAGGGAAAGCAAAGACCATATACAGGACCGATGATCCAAAAAGGCTCATAGCCGAATTCAGGGACAGCCTGACAGCTTTTGATGGCAAGAAAAAGAGCGAAGCTGCAAATAAAGGATATTATAATGCCCAGATCTCAAGAAAGATCTTTGAGATGCTTGAAGAAGAAGGCATTAAGACCCACTATATTGAGATGATATCTGACACAGAGATGCTTGTCGATGCTGTCGAGATAATCCTCATAGAGGTCATACCACGTAATATCGCAGCCGGCTCCATAACCCGTAAATATCCGATAAAAGAGGGGACGATCTTCAAGAAGCCAGTCATTGTTCTGGACTACAAGAGCGATGAACACGGAGATCCGATGCTCAATGAGGATATAGCTGTTGCAATGGGAATTGCCACATATGAGGAGATAGCCCAGATACGCACCATGGCCCTTAAGATCAACGATATCCTCGTGAAGTACCTTGATTCAAAAGGGTTCCTGCTTCCTGACTTTAAGCTTGAGTTTGGAAGGAAGGATGGAGAGATCGTGCTGGCTGATGAGATATCCTGTGATACCTGCAGACTATGGGATAAGAGCACAGGGAAGTCTATGGATAAGGATATATTCCGCTTTGACAAGGGAGACCTTTCCAAGGCATATGAGGAAGTTGCAAGACGCATTGTACCGGAGATATTCGAGTAATATCTCTTTCACTATTTTGATTTTAAATGCAGTCTGAGGGGAAAGGATGGAAAAATACGATGTCATAGTTGTAGGTGCAGGTATAAGCGGCCTGCTTACCGCACTCACACTATCAAAACACGGTAACAAGGTACTGGTCCTTGAAAAGAGCAATTTCATCGGTGGAAATTGCAACAGTTATGTAGTGGACGGATTCCAGGTGGATACTGGTGCACACGCCATCACACATCTTGAAGTGGGACCGCTGAGAAGGCTGATGGACAACTATTTTGATTATATGCCTGTTTTTGAGGACTATGGGCACTATTATGTAAGGACCGAAGATCAGTTCCTCAAAGTTCCCTCAAATATAAGAGACTTTGTTACATTCGATGTGCTTCCAAGGAAAGACAGGCTAGTCGTTTCACAGGCTATCACCAAAGCCCTGACACTCTCCACATTTGGCATTGACCTCTCAAAACAGTCTGTGTACGAGTTCATGCCCGATAACCTGTCAAAGGATACTTATGACTTCGTGGATACAATTTCATATTTCCTCTCTGGGAGGGATATGAAAGAAACATCCGCACAGAGGATTCTCTCAGGCAGCAGTTTTGTAAGGGACAGCGTCCCCCAGGAACAGATGGAAAGCATCATGAAGGCTCATGAAAAACCGCAGACTGAGCCAGTTCTCAAATCCATATTGACATCCAACCTGCACACATCCCTCCAAACAAGGATGAACAAGGCCTCCAAGCCCCTCACAACCCTTGGAAGGCTTGCCACCAACAAGGTCAGTTATTCCCAGGGATATCCGCGAAAAGGATTGAAATCGCTCCTCAATGCGTTGCTATTCTCCCTCCCAAAGAGTGCGGAGATCAAAACCGATTGTGAGGTCAGGAAAATACTAACCAACAACGGAAAAGTCGTCGGTGTTGAGGCAGATGAAACGTACTATGCAAATACTGTCGTTTACACCGGCTTTGTTACGGACCTGCCCCGAATGGTCGAGACGCTGCCAAGTTCGTACATACAGGATCTTAAAGGCGTGGACCATACCAGAAGCCTGACCGTATGGCTGGGACTTGATTCCATGATGGAGGAATTCAACTATATCGGATCAGAGATATGGTTCAAGAACCAGCCTTACTGGGCAATGCCCATCACTAACTACGACTCGTCCCTTGCACCCAAAGGCAAGCAACTTGTAGGTTTTTCCTTTATCCTCAAGGAGGAAAGAAGCGAGAGCTCAGAGATCAAAAATGCCTATGAGACTATTTACCGTGCCATTCCCCGCATTGAAGACCATATCCAGATGAAGCATGAACAGATCACAATCCCAGAAAAGGCAGCAGTGACTATTAATGGGTATTTCGCAGATGCGAGGACACCGATCAATAACCTTTATGTTGCAGGTACAGATACCGATAACCGCAGCATGGGCATCACCCGTGCAGCCTACTCGGTCATCGAACTGCTTCAGAAAATGAATGAGGACCGTAACCTTCACAAATAAATAATGAGGGGCAGGCGAGGATTATCTCCTTAGGACCATGGTCCTCAACCTGTCAGCAGCATGCTCCGCATTGTCTGCTATTTTCCCAATGCCCATTACCAGGCGCGTGAGGTGGAAAACACCCACACCTCCAAGCACATCCTCTTTCCGGAAAATTTTCCTCATCAGATCCTTCTCTATAATATCGACCTGATGCTCCATTTCTTCAACTTCCACAACCAATGAAAGGGTGTCTTCAACATCCCTTTTGCTAAAGGAGGATTCAAGGAGCTCACTGAGAGTATCGACCAGCTTCTCATACTTTTCAACGGTTGCAAGTGTCTTGTCCATCAGTTCCAGGAATCCTGTGCGTATCTCGGGAGGGGCCTCGAACCTGCGAAGCGTTAGCCAGTAAGAGACTTCCTGAGCCTCATCTGATATGGAATCCTGTGGTTTGAGGAAATTGAGCAAGTCTGTAGCGTGTACGGGAAGCATTATGGAAGAGGAGAGTTCTCCCCTTATGGTCTGCTTGATGACATCCGCCTCGTGCTCAATGACATCGATCTCATGATTGAGCTGCTCAACCTTTTCCATGTCGCCTTCACAGAAAGCGCCTACTGATTCACTTAATTTTCTGACGCAGTCTCCCCCCTTGTTTGCATGCATGCACAGGGGCTTGAACGGAGAACTTGCAAATATGCTCAAAACCGAGCGGATGTATTCCTTCTTCATATTCCTACTCCCATCAGCCCTATAAATATCAAAGCTGATGTCAATGCTGCTACTGGTACAGTGACGATCCAGGAGAGGACTATCTTTCCTATCACACTTAAATCAACCGCTGCAAGTCCACCCGCCAGGCCCACGCCTATTACAGAGCCTACAAGTGTGTGCGTAGTTGAGATAGGTAAGGAGATATAGCTGTGCATCACCACAACAGAGGCAGTTGCAAACTCAGCAGAGAAGCCTCTTGTAGGGGTGAGTTCTGTAATCTTTGTCCCAATGGTTTCTATAACACGGTAGCCCCATGTCGCAAGGCCGAAGACCATGCCAAGGCCTCCCATTATCATCACCCAGAGGGGAACTGCTACTCCTGCCATGTCAAGTGCATGAAGGGCCGCATACAGAGGACCCACAGCATTTGCCACGTCGTTTGAGCCGTGTGCGAATGCAATAAAACATGCAGTGGCTACCTGCAGGAAGACAAACTTGTTCTCTATCCTGTAGGGGTCATCGCTTTTCTGCAATATGAAATATCTTATCAGGGAAAAGATGATGTAGGCAAGCAGGGCGCCCAGTACAGGAGATACCAGCCAACTGACAACGATCTTGAAAAGGACCGGCCAGTTTATCTCATTAAATCCTATGATACCATTATATGCTGCTATCAGGCCAAAACCTAATACAGCACCAACAATAGAGTGAGTCGTTGAGACCGGGAGATTGTAAAAAGTCGCAAGGGTGATCCAGAAACCTGCCGCAAGGATGGCGGCAAGCATTCCGATAGCTACAAGGTTAGTATCAATCATAGCTATCGAATCAATAGGTACTATGCCTTTGGCAATAGTGGAAGTAACCCGCTTTCCGAAGAAAACGGCGCCTGCAAACTCAAAGACGGCTGCAACGATAATGACCTGCTTTATTGATAGCGCACCGCTGCCTACTGATGTTCCCATGGCATTGGCCAGGTCGTTGGCGCCAATGTTCCATGCCATATATAGGCCTGCGATGATAAGCATAATTACAAGTGGATCAAATAATTCCATTTTGTGAGATTCCTCAATATGATTTTTTAGTACGGCTACGGACCATATATAGATAAAGTTGCCTTATTTAAACTACATATCACTATATATGAATATATAGGAATACATAGACCGAGAGGATATGACCTGTTATCAAAAAAAGGAATCAAGAGTACGCTGCGCCCTTATATTGCAGAGCATCTTTGCTTTTTCCATCCACTTACCCGAAGGAGTACGCAGACGCGAGGACATATCCCTGAGCGCCTCTTCTACAGACCCGAATACCTGTGGCTGTGCTTCCAGGGCCGCACGGGCTGCCTCACGTACAACCCAGACACCCAGGGGAGCCCAGTATTCAGGCCTTATCTCGCGCACAATGAAGACTGATGCCTGCCTGCGTATAGAATTCATGTGTTCCAGAGCTGCCAGCCTTGCTGCATAGTAACCGCCGGCAAGATTTGAATAACCCTTCTTTCCGCTGAAATCCTCACTATCAGATTCGATCCATGTAGTGCCCCCGGTCCAGACTGCCTGCGGCATCCATACCTCTATAAGTTCAAAAGTGAAGCTCCTTGGAATCATCATGATTTCAAAATGGTTGCCAAAAGCCCCTCCGCTGAAAACGCACACATCGCTTACCTGCTGGTAGTCCCGTATTTTCATGAGCAGTTGCTTCCCGACCATGTCATCCACAGCAGTGATAGACCAGCGGGTCGGCACCAAGCGCCTCTCCTGCCCCAGCAGGCCTATAGAAAGAAGGCGGGTTATATGTTCGGCAGGTATGTTGCTGCCCCACAGTTCGGAGATGGCGTCCTTTGCAAGAGCATCGGTATCATAAACTAAAGAGTCCACTTTCCGGGGAACCCTGGGGTTCTCAGTTATATCGAAATCCTTCAGTTCACCGGACGGACCCATGGGGGTCAATACGTTATCAAACTTAAGCTTATTCCGGATAGGCTTGCTGAACCACGCTTCAGTGTCCACCGGTTTTTTAGACAGGGCCAGCTCCTGTGACTTTTCAATTAGAGGATTATCAGTATTGCGGGCGTTTCTGACATTTACACCGGTGCTTGCCCTGACAAGCCTTGAACGCGACGAGATGATATCCTGTATCCCCATTTTCAACAGAGCTTTGGGGTCTTCAAGCAGGATGGCCTCATCTCCTCCAAGCTGAGGAGGGATCATGGGTCCGGCCCTGACCTCCGGGTAATTGTGCCTGCCTACGAACACTGCAGGAGGAGACGCACCAAAAATAGAGGTCTCGCCAGTAATGCCGGAAAAAGAAGATTCTACAGACCTGAATTTCTCAAGTATCGGGCAGAACGGGCGGCCACAAAGCCCTTTACCCTTGCATTTAACACAGAGACTGCTGTTCAAAGACTTTCCGAATCTCCGCAAAGGATACAATAGCCTGCATCAGGCTCATTCTTGTTCAACCAGCCGGACATCTGGACATATTTACATATATTGCACATGCCTGCAACCTGTTCCTTAGGACTTAAGCCTTGCAGGAGCTGGAAAGTGAATTTGCGTATTTCTTCCTGAGTGTCTTCCGAGAGGCCAACTTCAGCTCCTCTTTTCTCACTCAGATACTGGGATACGGCCGCCCTTGAGAGGCCCAGGACCTCAGCAGCTTCCTGCTGGGTACGGCCACGCTCAGATATGATAATGCGAGCTATCTCTGCACGTATGGCAGGCAGCACCCTTTGCACCATGATCTCACATGTAGTTTTCACTGGAATTTCCCCTGTTTTTTCAATTGTTCACGTCTTACTGCGGTAATCTTCAATCGCCTTATGCAATGCATCCAGAGCAAACCCAGAGCATCTGTCCTTTCCCTTTGGGAGGCCTCCCAATGCATCCTGGACATCCTCATTGGAAATTGCAAGAGCTTCTTCAACGGTCTTCCCCTTTGCAAGCTGGGTGACCATAGTGGAGGTCGAGATTGCCACAACGCACCCGAATGTTTTGAATTTGACATCCGTGAGCACGTCATCTTCCACCTTGATATATACAGTAATAACATCGCCATCGATAGTACTGCCTATCTCACCGACGCCATCAGCACCTTCAATTATCCCGACGTTCTTTGGATTTGTGAATTCTTCAATTATCTTCTTTGAATACATGTAATTTCTCCGGGCGTATATTCAGCATTTTACAGGGGAGGATATCTGCCTAAGCTTTGCTACTGTCTCCTGCAATGCCCCTGCAAGATAATCGACCTCAGCCATGGTGTTTTCCCTTCCCAGACTTATCCTGATAGAGCCATGGATGTAATCCGGGTCAAGCCCGATAGAGTCTAACACATGGGATGCATGCTGGGATCTTGAAGAACATGCAGAACCGGTAGACACGGCAATGCCTGCGATGTCAAGCAGCATAAGCATTGATTCCCCTTCTACATGCCTGAAACTTAGATTGGCATTATTCGGCAGCCTCTGTGTGGCATGACCGTTAAGGCGGACATCATCAATAGTATCAAATACTTTCTTAATAAGGGAATCACGAAGTCTGCCCATCTGGGCCGGGTCAGTCCCAAGGCGCTCTTTTGCAATAGAGGAGGCTTTTGCAAAGCCCACAATACCAGGAATGTTCTCTGTTCCCGGGCGCAGGCCCGATTCGTGCCCTCCACCAAAAATAACAGGGTTCAGGCGGGTACCTTCACGCACATACAGGGCGCCCACGCCTTTTGGCCCGTGCAATTTGTGAGAGGAGATCGAGAGCATATCCACGCCGAGCTGGTCCACATCCACAGGCATCTTGCCGACCGACTGTACAGCATCAGTGTGCAGATACACACCATTATCCTTTGCTATCTTCGCAATCTCTTCTATAGGCTGTATGGTGCCTATCTCATTGTTTGCATGCATTATACTTATGATTACAGTGTCATCCCTGATGGCCCTCTCAATATCGCCCACATCCACAATACCTTCACTGCTTACTGGCACATATGTGACATCATGACCTGTGCTCTTGAGAAAATCACATGTGCTGAGAACGGCAGGATGCTCTATGACTGATGTGATGATATGGTGCCTTTTTTCCGGCTCCCGCGAGAGGACACCCTGGAGAGCAATGTTATCAGACTCAGTACCCCCCGAAGTGAAGATGATCTCTTCTGCCTGGGCACCAATGGAATCCGCAACATGGCCGCGTGCTATGGAAAGCGCCTCAGCGGCTTCCTGTCCGAATGAGTGAAGACTTGATGAATTACCGAACTTTTCCGTAAAATAAGGAAGCATAGCATCCACAACCAAGGGATCGACCGGCGTGGTTGCACTGTGGTCCATATATATGCGCTTCATAATATCCATCATGAATAGAAGAGGTGTTTAACAAATAAATACCCTGCACACAGACACTAAATGTAAGGACAGGGAACGCAATCCCCGTCCTGAAAATAAGTTATGTAGAAATATCAAGGAATAGGATACTCAATCCTTTATCTGATCCGGAGAGAAACCCCGTTCAACCAGAACATCCTTCATGCGTCCTATGTGGTTACCTTGCAGTTCCACACCAGTGCCTTTGACAGTCCCTCCACATGCGAATTTGGACTTCAGGTACGTAGAGAGTTCGTGAAGATCTATCTCATGGGCATCAAAGCCTTCCACAACAGTGACTTCTTTCCCATAACGCCTTCTATTTACCTTTACTGTTATCCTTTGCTGCTCCTTCGCTACTTCTTCGCATATGCAAAGTTCCTTTGGCAGGCCACATACCGAACACATTTCAGAACTCATCTTTTGATTTATCCTCCGGGATTATTACCTATTTTAAACGCTACATAGTTTTAAATTAAAATAGATGATTAAAGTAAACAACAATGATATTAAAACCTAGTGGTGAATATGTCGCTACAAGTACCGAATTTGCATGCAGCACATATAAGCAGGCCCTTGGCCTGATGTTCAGAAAGAATATTCCGGAAGGATATGCCCTTATCTTTGTTATGGGTAAAAGCAAAAAGGTGTCGTTGCACATGCTTTTTGTCAATTTTGCAATAGATGTCCTATTTCTTGATGAGGACAAGAGGATAGTTAAAATCTGCGGACTTCGTCCATGGACAGGCCTGTGTTCATCCGAAACAAAGGTAAAATACATAATCGAGACAAACACAGGTAAAGCAAAAAAAGCAGGCCTTAAAGTTGGCGACATGCTTACTTTCAGGAATGAGTGCTAAAAAGGGATGACTTCATTACGTATTTTTCAGATATCTGATGACATTTTCTTAAGGATCTCTGACTGTCCCCGGATTCCTTAAAGAAACGTTTATTAGTTTCCGGGTGCTTTAAAAGCCTAGTTAATCTTGAGTTTAAATACCGAGGCACATGAATGTTATCTGAAAATGATTTTAAGATCGTTACTGAAAAGATGGGAAGGGAACCTAACCTGGTGGAACAGGGATGCTTCCTGAACCTCTGGAGTGAACATTGCTCATACCGCTCAAGTGCGCCACTGCTCAGAACCTTTACAACCACAGGCGAACGTGTGATCATCGGACCAGGGGACGATGCTGCCGTGGTCAGTTTTGGTAATGGATGGGTGCTTGCCATAGGAATGGAAAGTCACAATCATCCTTCATATGTGGACCCGTATAATGGGGCAGCTACCGGCGTTGGAGGAATTGTACGTGACATAATATCCATGGGTGCACGCCCCATAGCATTAATGGATCCTCTCTATTTCGGGCCGCTTAACAGTCCCAAGAATCTGTATCTCTTCGAACACATCATCAAGGGCATCGCAGGATATGGAAACTGTATCGGAGTGCCTGTTGTTCGGGGAGAGGCTTTCTTTGACGAGGCATACAGCGGTAACCCTCTTGTGAATGTGGTGGCCGTAGGCCTTGCACGCGAGGAGGACATAGTCACAGCATGCGCACAAAAGGCAGGCAACAAACTCATCCTCATGGGTTCGACCACAGGCAGGGACGGACTTGGCGGTGCATCCTTTGCGTCAAGGGACCTTTCAGAAGAATCAGAGGCAGAGGACAGGCCAAGCATACAGATAGGTGATCCATTTACAGAGAAACTGGTGATAGAAGCAACCCTTGAGATAATCAGGAAAGGATATGTCAAAGCCTGCAGGGACCTTGGAGCTGCAGGGCTTGCCGGAGCCAGTTCAGAAATGGCTTCAAAGGGCAACCTGGGGATGTACATCATCGCTGATAATGTGATACTCCGCGAGGATGGCATGGTCCCCTATGAGATACTGATAGCAGAATCACAGGAGCGCATGCTGTTTGAGGTTGAACCCCAGAATGTCCAGGCGGTCCTTGATATCGCAAAGAAATATGACCTCAATGCAAGTATGATAGGAGAGCTCACTAAAGAACTCAAGTATACTGTTGAGTTCAAGGGAGACATAGTCGCTGATATTCCCATAAAGCTGCTCACTGAAGGTGCACCTACCTTTGAGCGCCCTTCCAGGCCCCCTGCGCCCCGCGAGGAAGGCGACAAGCCGGAAATGCCAAGAGACCTCAAAGAAACATTACTCAAAGTCCTATCATCCCACAACGTGGCTTCAAAAAAATGGATATACAGACAGTATGACCACGAAGTGCAGTTGAGGACAGTAATGAAACCAGGAGATGATGCGGGAATTCTTAGAATCAACGGCAACGAGGGTATTGCAATGTCCTGCGGCTGTAATCCGAGACACACGCTGCTTGACCCCTATCAGGGAGGAAAAGGCACACTGGTCGAGAATGCCATGAACCTGGCTGTTAAGGGTTCCCGGGGGATAGTCGTTGTAGACTGCCTCAATTTCGGCAATCCCGAAAAACCCGACATCTACTGGCAGTTCAAATATGCTATCCTGGGATTAGGAGATGGCTGCAGGGAACTTTCCATTCCGGTTGTTGGAGGTAATGTCTCCCTGTACAACGAAAGCGAGGAGTTCAGAACTGCCATTCCACCCACACCATCCATTGGCGTCATAGGCTACATCAGCGATGTGACTATTGCACCTCCGTCTGTGTTCGTGAACGAAGGGGATACCATTATCCTGGTCGGGACAACAAAGGATGAGATGGGAGGCTCCGAGTACTACAGTCTTGCAGGAAAGAAGAAGAACGGGAAAGTGCCCCAGGTGCCTGAAGGTGTCTCTGCAACTATCGACGCTATAATCAGGACCGTGGAAAGCGGTAAGGTAACAGCTTCACACGATGTTTCCCTTGGAGGTCTTGCAGCAGCTCTGTGTGAGATGTGCGTGAACATGGGTGCTAATGTGGACCTGACATTCGCAGGACAGGGAATAAGGGCTGACGAGGCCCTGTTCTCAGAATCACATGCAAGAGCTATCATATCAACTTCAGAGCCTGAGGCTGTTGAGAAATTGCTTGGAGACATACCTTACACGGTCATTGGTACTGCAGGAGGTAATGAACTGAAGATATCAGGAAACGGTTTTAGCATATCTGCTGAGCTTGGTGAAATAAAAGAGGCAAAAGAAAGCCTCACAAAACTGATGATGGAATAATCCATCATCAACTTAAAACACATAAGTACAAATCACTTGCGTGCTGTCGTTGTTCTGGTTTCATCTGCCCTGTCAGAGCTGCCTACCCTTGTTGCGAAATACAGCATGTATAGCGCTGCCAGACCCACAAGGATGTAGATTATTCTTGAGAGCAGACTCATCTCGCCAAAGATAGCTGCTACAAGGTCAAACTCGAATGCACCGACCAAACCCCAGTTAAGGCCACCAATTATCACAAGTGCAAGGGATAACCAATCAAGAGTGTTCATTCTTGTTGCCAATTTGTCACCTCCTAAAAACCCCCTAAATACTAATTTTCTTTATGTGAGTAATGGTTCTTAAAGTTTGGAGTAACAATTTTAAGAATCGGTCACGAAGCGTGGAATTTCAACGGAGAAAAGAGGCATGCCTGTTTAAGCACCAGAAGACTATCCGTTCTCTTAAAAGAAGAAGTAAACAAGAATATGAATTTAAAATATAAAACTGAATATAAATAAGATGGGCTCTGGCCCATCATAAAAGTTTATTCTTCCTTTTCTGCAAATGCGAATTTACGCAGTACTTTGGTGATCTTGATGTTTACAGTCTCACCGACTTCGGTCTGAGGCACAAAGATAACAAAGCCCTCTATCCTGGCAATGCCGTCGCCTTCTTTTGCGATGTCCTGAATCGTTACTTCGTATGTTTCTCCAGCAGCTACAGGAGCTGTTGACTCTTGATTATTGTTAAACAAAACAATGCACGTCCTTTATTTGAAAAATAAGATCTTCAACCATACTGCTGAAGAGCCACCATAAATAAGGAATTTATAGAGAATCCGCAGAATAGTTTCTTATCTCAGGCATAATACATACAAATCCATATTTAAATCTTTTTAGTGAGAATAGAAGCTGCCGGGTATATCATATACCACATCTATTTTAACTATGAAATAAAATAAGTACCTAGCAATCACAATCAAATTATAGATTTAAAATAATATTCAGGATGAACTCAATGGACGAAGTACAGATCAAAGTAGAGAAAGCACATCCGAACGACTTCGGTAGGGGCATTGTAAGGCTTGACCCCACAACCCTTCTTAGTTTGCAGTTGTCTCCCGGAGACATAGTGGAGATAGAGGGTAAGAGAAAGACTGCGGCCAAGGTGTGGAGAGCCGAGAGGCAGGACTGGGGACAGGGCATAGTCCGCATAGACGGATTCATCCGCCAGAATGCCGGTGTGGGGATTGGAGAGAGGGTTACAATCAGGAAAGCTGATGTTGAAACAGCTACCAAGGTCATCCTGGCCCCGCCGGAAGGCGTGACCATGGAATTCGGGGATCACATTAGCGAGATAATCAAAAGGAACATAATGAAGCGGCCTCTTGTGGAAGGGGATGTCATACCCATCATCAGTTCCATGACCCAGCCAATGTCCAGCCAGGTGGGCGGAGGGCAGGCCATACCGCTCATAGCCGTCGAGGTCGAACCTACCGAGACCATTGTGATAATAGGTGAATTCACTGAAATAGAACTGAGGCAAAAACCCGTAAGGGGATATGATGGTGCGGCAAGAGGAATCACCTATGAGGACATAGGGGGTCTTGGCACCGAGATACAGCGCGTCAGGGAAATGATAGAGTTGCCCCTGAAGCACCCGGAGCTGTTCCAGAGACTTAACATTGAGCCCCCCAAAGGTATCATACTGTTCGGACCGCCAGGCACCGGAAAGACGCTTATTGCAAAAGCTGTGGCAAATGAATCCCGCGCCAACTTCCTTTATATTGCGGGCCCCGAGATCATGGGTAAATACTATGGCGAGAGCGAGGAGCGCATACGCAAGATATTCGAGGAGGCAGAGGAAGAGGCTCCCTCTATTATATTCATTGATGAGATAGACTCCATTGCACCCAAGAGGCAGAACGTTACGGGTGAAGTGGAAAGGAGGGTGGTCGCCCAGCTCCTCACAATGATGGACGGCCTTGAAGAAAGAGGACAGGTAGTTGTCATCGGAGCCACCAACCGTGTGGACGCCATAGACCCGGCCCTGCGCAGGCCTGGAAGGTTTGACAGGGAAATCGAGATAGGGGTCCCGGACACCGATGACCGTCTGGAGATACTGCAGATCCATACCAGAGGAGTACCACTTCGCGAGGATGTCACCCCTGAGATGCTCGAGTATCTTGCAAAGCACACCCAGGGCTTTGTAGGCGCAGACCTTCTTGCACTGGTGCAGGAAGCTGCTATGAAGTCACTCAGGCGCGCACTGCCTGACATCAACCTGGAGGACGAAGAAATACCGCCGGAGATACTGGATACCATCAATGTATGCAAGGAGGACTTTGAGAGTGCGCTTCGCGAGATAGAACCGTCTGCCATGAGAGAAGTGCTTGTGGAAGTGCCCGCTGTTAAATGGAGCGACGTGGGAGGTCTTGATAAAGCGAAGCAGGAAATAGTAGAGGCAGTTGAATGGCCTCTTACAAGACCTGAAAAGTTCGTTGAGATGGGCATTAGGCCCCCTAAAGGTATTTTGCTGTTCGGCCCGCCGGGCACCGGAAAGACGCTTATTGCACAGGCAGTTGCTAATGAATCCAACGCGAACTTCATCAGCGTGAAGGGACCACAGATGCTCTCAAAATGGGTAGGTGAATCGGAGAAAGCCATTCGTGAGACATTTAAGAAAGCAAGGCAGGTAGCTCCTTGTATAGTATTCTTCGATGAGATAGATTCAATAGCACCCATGCGAAGTGCGATGACTGAGGACGGCAAGGTTTCTGAAAGGATAGTCAACCAGTTGCTCACAGAACTTGACGGACTTGAGCCCCTGAAAGAGATAGTCGTGATAGCGGCCACCAACCGTCCCGATATGCTGGACCCCGCACTTCTGAGATCCGGGCGCTTTGACAGGCTTGTGCTTGTAGGGCAGTCCACGCTTACAGGCAGGAAAGATATATTCAGGATACACACCAGGAATATCCCCATGGGAGATGACGTCAATATAGATGACCTCGCAATTCTTACTGAAGGCTTTGTTGGCTCAGACATAGAAGCCGTGTGCAGAGAAGCGGTCATGCTGGCACTGCGCGAAAACTTCGAGAGCGACAAGGTCAGCATGAAGTATTTCAGGGAAGCCCTGGCCAAAGTAAGACCAACGCTGTCAGAGAACATGATAGAGTATTATGAGAGAATACAGGCACAGTTCAAAGGTGGCATAAAGAAAGAGGAACCAAGTTCTTATATAGGATACAGATAAATATATGAAAAATTTAAGTGTCGCTTTTATATTCAGGGGTGAATGAAATAATGGCAAATGTCTTTGCAAAAAACCTTTCAAGCAAACAGGTAATGGCAACCGATGGTACAGAAATAGGTGTCCTGTTCAATATAGTGATGGACGTAAAAACAGGAGACCTGATAAACCTGATAGTAAAGCCGGATATGAGTCTTGATACATCCAAATACCTGACCGATGACCAGTACATATTGTTACCGTTCGAGTCTGTCAGGGCTATCAAGGACTACATAGTTGTCGACAAGAACCTAGCCAAGAGCCTAAAAGATAAAGCAGGTTTGTAAAACCACGGATATAAGTTCACCCCGGGCTTTACAGCCATTCTTACAGCCTTTTTTTATACCCATTCACTTCAGGCTTAAAAGGTCACAGCATGCCCTTTGAAAGAAGGTAGTCAATAGCTTCTGCTGTTCCGTCGCCATACGTAGTGCCTGTAACATGATCTGCAGCGTTTTTAGTCACACTGTCGGCATTTCCTACAGCTACAGAGAAGCCTGCCACATCAAGCATTTCAACGTCATTCACAGAATCGCCTATCGCAACAAAATCAGATACTTCCAGACCCATAAGTTCAGCCATTTTTACAAGGCCTGTACCTTTGTTTATCTTTTTGCTCTTGATATGGATAGCAAAATGGGTGTCGATGATCTCAACATCAAATCCGGTGGTTTCCAGCAAAGCTCTCGCGCTCTCAATATCAAAGTTCCTTCTGAGCACTATCTCCGTTTTTCTCAGGGACGAGTCAAGCTTTTCCATATCGAGTACCTGTGAAAGAAAAACGAAAGCCTGTTCACACTCATGTATGTGATCCGACACTATAGGTTCCTTATCAAATCCATCTGTGATAATACCACCATTCTCGGCAATTATGCGACAACATACCCCTATGAGTTTGGAAGCAGCCTTGGCATAACAGAGTACATTACCTGTTGCAAGAACAACCGGAACATCAAGGGTGCGCAGTTTTTCAACCGCTTTCAGGCTGAGCCGGCGATCCGTATCTGTGATAGTGCCGTCTATGTCAATGGCAAGGGCCTTGAATTTCATAAAAAGTAGATAAAGGGAAACAATTAAAACATTTCCCTGATCATGGATCTCGCAATCCTGCAGTAGTGACGGAGATTATAGACTCGGCATCCGGAAGGTTAGGCGAGTCCACAAGCCGGACTATTCTCTTGTCCCCTTTGGATTTGCGCAGGTATAACCTGAAAGTGGCCGTATGCCCCACAATATGCCCGCCAATTGGTTTTGTAGGATCACCGAAGAATGCATCCGGTTTTGACATTACCTGGTTCGTCACAACAACACATGCGTTTAAAAGGTCTCCGAATCTTTGCAGCCCATGAAGATGCTTGTTGAGTTTCTGCTGCCGGTCAGCAAGGGTGCCTCTGCCTATATACTCAGCCCTGAAATGGGCAGTCAGTGAGTCCACAATGAGAAGCCTTACAGGCTTTTCGGTGTTTTTGAGCTCGTTAGCAAGTTCCATTGCTGAATCCACAAGCAATATCTGATGATTGGAATTGAAGGCACGCGCAACATGTATGTTCTTCAGGAACTCTTCGTGATCGTACTCCTGACCATACTTCTCGGATAGTCCTTCCACCATCTGCTGGATTCTCTCCGGTCTGAAAGTGTTCTCAGTGTCGATGATGATCACAGAGCCGTCAAGACCTCCCAGTTCTCTGGGAAGCTGTACATTTACTGCAAGCTGGTGTGCAACCTGGGTCTTCCCGGAACCGAACTCACCGTACATCTCAGTTATCGATTGGGTCTCGATCCCGCCTCCCATCATCTCATTGAACTCCACACAGCCCGTGGAAAGTTTTCCCACATGCTTCCTGCGTTCCATTACAACATCCCCGGTCTCAAAACCACCGATATCCGCCGATTGCCGGGCAGCCAGGATGATCTTGGCGGCAGTGGATTCACCTATATCTGCTGCAGTTGCAAGTTCCGCAGGCGATGAAACAGCTATCGCCTCTACTGTCGTGAACCCTGCATCCATCAGTTTCTGTGCGGTTGCGGGACCAACATGGTCCAGTTCTTCTAATAACACTTCAGTCATACTTGTTACTCCATAGGTGCACATGCTATCCATTTCGTGCACAATTGTGCTATTCTATAGCGACGGGAGTATATATACATAGACCAAGCATGGTGAAAGTATTCAACATCCAGAGGAGATTCCTGCAACACAACCCTTATCACAGAAAATGATAATTAACATCCCGATGGCAAAAGTAGCGATCGGTGGTACTTTCGAATGCTTGCACGACGGACACAGGGAACTTCTCAGAAAGGCATTCGAGCTTGCAGACAGCGGACAGGTAGACATAGGCCTGACATCAAATGCAATGGCAAACAAACGAAGCCGTAAGATGCCGGACTATCCCTATCGCGAGTCACAACTCCTAAGATACATTAAGGAAATCCCGAAAAAAGTAAAGTACAGGCTGATCGAACTCAATGACCCTTATGGCAAGACACTCGACGAAGACTATGATTATATTGTGGTTTCACCGGAAACACACCCTGTAGCACTTAAGATCAACAGCATCCGCAAAGATAAAGGCATGAAGCCCATAGAGATAGTCAGGATCGGATTCGTGCTTGCGCAGGACAGCGAACGTATCTCCTCGACCAGGATCGTCAGTGGAGAAATAGACATACACGGGCACATCCTGCGCTGAGGTCAAAAGTACATAATTATATTAACCTTCTTTTACAACTAATCTGCATGAGCAGAGAATTCTCGCAGATGGATAAACAGATATTTGACAAGCTGGCACCTGAAGCCGGCGGAAGTACAATGTCCAAGATGGGACACAGTTACCCTTTCATCCTCAGACCCATATCCCATAAGATAGCACAGTCTGCGGAGGATTTCAAGGAAAGGCTGGAAAGGCTTGATGCCACCGAGCTTGATTATCTCGTAGGACTTGCCATGGAAGAGAAAGAAGATATCCGTTCACTGGAAGAGGAAGATGTTGATTCGTTCATGGAACTTGTCAGGAACAAGCTTTCTCCCGAGAGAGAAAAGGAACTGAAGGCAAAACTCGGGTTTGCATGAGCGGAAAAAAGTCCGACAGATTACTTTTCGGAACAGCAGGCACCCCCAGAGGCTCCCTTAGGGGCACAAGTATCAGCGGAATAGAAAGGATCAGAGATGTGAAACTCGGCTGCATGGAGCTCGAATTTGTCCGGGGAGTAAAGATGGGCGAGAAAAGTGCAAGTAACGTTCTTGAAAAAGCAGAGAAACTGGATGTGTCCTTGAGCGTACATGCGCCATATTACATCAACCTTAACTCCGCTGAACCCGAAAAAATAGATGCCAGTATCGGAAGGATATATGCGGCCGCAAGGACAGGGAGCCTGTGCGGGGCAAGGAACATCGTATTCCATCCTGCATATTATCATGAGGACACCACGGAGAAAGTGCATGAGAGAGTTTCAACTCTTCTCAAAACACTGGCAGCAAGACTTGAGGACGACAGCATACCTGTTGTCCTGAGACCAGAAACAACTGGCAAACCCTCTCAGTTCGGGTCCCTGGATGAAACACTGAGACTGAGCAGCGAGATAGAAGGAGTGCTTCCTTGTATTGATTTTGCACACCTGCATGCCAGGAGCAACGGAGCTGAGAACTCCGAAGAGGAATTCTGCCGTGTACTTGCAAAGATTGAAGAAACACTCGGAAAAGAAGCCCTGTGCGATATGCACATGCATGTTTCGGGGATAGAGTACGGAGAAAAGGGGGAGAAGAACCACCTCGATCTGGAGGATTCAGACCTTCAATATGCAGAACTTATGAAGGCATTGAAAGACTTCAGGGTGAAAGGTCTTCTGATATGTGAAAGCCCGGACAATGAAGGCGACGCACTGCTGTTGAAAAGAACCTATGAGGGCATTTGAACACTCCTTTTCAGATATGTATACCCGGTGCCAGGTGTTCCAGTATCGGATGCAGCAGTGTCAGCACCCCTATGATAATTATGAATGAACCGCTGACCAGGGGAAGCTTGCTGATGCTCTTGCTGCTTACATAGCCCTCTATAAAACCCTTTCCTTTAACAAATACTATCGAGAGGAGAGTTATAGATATTGCCAGACCGGCGCTGAATACGAGCACATAGAAAAGACCGTTATATACCTGATCATTGGATATGCTGAAGAGCAATATCGCAAGCGCTGCCGGGCATGGTATCAGCCCTGTGGAAAGCCCTATTGCAATTACCCCTTTCCTTGTATCGATAGTGTGCTCATGGGGGTGATAGAATTTCCTTAATATCCATACTCCCACACCTATCAGTATGAGCCCACCGACCAGGCTCATGATATCGTGGGTCAGATCGACATTCAAGGCCTCGACCAGATAAATGGAAGCAACACCCAATGCCATTACTACAATGACATGAGAAATAACTATTGTAAGTCCAAGGAGAAGAGCATCTTTTAGATCTGCATCCGTACCCATGACAAAAACTGCCATGATAGATTTTCCATGACCTGGTTCGAGTGCATGTAATGCACCAAGGAGGAATGCAGAGAGAATTATCAAGAAGTTAAGATCCGAAGACAATACACTCATTCCCGGCGGCAATAATTCCATGATTTTTAATCCCCGTATGATACTACTATTTAAGCCCAGAATCTTTTAGTATTACTTAATACTACATAGAAGGATATAATCTATATAAGCATTATGAGCAAGTATGTACTAAGCACGTGCTAAAGTAGCACCAGATTATCCAGGGCTACGTAGGAATTGGACGAAACCAAGCAGATGAGATTGGTTTCTATATGCAATGCAGTCGCAATATGTATACGATGTCCACTCTTGTAGATTTTTAAAGAGGGAAGGTACCATAAGCAAGCAGCACTTATAAAACACAACGTTTATATAATTATAAAATAAGTCAATATCTGATGAAAGAAAGATACATAATTCTTTTATTTGCACTATATATTATGCTTGCTATTACATTTTTATTCAATGGATGACTTTTGCTCTCCGAGAATATAGCTGTAAAAATTACCGGTAGGGAGTATAGCCCCCGGATGCATAATCAAGAGAGGTATTTGCCTGGATCAGCAGGTGTTTCATTATAAATGATTTGTCTGCTTTTCCGTTACCTGATTGGCAACACTTACAGGAATATTTATTCCACTTTTTTCCATATAGCTTTTTATCCTGTCCATTGCATGGTCCACCATGCCACCGTGCGTCAGAATAAGACATCTTTGGCCTGACAGTGCATTAAGTATCGAACGGTCGATCACCCCGGAAGTAACATGAATGTAGAGGTCATTTTCTTCAGCTATAAGTTTGCTTTTCTTACCCATAGCACCCACGCATTCAATGCCATCCCTTGAAATAATACGTATCAGCTCATCATGAGAATATCTGGAAGTGTCATAGATACCAATAGAGCCGGCCCTGAGAGCTTTTCTGTCCATCTCGACTATCGCAAGACCGTCTTCGTGGATGTGCAGCACACGACAGTTAATGGCCTCATACATCGAATCCATAGCATATTCCCCGTAAAGTATCCCCAGGTTTATAGTATCCCCTTCCTTAACCTCGGGAGGGACATCGACCCACATCAGATGCTGAGGACGCAGGGTCTGCACCAGGTCTGGAATATCACGAGGGCAGCTTTTTATTTTCGCAAGACCTCTCTTTTTGATCTCCTCGTATATCTCCAGCGTAACAGGCCTCTTGAGATAAGCTGTCTTGAGATTCTCAGTCTGCCTGAATATTTCCTCAGGAGCACCTTCACTGATTACTTTGCGGTTGTTCATAAGGAAGACATAATCTGCCCAGCTGTATGCAAGATCAACATTATGGGTGGAAATCACGATTGTCTTTCCGAAATAATTTAGCTCGTTTAGCAGGTCCATTACCTCATCCGCGCCCACAGGATCAAGGTTGGAAAGTGGCTCATCAAGGACGATAACTTCCGGGTCCATGGCGACTATGCCGGCAATTGCAACCCTCTTTTTCTGCCCTCCGCTGAGGTGGTGCGGAGGTTTGTTCCTGAGATGGGTCAGCCCCACATACTCCAGAGTATCAGTGACTATCTTTTCGACCTTCTCTTTGGGATAACCCAGGTTAGTAGGTCCGAAAGCGACATCCTGGTAGATCGTAGGCGCAAATATCTGATCATCGGAATTCTGGAAAACAATACCTACATTTTTCCGTACTTCGCGCAGGGACTTTGAATCATATTTCAGGGGCTCCCCGTGATAGAGCACCTGGCCTTTCTGAGGGCGGTGGGTTCCGTTAAGGGCAAGGAAAAGCGTGGATTTGCCAGAGCCGTTGCGACCGACAAATGCTATTTTCTTTCCCTTTTCGATCTTTATATTGATATCCTCAAGAGCGAGGGTGCCATCAGGGTAAGAGTAACTGAGATCCTTTGTTTCCAGAACGACCATGTTTTTACCTCAGATAAAGGATATACCTCTTGTAAAATAGAAAACAGCCAGCACAAGCGTAAAATAACCGCATGTCAGCACGATATCGGGTAGCCGGACTGGTCTTTTCTCATCAAGCATGGTCAGCTTCCCGTCATAGCACCTTGAGTTCATTGACACATATAGTTTTTCCCCCTGCTCCCATGACCTGATGAAAAGATTAGTCCCAAGCATGGCCACAGACCGGAAGGATGTCCTGAAATCCTTATATCCCAGCCGGACAGTCTGAGCATACTTCACACCCATAGCCACCTCCAGGAAGACAAAGATATAGCGATACATCATCATCGATATCTCAATGAACGAGTCAGGAATTCTTGTTGCCTTTAGGACCGAGAACAGTTCTATCATAGGCGTGGTAAGGGACAGGAAGAGAAGGCAGGACATACCTCCCAGAGTCCGTGCAAGTACCAGCAGGGCCATATTGAGACCGGTAGAACCTACACCCAGAGTAAAGCCCAGAACCTCAAAGGAAAATAACTTCGCCCCCTCTCCAAAGAAAAATGCTATTATTACAGCACTCACCAAGACAAAACCTGCAGGTGCTGCCAGTATTCGTAAATAGGGACCTGCAGGGACCTTGCCAAAGTAAACTGTTGCGAAACTCATGCACACAGCTATTACAAGAGGAACAAAGGGAGAGTTGGAAGAAACACCTGCAAGGATACCAAAAGTAACAACAGCTAATTTGAGCCAGTTGTTCCTGTACCTGAGAGGGCTCGATACGGCATAGTCATCCAGGATATGTGTCATTTTCCAAACCAGCTTAAAACTAACCAATAAATAGAACGGATCTTACCTGCTATTGTACAAGTATAAAGAAAGAAAATACAGTACCTTCTAGATAAGCATTTCGTTATGAATCAATATCGATAAGAACTGTGATGTTTACAGGATATCAGTAAGATCAAGAGATATTTGTATTCGCGGACAAGTGGGCATCATATCCAGTGCCAGTATAGATAGAGCATGAAAATGAAAAAAGAGAAAGGAAAAGAAAAGAATTTGTGCCTTTCCCCGGAAAAGCACAACATCATTCAATTCTTCTCGCCTTTTCCCTTATAGTAGCCAATCGTGTATCCGATTACAACAGCACCGAACGCGGCCTGAAGAGCAAAGAGCAGGCTTTCTGTCTCGCCTCCTGGTGGTTCAAAGCCAATGCCTCCGAACCACGGTTCATAATCAGGATTCATCTCAGCTATCATGTCTGCAGCCTCACCATCCGCACCGCCGAATTCCGAATCAGGATTATTGGCTACACCATAGAAGAACTGTGCTGCAAAGAGTATCACGACTATGGCAACAAGGTATTCAAGCTTCATTCCATGGCCTCCCTTAGTTTTGTGGCTGCTGAGGAGGTGAGCACATTAAGGCCCACCAGCACATCGCTCTTGACCTGTACCACATACTTCATTATCAGTGCTGTCAGAGCTCCTTCCATGATAGCAAGAGGGACCTGGGTTGTTGCAAATACAAGGGCAAACATTTTGAATGATGCAAATACGCTCCCTTCGAAGGGAAAGGCTAGAGCAAGCTGTAAGGAAGTTATGACATACGTTACCCAGTTGGCAATTGCAGTGGCAAGGAATACGTTCAGGTAGAAATTCATACCTGCCTTTGATGCCATCTTATAGAATGCGTAAGCAACAAAAGGACCTGCGATGCCCATTGAGAACACGTTGGCGCCCAGAGTAGTCAGACCGCCATGTGCCAGGAACAGGGACTGATACAAGAGCACGATCACACTTAGAACAGAAGTAACAGCCGGTCCGAAGAGGATAGCTGCCATCCCGGTACCTGTAGGATGTGAGGAACTGCCAGTCACAGAAGGAAGTTTCAGGGACGACATCACGAATATAAACGCACCCGCAACAGCAAGCAAAGGCACTATTTCACGTCTTTGACTCACCAGTTTGTTCATCTGATAGATACCATACATTATAACAGGAATGGAAACGACAAACCATATCTGCCACCAGGGAGAGGGTAGAAAACCTTCGAATATATGCAACTAATATCACCTTCCTTTTTATAACACCACTAAATCAAGTATAATTGACTAGACGTATATCAGGTATTATGTTATGGTAAATAAACATAACGATAGAGTTTAAAGTTAAGATATATTATCACTTTTACTAGCAACCATCCATGTTGAAATAACTTATATACCCACATATGTGTTGATAATAGACTGCTATGAGAAAATTCAGTTCACACAGTCCTTCAAAACCGCACATATAATTATAAAACAGAGCTTAAAAAAAGTAACTTTACTTGATATTATCTGACAACCATCAAACAGTACACATCCGACTTATTCAGAGGCGGCTCGCTCACAGTGCCGACTGCGGACCGTTCATCAGGGTAGCCAATATCCTCATAGATGCATATTTTCGCATCGATATCCATTCCTTTCAGAATCCCTGCGACCTCAGCAGGTCCGAAGTTGTCAGCAGGTAACAGGAAAATATTCTTTCCCATAGACAGTTCACGGATGAGGGCTTCTTTTGCCGGAGCCGGATCCCTGCCGTGTGCTGTTATCATGGCGAGATTTGACATCTCCACATGGAAGCGTGCACATGATGCCTGTATTGATGAAACGCCGGTGACCACCCTGTCATGTTCTCCTGCGAATTTTCCCAGTCCGGAGAACATGGGATCTCCGGTAGAGAGTACAACTGCATCCGCGGGCAAAAGATGCAGGTTCTTGAAACTCTTGATAGGGTGAGCTTCACACTTAATGTGATCCCTGGCAAGCCCTATGGCCCTTTCAGAACCATAGACCACATGGGCGGCACTGATGACATCTATGGCCTCCTGGGTCAGCATCTTCGGACCGACACCCACACCTACGATGATCATATTCCATCCCCGCTGTCCATGAGGACTGTTCCGTCGCGGTCAACAACGACGATGCGTGCTCCTTTGCCTTTTTCTATTGCCATCTCAAAGGCTTTCCTGAGCCGCTCGTTGCCGGGGTCAAGTTCAAGCATCTCAACAACAGTGGCAAACCCGCTGTCTTTGAGCATGTCAGGGTTTCCCCACTTCAGGACAAGACCTGGCAGGCCGCATATGACAACGTCCCCGGTTGCAGCCTCAAGAGCTTCATCGATGCGGCTTCCGGCAAGCACGACAGTATATTCCGGGAAGAGCATGGTGGAATACCTGATGCCTATCCTGCCGGTGGTAAGTACCACTTTATCGGACTCTCTTATCAGGTCCCCTTTCATCTCCCCAAGATGGTCGTTCCAGGGCTCTACAAAACCGGTGGTCCCGAGGATTGATATGCCATCAACGATACCTATGCGATTGTTGAGAGTCTGCTTCGCGATTTCCTTTCCCTGCGGGAGATAGATGGTAACTTCAGCACCCCTGAGGTTCAGCTCTTCCACAGCCTCTGTTATGGAGGCAACTATTTGCTCCATGGGCCGCGGATTGATGGCAGGCTGCCCTTTCTTGGATTCAAGCCCGCTGCGTGTGACGATACCGACACCCTGGCCGGCATTCACCACAATACCATCGGCTTCCTTGGCGTCAGCAGCGAATTCAAGCCCGCGGGTGATATCAGATTCATGATCGTTATTGATCTTGACTGCAACAGCATGCCCCTTGCTTGCTTTGACATTGAGTTCGGCCCGCAAACCTACCGGAGTGGGCACGGATACATGGGTTACATCCGTGCCAAGAGAGAGCACCGCAGCCTTTGCAGCAATTGCAGCCGTTGTCCCGGTAGTATAACCTCTCCTTAACACCGAGCCATTGCTAAGTACAACCAGCATTCCGCTCCTTATGCCTTCTTCCAGTTCCTTGCGGGGCATTTGTGAGCGTTCAAGCCATTCTTCTGGGATCTTGGATTTGTTTACCGGGTCGATCATCTCAGGTCAATTGTAGTTCATACTTTTAAAATTTACCGACAAGTCATGTCCTGCCAAACATCTTACCCAGCTCCTCCTTTGTGAAGGATACCATAGTAGGCCTTCCATGCGGACATGTATATGGATTGTCGCATAACATCAGTTGCCTCAGAAGCCCGAGCATCTGCTCCTGGGTGCACACCGCACCTGCTTTTATCGCCGCCCTGCAGGCCATGGTGCTGCACAGGCGGTCATAAACCTGTGTGTCCTCTTTGATCCTCCCGCCTGATACCAGGTCCGAGATGATATCGTGAACGATTTCGGGGTCCTCCAGCCTGCCAAAAATGCTTGGCACTGTCGTGACCACATAGCTGCCGGGCCCGAACTCGGATATAGAAAAGCCGATCTGCTCCAGGAAAGGTATATAGTCCTCTATAATGGCCATTTCCTTTGTACTGAGCTCAAGGGTCACGGGAGTGATAAGCTCCTGCCAGCCCATATCCCGCATCCTGAGCACCTGCTCGTACATAATGCGCTCGTGAGCTGCGTGCTGGTCCACCAGCACAAGTTTCCCTTCTGTCTCTGTTATTATGTAAAGATCGGAGAACTGCCCAAGCACCTTCACATCCGGAACCTCACCTTTCCTCACAGGAGGTACATGCTGCGCCTGAAGCCTCTCACTCTTCGTCAGCCGCTTCTGGGTATCTTTCATGGGATACCGGTAAGGCTGACTGTTCTCTTTAATAAGAGCAGGCTCTTCCTGATGCTTTCCCTGCCTGTAATCTTCAGCGCGCTGTTCACGACTTTCCGGATGATACTCCCCAACCTCTTTTTTTTCCACCGGAAGTCCCGCTGGCTCCGGCTCATATATCTTTGACTGGAGGGTGCTCTCCTTCGTGACCCTGAGCTCCGGTATAAGGCTGGCTGTGCTGAGAGCTTGCTCAACAGCCGCGATAATAGCAGATTCGATCTCCTTTTCATGACTCAGCCGAACTTCTCTTTTTGTGGGATGCACGTTCACGTCAACATGAACTGGGTCGATGTCAAACTTCAGAAAGGCTGCCGGGTAACGTCCTTTGGGAAGAAGCGTGTAGTAACCCAACCTCACAGCATTGCTTATAGCTCTTGAATAGATGCTCCTGCCATTGATGAAGAAAGCCTGCAGGTCCGTTCCGCTTCTGGTAAGCTCGGGTTTCGATATATATCCATATATGGATACAAACTCTGACTGTAGTTCCACTGGAACTAATGAGCGGGCAACATCTGCACCGTAAAGGTGCACTATGCTGCCAAAAAGGTCGCCTGAGCTCGGGGACCTCATGATTACCTTGCCGTCGCTTACAAGAGTGAAAGATATTTCCGGATGCGCTACTGCATGCCTCGTGATCACATCAGTTATATTGGCAAGTTCGGTGCGCAGGCTCTTCAGGTACTTTTTCCGCGCCGGAGTGCTGTAAAATAGGTCGATTACGGATATAGAGGTCCCCACGACCGAACCAGCCGAGGAGATGCTTTTGATACCGCTGCTGTCCACGATAACCTTCGTGCCAGAGATGTCGCTTTCCTGCCTTGTGACGAGTTCGACCTTTGAGACCGAGGCTATGGATGCGAGCGCTTCCCCCCTGAATCCCAGAGTAAGGACACGGTCAAGGTCCTCGATGCTGCTTATCTTGCTAGTGGCGTGCTTGGTAAAAGCCAGAGAGGCATCCTGATGGCTCATCCCCGAACCATTGTCAGCAACAAGTATGCTTTTCGTGCCAGACCCCTTTATTTCCACTCGAATATCACTTGCATAGGCGTCAATTGAATTATCAATAAGCTCCTTTACCACGGATGCAGGACGCTCGATGACTTCTCCTGCAGCTATCTTATTTATCGTGGACTCGTCCAGCACATGTATCCTGGAATCTTGTAAATCACATGCGTCGTCCGTCATTTTCGCACTTTCCTTTCTCACGTACAGCAATCTTAAACCTTTCCTAAGAGGTATCAGGAAATACACATACTTTTCCTTGACTGAATTAATGTGCATTTTCCGTTAAAGAATGGACCATAGATAACAATTATATCTGTTTGGCTTTTTAGAGGCAGCACATAATTAGAAGGTCTAAGATGAAAGATACCGGAGAAATTGAAAGAATAGTGCCTTTACTGGCACTTTTAACAGCTTTTCCGGCATTTTCGACGGATAGTATGTGGCTGGTATCCCAGGACTGGATGGACCGGATACAGATATTGGGTATCATCGCTTTAAGCTGCGGTGCTCTCGTGCTGAGTGCCTGGACAATATTACAGAAAAAAAGCATCAGCAGAAGTCAAAGAGATTAATATAACAAATGAGTACAGGCTGCCCTACTCACTTGCTACTTTCCCCTGAGAGCCGACTTTTTATCTGGCTCAACTTATTGAGTGCCTCAAGAGGTGTGAGTGAGTTCACATCCATCTCCCTCAGTTCCTCCACAACAGGATGCGGCTTGCTTTCCTTTTCAGAGGTAGCCTGGTCGAAGAGTATCAGCTGGGTGTACTTCGCATTGTTGCGATGCTTCTTGCCGGCCTTGGTGTCATTCATGCTGATGGCACTCTCATTCTCGATATCTTCCAGTATCTCCCTGGCCCTCTTGGTTACGCTGAGGGGGACACCGGCAATCCTTGCCACGTGGATACCATAACTCTTGTCTGTGGCACCAGGCACGATCTTCCTTAGGAAGACCAGGTCGTCACCTTCCTCTTTTACTGCGATGTGGAAGTTCTTCACCCTTTTCAGGTTGCCTGCAATCTCGGTGAGCTGGTGGTAGTGGGTAGCAAAAAGCGACCTCACACCGACGCGTCCCTTGCTGTGGATGTATTCTACCACGGCTTTTGCTATACTGTAGCCATCGTAGGTGCTGGTGCCCCTTCCAATCTCGTCCAGCAGCACCAGGCTTCTCGGAGTAGCGTTATTGAGGATGTTGGCAAGTTCCACCATCTCCACCATGAAGGTGCTCTGCCCGCTGGCAAGGTCGTCAAAGGCTCCGACGCGTGTGAATACCCTGTCAACTATACCAATGGATGCATGTGAAACAGGCACAAATGAGCCTGCCTGCGCCATGATTACTATCATCGCTATCTGGCGCATGTAAGTGGACTTACCGGCCATGTTCGGGCCTGTGATAAGCATGAACTGGTTGTTCTGGCAATCCATGTCCGTATCGTTGGGAACGAAACCACCCCGGACAGCGCTCTCCACCACAGGGTGTCTTCCGTCCCTGATAAGCAGCTTGCAGTCGTTCGTGATGCCGGGCCTGATGTAATTGTTATTTGCGGCCACTTCCGCAAAGTTGGCGAGCACATCCAGCATACCTATGGTTGCAGCAGTGTCCTGCAGTTGCTTTGAATGAGAAGCCACGACTGCGTTAACCTCGCACAGTAATTCGTATTCCAGAGCAACCATCTTCTCGTCAGCAGAGAGAATGTCGCTCTCCCGCTCCTTGAGTTGGGGCGTATAGAACCTCTCGGCATTGGTCATGGTCTGCTTGCGTATGTAATCGTCCGGAACCTGGGAGATATTGGCTTTGGTGATCTCCAGGTAGTATCCGAATACCTTGTTGTAACCCACCTTCAACGACTTGATGCCAGTCCTGTCACGCTCCTTCTGCTGGAATTCCGCTATCCAGTGCTTGCCGCTCTTTGACAGACCCCTAAGCTCATCCAGCCTCTCATTATAGCCGGACTTTATCATTCCGCCATCCCTGACACTCACCGGCGGCTCATCCACTATTGCCCTGCCTATCAGTTCCGTAAGTTCCTCCAGTTCCGTGAAGGAAGAGAGCTGTGAAACGATATCATCCAGAAGTTCGGATTTCCCGCATCCCCTCATGGAATCTACTATTTGCGGCACGGCCTCCATGGACCGCCTCAGGGCAACAAGGTCCCTTGCATTGGAATTACCATACAGCACCCTTCCCACAAGTCTCTCCATGTCCTTCACATAAGACAGGTGCGACCTGAGATCAAACCTCACAAGAGTATTACCAAGAAGCTGTGAAACTGCATCCAGCCTGTAATTGATATCATCAACGGATACAAGAGGCTTGAGCAGCCATTTCTGCAGCAGCCTGCCACCCATAGGTGTCCTTGTCTCATCCAGCACGTTCAGCAGAGTAGAGTCGCTGCCCTCGCCCCTGACATTCTTTACTATCTCCAGGTTGCGCAGGGTGATGGCATCCAGCACCATGAACTCCGAATCAAAATAAGTCTTGAGATGCTGTACCTGTGATAGCTCCCGCATCTGCGTGTCTATGGCATACTGAAGAGCTGCGCCCGCGGAACTTACAGCAAATGGAAGCCCGCTGCATCCCATACCTTCAAGTGTGGAAACTTTGAAATGTTCCCTTAGCACCTTGTCAGCAGAGTCATGCACGAAAGCGTCTTCTTCGTATTTGTGAATGATTATCTTCAGTTCCCTGATGCGCTCCACCAGCTTCTCATCGGCAAGCATGGCAGCCGGCATGATGCACTCAGAGGGACCCATGCGTGCAGCTTCGCTTGCTATCCTGTCATAGGGCGAACTGTCTGCAAGCTGGGTAGTCAGGAACTCACCTGTAGAGATATCCAGGAACGCGATACCGAAATCCTTTCCCTCCCCATACAGAGCCATAAGATAGTTATTCGAGGCATCCGGGAACATGGAAGGGTCCATGGCAGTACCAGGCGTGACAACACGCACTACCCCTCTTTTCACGACACCCTTAGCCAGTTTAGGGTCTTCGAGTTGCTCACATATTGCGACCTTGTAGCCTTTTTTTATAAGCCGGGGCAAGTAATTGTCAATGGCATGATAAGGAATTCCCGCAAGTGGCATGTCCTTTCCATCCTTGTCCCTTCCCCTGGTAGTGAGAGTTATCTCCAGCTCTCTTGCAATGGTCTTTGCATCCTCGCCGAAAGATTCATAAAAATCCCCCATCCTGAAAAATATAAGGGCATCCCCATGCTCCTCCTTGGCTGAGTAAAACTGCTGCATGGCAGGCGTTATCTGGTTCATGATGATCTGTTGAATGGTTTGTTTCCCAAATTATCTGGCTGTTACTATTTTTGTGTTTGCATTGGGGACAGACACCATGTTCCAAACGTTTTTACGCAGTTAAGTCAGGCCCTTGTCCCAAACTGGAACTTAGCCTTATTCCTTTTCATGATACTTACAAGATGCAGCATCAGAGGTATGGCGATTAGCAGGATGCGCAGCGGATAATTGATTATCTTATCGCCCTGGAATATGAAGATCAGCATAAGTGGATCAACAGGCCCGCATGGGTCACCCATTCTGTTGTAAGACAACTAATCAAGGACCGCAGAAACTATTTAAAACTGGGAAGGATTAAGGAAAATGGATACTTTGGTCGTAAGATATCAATTATTCTAATAACAGGGTGTAATTTATGGCTTCTATTGAAAAATACCAATCTTTCATCATACTAGCGTCTGTTGTTACAGGATTGATCCTCGGCCAGATTCCGGTTATCCACAACCATGCGGCTCTTTTTATTGTTCCTTTCCTGATGGTGATGCTATATGGGTTATTCTTGCAGGTTCCCCTCAGCCAATTGGGAAATTCCTTCAGGAACTGGAAATTTGCAGGTGTCAGCGGGAGCATTAATTTCATATTCAACCCTCTACTGGCCTTTGCCCTCGGGTTCTTGTTCTTAAGGGATACACCCGCCTTATGGATTGGCTTTATCATGCTGATGGTTACACCCTGTACTGACTGGTACCTTCTTTTTACAGGTATTGCACGCGGTAATGTACCACTTTCCGCATCCATCCTACCTATGAACCTGATTCTCCAGTTGCTGTTGCTGCCGGTTTATCTACTTATATTTGCAGGAACAATTGCAACAATTGATTCTTCCCTGTTGATTAAAAGTGTGATCCTTGTGCTCTTTATCCCTTTTATTCTGTCCCTGGTCTCAAAAGTTGTCTTGCCAAAAGCAAAGGGGGAATACTGGCTTGAAGAGAAGGTTTTCCCGAAACTGGATCATGTGCAGTTCTCTTTTCTGAACCTTGCGATCATATCCATGTTCGCTTCACAGGGAGAATACCTGGTCCAGAATCCCCTGATATTGCTCAAGCTCATAACTCCCGTGTTGCTCTTTTTTGTGATAGTGTTCATTGTAGGTCAAATAGTTGGAAGATATCTTCGTTTTTCCTACCAGGATACTGCCAGCCTTAACCTGACAACTCTTGCACGCAATTCCCCGATAGTGCTTGCAATCGCACTCACGGCCTTTCCGGAGGAGCCGCTAATAGCATTGGCACTGGTCGTAGGTCCTTTGATAGAGTTGCCTGTACTGGGAATCATATCCCATACCCTGCTGTGGATCAGGAAAGGATGGGTATGCGACGATGAAACTTGTTGAAAAATAGCGCTTTTAATAAATTGGTATAAGAGGGGATTTTCCCCTCTTCTTTATCATTCACCCACGGCCACATCCACCCCACTTGCCTCTGCACTCACATGTGGGTTGTAGTACGAATAAGCCCTGCTCTCCTGTGCGATAGCCTTCACCGGGAACAATGCCTTCATCCGGATGCTGAAATTTATTTCCTCACCCGGCTGCATGTCATCGATGTAGAGTATCACTTTGCGGCCTGCTATTTCATAGCGGGTTATCACGCCTTCGTCCTTAAGGGCCGTGAGGCTTGATGTCACAGGAGTGAAGCCTGTGGGAACTGCGATGTCAACGATCATCATTCCGCTGGATGTCGCCCTGCCGTCGATGCCTCGTATACCGTTGTACTTCACACGGGTCTGCACGTTCACAATGTCATTCACGGCTACATTTGCAGAATCGTGTTTCACGTCAAGCTCTATCTCTTTCTGCGGTGTGACTTCCGGCAGTATCACATTGAAACGCCTCACCAGCTGGTAACTCAGCTCGCCTGTGCCCTCCATTTCGAGCCTGGCCTGTGAAGTATTCTCAGGGATCTCGACGATCTGCACTACATCGAAGTTCCGGGAGTTCACATCTATAGACCTGACTGTGGTATTGTCTGCAGTGACCTTTACCGTTGCATCGACATCCCTGCCTGCTGATGCCGCTGCACTCATCAAGGCCCTGAAGGCCATGACAGTATCTTGAGTACTGGAAAAGCCGCCGTTTGAATTGCGCTGTGCGGATATCCATTTCAATGATGAACTGGCTACCGGGTTCCTTGCATCTATCAGAGCAAGGGTGGCGTAGGCTGTGGTCTCGACGTTCTTGCTGGACGGCACCATGAAATCATAACCGTGATGCTCGTATGGCATTGGCACCGGTCCATCGCCATAACCCCAGTATGTACCATGATCGTCCTGTTTTGAGATGGCGAGCAGGTTGTTCAGGGCTTTATCCGCAAACGGGCTGTCTAACTTCTGCAGAGCCAGAGTGCCGATGGCAAGAGCATAGGGGTCTTTCTGAGTTGCAAGGTTATCCTCAAGGTACTTGCGGGCATCGGCCATCACTACCGGGTTGGCTGAGCCATAATCATCAAGCGCCAGGGTGACATAGGCCGTCAGTGCATAGGTGCCACTGACCCCGCCCATCATGTCCTGGTGTATCACAAAGCCTACTGGCTCCCAGGAACCGTCAGCCAGCTGGTGAGATTCTATCCAGCCAGCTGATTCTGCAAGGATACCTTCATCGATGGTCGTAAGGTCCCTTGCCCCACTGAACTGGGAAAGCACGAATGCCGTCAACCAGAGGCTGCCTTCAGGGTCGCTCTCACCGAAAGCTGAGAAGGAGCCGTCACTATGCCTGTAGGTCAGCTGTCGCTGGTAGCCTGTGACTATGTACATCTCAGCCTTGGCTTTGAGTCCGGGGTTGTCCTGTCCTGTGGCTTCAAGGTAACGGAGCACTTCAACATCAGTGGAAAAGAGCATCATATTCTGTTCCCCGCATCCATAGGGCATACCCAGCAGGTTGTCAACACCATTGATGGTCTGGGCCACTATACTCGGACTGAAGCTCACGAGCACCTTTCCCGAATCCGGTACTATTCCATCAGGAAGAGTAACATCCAGCATCACAGAACCATTATTGAGAATACCGTTTTCCACAAGCTCCCTCGTAGCACCTTCGGGCTCAACGATAATATCCTTCCTGACGGCATCTGCCTTTTCTGTGGTCTGGCCAGTTATCTCGATGATCTTCCTGCCAACTTCCGTGGGCCGGATAGTGAAACTTGCATAACCGACACTGTTGGCCTCAACTGTCACTTCCTGCACATCATCATTCACTATATCGAACCACTCGGCACCCGAAAGAGTGAGCCTCACATTCTGCTCCCTGTCAAGGTAATTATAGACCTGTATCTGCACCGGGAATTCCTCACCCCGGATAACCGAATACGGCAGGTCAGGGTCGATGAAGAAGTCCTGGAACACTCTCAGCTTTGCCTCTGAAATACCTATGCCTTCAGGACCCGAGGAAACTGCATGCAGCCTCCAGGTAGTGATACTGTCAGGCGCAGTCAGCTCAAGGCTGGCAAGTCCCTCCTCGTCAGTGAGCATATCAGGCATCCATACCCATGTCTCGGGGAAGAACTGGCGCACCCTTTGGACTTCAGCAAGAGAAGCACCTGAACCTGTATTTTCTGCAGCAGCTTCATCAAGAACTATGCCTCCATCCATGGGAGCTTCCATCATAGGGGCTTCCATCGCAACTGCCTCGGCTTTGTCCATGTCAACAAAAAAACCTGCAAAATTAGCTGCCTCCCACCCGGCGCTGTTCTGAGATTTTGGGACACTGATTCCGGGGGATGCCATCACTGTCATACCCGCGCTCTCCAGCATCTCATAGGCACCCTCACGGTACCAGTAGGGATGGGATTCCGCCTGGGGTTCCATGAAGCGTTTTTCGAGTTCATCAAATACCTGCTTCAGATTGAGCCTGCCTTCACTCAGGGCATATACCGACTCGTCAACGATTGAAAAACCTATCATGGACCTGCTTCCTGCATCAAAGTCAACGGTCACGTTTTTCCCCGGCTCCACGGACTCGTTATCAAAGGAACTTTTCAGGTCCAGTTGTGCAGAGAATTGCACGTCAAAGGGAAGCACATCCACGGAAACCTCGCTGTTGGGGTTGATCGTGTAAGCCACGACCTTTGCCTGCGGACTCATCTGCATTGTAACAGGTATATTGATATCCTGCTCCTTGCTGGTTCCTGAATACACAGTCCTGCCGTTAGCGAACACATCATAGAACACAGTTCCCGGATTGGTGGAATACACCCTGAAAGTGATGACATCCCCCACTTCCGGGATACCGTCACTGACCTGGCTTATATGGATGAAACTTGCACTTGGAGAATAAACCGCATTCAATTCCTTGTATGCATATGCATTGCCTGCATCTGCGTTGAGGTAGCACTGCATTGCGGACTCAGGCACATCGTATGTAAGGAGTGCAACACCGTTTTTGGTAGATACGGTTTGCTGGTCCGCAGTATCGCGATAGGAATCATCCCTGAAAGTCATATCAATGGTTACCTGGGTGTCAACGGGTTTTCCTCCGGGGTCCTTGGTCACCACAAGCACCTGAAAAGGCATTCCCGGCTTGATATAACTTGATTCGGGAATAAGTTGCAGCACCAGGGGCGACCCGGCTATGGTCAGCAGCCTGTTACTGGTCTCGCTGTGATTACCAGTATCTGTAACTGTCACATTGAGCATCAGACTTGCCTGTCCGCCTGCGCCGTAGGTGCCTGCTGCATATCCCACTGCGGGAAGCTCGAAATCCACGGAGCCGTTGCTGAGCTTTGCATTATATGTGGCATACTGCTCCCATTCACCCACATAGCGGGAAGCTTCCACAAGCACTTCCCCTTCCACATCCTTGCCGAAGAAGTATGAAGAGGATACAGTGCCTGTAATCTTATCCGACACAAGGAACCATTCCTGCGGAGTGGTTACAGTGACATCAAATTTCGGGAGCACGTACTTGTCAATCTGGATATCCACATTAGATATTGAATCTCCGGCACTTGCCTTTATTTTCCATGTGCCCAGGTTAAGCTCGGAGGCCAGGGGCAGGTCGAAAGAGGCGACACCGTATTCGTTAGATCTCATTTCTTCCTTGAACACCTTGATGCCCTTTGCATCCGTTATCTCGACCAGGATGTCCTGTTCCACGGGCACCAGATTGTTGTTGAGGGACAGTATCCTGCCATGGATAGTCTGCCCTGGCTTGTATATGGGCTTATCAGTTTCGATGAAGAGCGGGTTGTTCCTTACCACTTCCACAGTGGCGGTGAAATTGCGCTCATAGCCCGCCGGCCTTGCTGTGAGCACATAGCGCCCCTCCTTCACGTCAGGCACTTCAAAGGAAGCTACGGAGTTTCCTGCACCCGTGGTGGATGCGGTGACAAGCGGGACCTCATTGTTATCTTTATCCACAAGGGTATATTCGATGCAGCGGCTGACTGGCTGGCCATTCTCAAAGGCCGCCATGGTTATGGAGCTCTCGCCGCCTGAGAAAAGTACCTGAGGAGCGAGTATGAAGAACTCATCTCCTGCGTCTGCAAGCTGGCCGGTGCACGGACCGGCGAGGTTGGAGGAGAGCTCACTTTGGTTAGCTATACACCCTGATAAGAGGGAGAAGATTATCAATATACAGATTATGTATGACCCTGACCTGATTCCTGCAAGTTTCATTTTTCACCACATCCGATGCCCGGAAGAATGCCGATTCAGAATTTTCTTTAGTTAGGATGTAAGGAACAGGACCGTATATACTTTGCTTAAACTTCAAAGATGTTTGAAGTTATGGGCCGCGGTGCGACTTAGATCTACGCCAAGACCTAACAAAGTGTACCACGAGAACAAATTACAGCTTCCTCCTACAGACCAGGCCAAGCACAAAAACCACAAGCAAGCCACTCAAAATTCCAAGTGCCGGTGTCTGTTTGTTAGTGTCGTTTGTCTCTTGAAGGTTTGAGAATGTTGCATTATCAGTGCTTAGCTCCTGACTGGTATTATTGCTCATAGACTCGTCTTCAACATCATACATGTAAACAGGAAACTCCAGAAAACCTACTATTCTTGTATCGTTGATTAGAGTGAAGGCGACAGGGACATCTTTGATACCTCCTTTAAGTGCATATTTATCTATTATGTTGTATATCTCTCGGGTATCGCTTTCATTGTACGCTTTTTTTCCTCGACCGTCATCATACAGTTCTACTAAAAAATAGCCTCTTGTAGGACCGGAACCATACAGGACGACCGGACCATTCGGATAAAAGTCAGTCTCATTCCATGAATTTTCCCTGATACTCCGTAATTTATCTGCAAATTCATTCATCTGAGTCGCATTGTGAATAGGAGAGACCTTTCCATATGCTTTGAAAACTGCAGGGTCATATATAGGACTGTCTGGATTGGTCCAGTTCTCAATACCATACTGTGATAGGGCGGCCACTCTTTCGAATACGTCTCCACTAGTACTGCCAAGATTTACACTGACAGCACTTGCGTGTGCTACCCCTGTCAGAAGGAGTGCAAGTATAATTAATCCGATTTTTGTTTTGTGCATGTGATTTTGTTCTCCCATTAGATTAAAGAAAGAAAAGTTGAAACCCAATTCCCATTTTTTTCAGTGAAGTGATGAACAATTGACTGAACTTATTATAAATATTATGGCCACATTATCGAACTGAAAAATTCATTTTTCAGGCATCCAATGATCGATCATATCCTTAGCGTGCCCGTTTCAATTATGAGCGAACTATAATCCTGTTAATTGTAGATTTTTTGTGGCGCGAAACTTTGCAAATGACATTATCCCCGATTTTCACACTATTAAAGTCATTTCGATCAACCAAATAAGCATACGTTTCTCCTTCCCTCACGTTATTCACAGGATCGGCGGAACTTATCTTAACCGCAACAATATATTCAACATTAATATACCTCATTTGTCATCGGTTAACGAATTTTATGCACAACTTTGAATACCATGCATAGCGATTTTCCAATGTAAACCACATGTTTGGACATAAGAAATAACACTATCTAGGCATTTAGTATCTTAACCGATGACAAATGGATTACTATTACTTGATAGAAGATACTTCAGATAACTGGTTTGAAGTGTAATTAGGTTCTGAACATCTGCTTTTCGATTGTACTTCCCATAAACATGAAATTCGTTCAGAGCTCTCATTCCCCCACGAGCCTCTTCGTGATCTTCGCCACGTGCCTGCCCTGGAACCTTGCAATCGCCAGCTCATTCTCGCTCGGAAGCCGTGTGTCCGGGCCGCTGCCTGCAATGGTTGAGGCCCCGTAAGGACTGCCACCTGTGATCTCAGAAAGTGTGGACTGCCTTTTTTCAGAATAGGGTACACCCACTATTATCATGCCGTGATGCAGCAGGGTCGTGTGGAAATTGAGGATAGTGGACTCCTGGCCTCCATGCTGGGTGGCACTGGATGTGAATACACTGCCTGCCTTACCTATGAGTGCACCTGTTGACCAGAGGCTCCCGGTCATATCAAGGAAGGCACGCATCTGCGCTATCATCATTCCGAACCTTGTTGGCGTGCCGAAGATAATCCCGTCGGCTTCTGCAAGATTATCCAGTGTCGCCACGGGGATGTGCCCGAACTTTTTTTTGTACTCGGTGGCCCCGAATTTTTCCAGCACTTCAGGTGTGTATGTTTCCTCCACCTGATAGATGTCTACATCAGTTCCTTCGACTTCCCTTGCTCCCTCTGCAACAGCTTCGGCCATCCTGTAGATATGACCGTAGAGGCTGTAAAATATCACATTCACTTTCATGATGCTCCCCCTGACTGCTTAAATCTATGGCTGAAAACGCCACATCAAATCTCCCAGATAAAACTGGGGGTTTCACTAAATAAATACGTTTCCGGAAAAAACTTGTGTCCACAAGTATAAATAGAGGAGTTGCAATGTTAGATATAGTTCACTTTAATATAGAAAAAAATAACATTTAGATTTAAATCTCTAGCATAATGTTAGAAATCAATATAGGAGAATAACAATGGATAAAATGGAAAGATACACAAAAACGATGTACTCCATAGCTGTTGTCCTGATAATGGCAGGAGTAGCCATGGTTGCATTCCTTAAGAACAATCAGGAAATAGCTATCAGCCTTATCAACGTCGGTGGTGTGATCATCTTTGTTACATATATAAGGGCAAAGAGATTCAGAAACGGGCCGATGAAGGATGAAAGAACTGTCAGGATAGGCTCTTACGGACTCTCTTATTCATGGTTCGTCACTCTTATTCTACTCGCTGTTCTATTCTGGGTGAACTACTTCGAACTCGTGAAGCTGACAGTCGATCAGGTACTGGGACTGCTCATCCTTGTAATGGCGGTCACTGCAAAAGGTTTCCAGTGGTACCTCTTCAGAAAAGGTGATGTTGAGTGATCAAGAGGCAAAGATGAAGACCAGGATAAAAGAACTGAGGGCGAGATACGATATGACCCAGGAAGATCTGGCCACTCTTGTGGGAGTAAGAAGGGAAACCATTGGATTCCTTGAGAAAGGCAAATATAATCCCTCACTCAAACTTGCCTGCAAGGTTGCAAAATGCCTGCAAACGAGCATTGACGAACTATTTATATTCGATGAAGAAGACCTCAAATGAAAGAGTGTTAGATGAAGGACATGGAAACAAAAACAAAGGTCTGGCTGACATCGGAAGGGAAACCGCTTATAGGTGCCGGGAAAGTAGCTTTGCTCAAAGCAATTGATGAGGAACGATCTCTCAGAAAAGCCTGCGGGAAACTGGATATCTCCTATAAGCATGCATGGAATGTGCTCAATACAATGAGCGAAAGACTGGGGAAGGACGTTGTGACAACCGTACGAGGAGGTAAGGACCAGGGCACTTTCCTGACAGAGGAGGGACGCCATCTTATACGGGAGTACGAGCACAACAGGGAGTTCCTTGAAGATACTATGAAAGACGAAGGCTCCTGGGAGAATATCGGGCTGAAGATATCCGCACGTAACAGGATACCGGGTAAAGTGACTAAAGTGGAGCGTGAAGGACTAGTCTCAAAGATAACACTTGAGATCGAGCCCTCTGTCCTGACATCCATCATTACCAGCGAGGCTGTCGAAAGGCTTGATATCCAGCCAGGGGACAAGGTCTTTGCAATAGTTAAATCTACCGAAGTCCTTATCGGAAAAAAGTAAAGCCTTAATGCAGCTTTACTGCCTGCACTGCTTTCTGGATATACCGTACACGATAAACGGAATGAGTGACAGTGCGAATGCAATCTTCACCGGTTCCGGTAATACCTCGCTTGCACTGCCGACCACAGCACTTGCCTCGATGCCCATTCTGAAATATATCAGGTCAAGCAGTAGCCCAAAGCCCAATGAGCAAATTGCTATTGTTCCAAGGTAGATTGCAGCACTTTTTTTGCCGAGAAATTTCGTTACCATGGTAATAGTCGCCGCGTTGGTTGCAGGTCCGGCAAGCAGGAAAACGAATGCTGTTCCAGGGCTCATTCCTTTTGCTATGAGAGCTGCAGCCAGCGGTGTGGATGCCGTGGCGCAGATGTATAGAGGGATACCAACTATTAGCATGAACATCATAGAGGCAATGCCACCGCCCAGGTAAGAGCTCACAAGCTCATAAGGCACTGCATATGAAATGATGCCTGCAAGAATTATGCCAACTACCAGCCATTTTGAGATGTCGCCCAGAAGCTCGACAAAGGCATATCTCAGGCCGTCTTTAAAGCGGGCAGTTCCGGACAGGACATTATCTTTCACAGGAGAAGGCTGGCAGGAGCAGGATGCATCACTGCATGCAGCCAAAGGTACTAAAGGCTGCATCATCAGGATGTTCTTTTTATCAGCAGCTTTTTGTTCAGGGATAAGAGGTTTTTCATGATTGAGGAAGTTCTCTGCTATCCCTGCCGAGAGAGCTGTTACAAGAGTTGCCAGCGGGCGGAACACTGTCATTATAGGGTCAAGCAGGGCATAGGTTATAGTAATTGAATCCACACCGGTTTCAGGAGTGGATATAAGGAAGGACAAAGTGGCACCCTTTGTAGCACCCTTCTTCTGCAGGGATAGCGCAGTGGGCACTACACCGCACGAACAGAGAGGTATAGGGATACCCAGCAATGTTGCATGCAACGCCGACCTGATCTTTCCCGCGGAATTGCCAAGATACTTCATGATCTGTCTTTCAGGAATGTACACGTGCAGAAGACCTGCTATCACAAATCCAAGAAAGAGATAGGGAGCCATTTCAACAAAGAGGTGCCAGGATTCCATCGCAATGCCTTCAAATGCGAGGAGGATAGTTCCCATCATGATCATTCACACTCAGAGACGTGCTTCCTGCACATTTCAACAAAGGTCTGCACATGTTCGTCAGCAATATGGTAGACTGCAAATCTGCCTTCTTTTTTCACACGCACCAGATCAAGCTGGCGAAGTGTCCGCAGGCTGTGGGAGATGGCCGGCTGGGAAATGCTAAGTACCTGTTCAAGTTCCTTGACACAGAGGCCGCCCCGGGAAAGCAGGAACAGTATATTCAGGCGGGTCTCGGACTGGAGGGCACTAAAGATATTGCACATCCTGCAAAGTTCCTCTTCGGAAGGAACGCTTTGCGATAACAGGGATATCGATCTTTCATCAGCACATACATGCTCGACATTTTCAGTCATGAATATATGAACATATGTGCATGTATTTATGTGTGCCGGAAGATAAACAGGCATGCAGGCAAAATGGCCCTTAAACCAGTAAGAACATCACAATACCAAAAATGAGTAAAGCTGCAAGATCCTTTTTCTGCATCACAGGCTCATTAAGGGAGCTGCGGTTTACCCCCTGATAGCAGCGGCTTTCCATGGCAACAGCCACTTCTTCTGCAGAGGTGAAAGCAGTGCGGACCATCGGGACGGAGAGAGAATACACAGCTTTGAAAGGATTTCGAGTCATGTCCAGGCCACGCGAGACCTGTGCATCCCGGAGATGACTGAAACTTCCATAAAGAAGGGGTACAAAATGTAATGAAAGGAACATCATGGTTGCAAGGTCAAAGGATGAGATCCCCAGTCTCTTCAGAGGCAGGGGCCGAAGCATTTTTTCTATTCCCGTTGTCATTACCGATGGAGCTGTAGTGGCCGTGAGAAGTGAAGCGAACATCAGCAGGAAAAGGAATCGCATGCTCATTAGAGCTCCAAGGGCAAGTCCTTCGTAGGTGGCATCAAGGCCCATCAGGGAGAACAGCGGATCCCCTTCAGTAAGGAAAAGCTGCAGGATGAAAATAATACCCAGGAACATTAACATCGGCCTGACTGCACCGAGGATGACCCTGACAGATATGGATGAAATCAGGATCAGTAAAAAGAATACAAGGGCTGCGACAGCCATTTCCCGGAAAGATGAAGAGATGAAGATACTGATACTTGCTATCAGCATTCCGGTTATTTTTACCCGGGGGTCGAGCCTGTGAATGATAGAGTTACCCGGAACATACCTGAAGAAAAGATTGTTCATCTCCCCACTGCCTCCTTTGTGTTTAAAACGCGGGAAATCTCACTGAAGGCATCATCTATGTGGAAAATGTCATCCCTTACATCAAAACCCTTACTGCGCAATTCTTTCATAAGGAATGTAATTTCAGGGAGAGAAGGTACATATTTTACATACTCAGCAGGGGTCCCGCTAAATGCAAGATTTCCCTGATCGAGCAGGAAAACCCGGTCTGCAACAGAGAGCAGGTCGGATATCCTGTGGGAGACAACGATAACAGAAGTTCCCCTTGAATTCAGGAGCCTTAGTGCAGACAAAAGGAGAGTCCGATTTTCAGCGTCAAGTCCGGAGAAAGGCTCATCCAGTACAAGATATTCGGGCCTGGAGGCCAGAACACCTGCTATAGCAACCAACCTCATCTGACCTCCGCTAAGGTGAAAAGGTGAATTAGAGCAAATTTCTTTGTCAAACCCGAGGAGTTCCAGTGCAGAATACACCTGTTCTTCCAGCTCATTACCCCTTAAACCAAAATTCCGCGGGCCGAAGGCCACATCCTCAAAAACGGTCCTCCCAAACAGTTGTTTTTGCGGAAACTGGAAAAGCACACCCACCCTGGCTTTAACTTTTTTCGCATGGGCTGCCATGCCGTCGACTGTCACCTGCCCTGAAGAAGGTTTGAGCAGGCCGTTGAAATGTCGGACAAGTGTCGATTTACCGGAGCCGATCTCACCTCCAATGAGAACGAACTCACCTTTGTTAATGGAGAGGCTGATATCTTTAAGAGAGGTCTTCTCAAGAGGAGTGCCCGGGTTGTATCTAAAGGTCAGATTCCTTATATCTATGGACACAGAGCCTCCAGCAGTTCATCTTTTGTAAGAGCCAGTCCGATACCAGGAAAACCAGCTCTTGTAAGCATTCGTGAAAGTGCCACAACCGGGGGCAGCTTGATGCCATGCTTTTCAAGATCAGGCTGCATGAACACATCACGCGGAGATGCATCGGCCACTACCCTGCCTGAGTCCATGACGACCAGACGATCAGCATTCATAGCCTCTTCGAGCCGGTGAGTAACATAAATTACAGTAGTGCCTTTTGCATGGATGCGCTTTACAGCATCAAGCACGCACTTCCTTGAGACGGGGTCAAGCATGGAAGTGACCTCGTCAAAGACAATACACTCAGGCTCCATTGCAAGCACGCCTGCAATTGCAACTTTCTGTTTCTGGCCACCGCTCAGGGAGCGAGGGGAATGGGACCGAAGTTCGGAAATACCTAGCGTCTCCAGGGACATTTCCACAAGCTCCCTTATTTCAGAAGGAGGAAGACCCAGATTCTCCGGGCCAAAAGCTACATCCTCTTCAGCGGTCATCCCGATGAACTGCGAATCCGGGTTCTGAAAGACCATGCCAACAGCCCTGCGAATGTCAGGATGGTGTTTCTTCTGTGATGTACACAACCCATTGACAGATACAGAACCTCCGGACGGCAGGAGCAAAGCGTTCATATGCCGGACCAGAGAGGACTTACCACTGCCGTTCCTGCCTGCAATTACAACGAATTCCCCTCTGCCGATATACAGGTTCACTGAATTCAGCGCAGGAGTCCCATCCGGGTAACTGTGGAGAAGGTTGCATATTTCAATCATAGAGTCATTCAACCGGATATTTTGCAACTATAAATGAAGAGAGGGCCAGTTTCAGCAAATCCCCTGGCAGGTAGGGGAGAACACCCAATACTATCGCGCTGTCCATTGATATCTGTGCAACATACATCAGATAAGTTGCTCCAAAGAAATATATTATAAGCAACCCTGCAAACATGAATACAGCATTTTTGAGCACACTGGAAGTGCCTAACTTCTCAGAGAATGCACCGATAACAAGAGCAGCAACTGCAAAACCCACCAGATAGCCACCTGTGGGCCCTAAAAGCACGCCAATACCCGAGGAACCACCTGAGAATACAGGCAGCCCTACAATACCCAGCAGCAGGTAGACTATTACACTCACAAGCCCCCACCGTGCACCAAGCATTGCCCCTGCAAGGAATATGAAAAGCACCTGCAAAGTTACCGGGACAGGGCTGATGGGAATCGGTATCCTGATAAATGCACCTACAGCTATCAGCGCAGCAAAAAGAGATGCCATCGCCATTTTCCTTACATCGCTCTGATAATGATTTTCGTGAAGGTAACTTTCATTCACAGTTATGCTCCTTTTTTATATGCTTCCTTGACTCCTTCTGTCTACCCCGGGTCCATCGTCTTCCTGTTTCCCATGTTCGCTACGATACATATCACAAAGGTTTACAATAAGGAGCAACACAGACTGCATAAAACTGCAAAGCTTCATATGAACACAGGCAATACAGAGCACACAAGCATTGTCAACCTTTTTTTTCACATGGTTTACATGATATAAAAAACTTATCTTTGAAACAGAATAGAAGAATACAGGTTTACAATACAACCTGAAAATGCCAGAAAAGGATTTGTGAAAATCAAAACAAAAGAGCTGGAATCGAAAAAATATAATTGTGCCGGAGTACCGGCACTATATACAAATGGGCCTTTTGGGAAATTACATACCCATGCCAGGCTGGGGCATTCCGGGAGGCATTGCTGACTTCCTGGAGCTTGCAACCACATCATCGATCCTGAGGATCATTACGGTTGCCTCTGTTGCAGCATTGATAGCCTGGGTCTTGATCCTGAGAGGTTCAAGGACATCCATATCGTACATGTTCACTACCTGACCGGTGTAAACATTAAGACCTGCATTCTTGTTGCCCTGCTCGTGCTGGGAACGCAGTTCGATAAGCATATCAATAGCGTCCAGACCTGCATTTTCAGCAAGGGTTTGAGGAATGATCTCGAAGGCTTCTGCAAACTTGCTGACAGCAAGCTGTTCCCTGCCCTTGAGAGTTGCTGCGTATTCCCTGAGCCTGAGTGCAAGCTCGATTTCCGGAGAGCCACCGCCTGCGACGATCTTCCGGTCTTCCAGCGCTACACCCACAACACATAATGCATCATTGAGTGCGCGTTTGAGTGCATCAACGATGTGCGTTGTACCACCGTGGAGAATAAGGGAGACTGTCTTCTCTTCCCTGCATCCGGTGAGGATGGTCATCTTGGCACCGTTAACGTCACGCTCTTCTACAATTTCGGCAGCTCCAAGGTCACTGGGCCTGATGTCAGTGACATCCTGGAAAAGGGTCGCTCCTGTTGCCTTTGCCAGCTTCTGGAGGTCGCTCTTCTTGATCCTTCTGCATGCGTAGATACCAGCCTTCTCAAGATAGTATTGTGCAAGGTCGTCAATGGCCTTCTGGCAGAACACAACATTTGCGCCGCTTGCGATGATCTTGTCAACCATCTCCTTGACCATTCTCTCTTCCTGCTCTACGAAGAGCTGCATCTGGTTTGGAGAGGTGATCTTGATCTCTGCATCCTTTTCGATCTTATGGAACTCTATTGCAAAGCTCGCCAGCAGGATCTTCGCATTTTCGATCTTCTTTGGCATGTTTGGCCTGACACGCTCTTTGTCAATTATAAGACCTGGAACCAGTTCCGTATCAAGAATACTTCCGCCTTCCTTCTTCTCGATGGTTATGTCACTGACATCAACCTTGGTACCATCATCTGTTTCCTCGGCAACCGAGAGAACAGCATCGAGAACTAGATCTGCAAGGAATTCCTTGTACTCGCCTGCGCCTTTACCTGTAAGGGCGGTCCTGGCAAGTTTTTTCAGTGTTTCCCTGTCATCCCTGGAAACGTCTATTGTGATCGTATCGAGGATCTCAGCGCATTTCTTTGCAGCATGCCTGTATCCTGAGGCGATTATTGTGGGGTGAATGCCTTTATCAAGAAGCTCTTCAGCTTTTGCGAGAAGTTCTCCTGTAAGTACGGCTGCTGTAGTAGTACCGTCGCCGACCTCGTCATCCTGGGTCTTTGCGACCTCGACCACCATTTTTGCTGCCGGGTGTTCGATATCCATTTCCCTGAGAATCGTTGCACCATCATTAGTGATAACAATGTCACCTAATGAGTCTACAAGCATCTTGTCCATACCCTTGGGGCCAAGGGTGGTCCTTACTGCCTTTGCTACGGCTTTACCTGCAAGGATATTGATGCTTTGCGCATCCCTTCCGCGTGATGATCTCCTGCTGTTGCTTCCTGAAAACCTGGGCTGTCCTGCCAAATTATAACCTCCTTATAATCATGAATCATTCTACCGAGGTAGAAAGTTAGTGTTAGTTGCCATTGAGTATCCGGGATACTCATGCTGCTCAATCTAAATGCAAGCAGTTCTATATAAAGATAACCGGTCAGTATCCCAGACTAAAATAAGAAACAGAAGATAAAATAAATCAGGACCTGTTGTATAACTTGTCCAGATGTGCACCTATAAGGTAATACACATGCTGCCTGTAACGTGCCAGATCAGGGATGTTGAAAAAGGACATACCCGGATTGGGGGCATTGAATAGAGAGTTACTTCCCGCATTCCATCCCACGTTAGTTATCACGAGAGCACTTTCCATTTCGTCAACCATGGCCTTGACTTTACCGAAATCCTCAATAGTGCCTCCCCATTGACTCTCATTAAAATTGGGAGACTTTCCGCCCGTATTAAGTTCCAGTTGCTGCAAAGCGAAACTATACGTCCTGAACCACTGGACATCATCATCATTCAGGTCTATGACACCCTGCCTCGCATCCTGATGCAGGTTCTTCATCAGCAGGGGAACGTCGTATGATCTGAACGTGTTATTCTTTGATTTCTCAAGAAAGATATCTGGCCTACCCATAATAATACACCGCCGCAGGAATCTCTATCCTGATTAAAAGATGGTAGGCAATGCAAATAAGTATTTTGTCCCAAAGTAACCCGTGCTGTGTCAGGCATGCATCGTAAGACATAAAGAAGGGCAGCAGGGGCTATATGATCCTGCAGGGACCAGGATATCTATCCCCGGTAAAACTTTCCAAGGCCTGCCATTACCCTGGAAAAGCCAGGGTCTAGCAGACCACAAGGCTCCTTATACACGCGTTCTTAATGAACTGGATCATGTCATGCCGGAGAAGGAACTCCTGATCAGAAAGATCATCTGTGTCAAGATACCGATGGAATATTTCCTTAAACTCATTGAAGGTGGTTTCATCTTTTTTGTTCATATAATACTCCTAATGAACAACCTATAATATCTAATTAGAAAAATAAATATAAATACTTATCTATTATAATAGCTGCGCATCATCAAAAACATAAAAATACATCACTGAAAGGATGGAAACTAATATTCTTAATTAGCTATCAATCCTGCAAAAACCACAGACATTATCATAAGTAAATATATAGTAAAAACAATCATAATTCTCACATTTCCGGGACATGCATATCTACTCATCAGGCCACCTCCTGTTGAAAACAATACCAATTGAAGTCAGAATGAACCACATCAAAAAAGAGGATGAAGGAGAGAGGACAGGGCCATCTGCCCTGTCTCAGTCCTGATCACCCGTTGTAATGCTGTACTCAAAGTTATCTGCATTTACCGGAAGTATACTCAGTGTCCATTCGCCTGCGACACCTGAGACCTCATAGACTTCAGTATAAACCGTGCCAGTGCTCTGATAACCAAAGGATGCGGGAGAGGTCATCGGCTCCATAGGACTCGTACCGTAGGTGACCTGGCCCTTTGTGGTTGTCCTGACGAGCTGCATATCTACCGGCTGGCCACCCTGCTTCATTGAAACTTCGAACGAGGGGGACAGACTGGATGACCTGGCGCCATAGATGCCATAATCATATACGCTTGTCGTGATCTCTATCCTCATTGTACCGTCGGTGTAAGTTGTGAACTCCCTGACGAAAGCTTCAGAGGGCTGCTCCCATACTGTGAAGTACAGCTGCACCTGGCCTTGCCAGTCACGCAGGGCCGGATCGTCTATCCCAAGGTCAATGGTACCGCTGAAAGAGCCAGTTGCATCCTGAGGTACGTCCAGCCTTACTTTTACAAGTACCGTTTCACCTGCCTTGATTACAGAAGGAGCATCCACCGTGATGGCGCTCTCATCAATTACAGCCATTGAAGCACCTCCATACCTGACCGAAGACACAGCCTCAGCATAGTAAATATTGTTTATGAGCACTTCGGGGTCCATTGCGATGTCCTGCTTGCCCACATTGGTTATCTTGACTTCATAGTCATAACTGCTGCCTGCCTCGACGCGGTCATTGATGTAGGTTGTCCCGATCTGGACGCTTGGAGGGGTCCAGACATCTATTGACATCTCCAGGGAGCCGCCGTACACAGGATACATGCTGTAGTTCTGTGCATCAAACTCTCCAAAGGCCATGGTTGCATAATAGTATCCCAGGTCTGCATTTTTGGGAATGCTTATCCTGACAAGGAACTCCTGTTTTGCATCCGGCGCAAGTTCAGCTGATGTTGGTGTTACGACTACCCATTCATCCTTGAGATAGTTCTGGGTGTAGGGCTGGATGACCAGTGTCGGATCGATGGAAGCGGTTTCATCTCCCCGGTTGGTGACACTGACCTTTATCTCCCTGCTCTCGCCGGGTTGCAGCCTCACATTAGAGTAACTTGGTTTTACGACAATTTTGCTCATTTCCCCATAAGGATAAGGATAGATCGCCATATCCGTGGAGATGGCCATGTCTCCTGCGTAGGCGGGCTCGGAAGATACACCGGAGCCTGCAGAGGAGGCCATCTTTACTTCTGTGTTGAGCGATTGGATCAAAGGCACTCTGCCATCTGCCATTGCACCTGATACAAAGAGCGAACTGATAACCAGCAGCCCTATTGAAATATAGATCAAAGATTTTTTCATAAATCACACCTGTTGTTGTTCTCAGTACATCTAGGGAGTCTACTTATTAAAGAATTGTGTAAACTTCAGTGCAGTTCGCACTTATCCACGTCAGAGAATATTGATTCCATAAATATCGGGAAGTCCGCTGCATAAAGCCGCCAGACCCATGCCAGCCAAAAGATCCTGAACCGGGACAGATCAAGCCTACGTAACGCTGTTACTTAACTCAATTTAGGAACATTCTTATAGAAGAACGTCTTGCAAATTAATGGGAAATATCCTATTTCCTAAAAAGTGGTGGTGAAATATGATGAAAAATAGTACGAATAGTGTAACGTATAGATTGAGATCATTGGGGATAGCATTGATTGTCATAACCTTGCTGATAGCATCATCATCCCAGGCTTTGGCCAATTCCGGATCATGCGAGTTTGGAAAGATTGGCGATCGTGTGTGGGAAGACATAAACTTCAATGGAATACAGGATGAGGGAGAGCCCGGCGTGGAAGGCGTGACGGTGAACCTTTACAACAGTTGTTCAAATGAGAAGGTTGCCACAACTATAACTAATGAAACCGGATTTTACGTTTTTGAAGGAGTACCTGGCAATTGCCAGAGTTATTATATAGAGTTCGTGCTGGCCGCAGGATGGCGATTCACTCTTGCAGACATCGGACATTATGCCACTGACAGTGATGCCAATCCAATAACAGGTCTCACCGAGCGTACAAACCTTTTGAACGGTGAAGAAGATTATACATGGGATGCCGGCCTGGTGCGTGTGACAAACGAGATACCGGAGTTCCCGACAATTGCCTTGCCCATGGCTGCGATAATAGGACTGGCATTTATCTTCAGGCGCAGGAATGAGTGAGTTCGGCACTCATTTTTTTTGATTTGGGAATCATACTTGAAGGACATTTAGAATGCGTAAGTTCTCCTGTTCAGGTAATATTTGGCTCCAGAGGCTTTCACCTTATTTTTGGACCGGAGGTTGCGGTTTTTGGTCTTGCCGGCGCTGCTGTTGCTGCCCTGCTTCTTGTTATTCAGGATATCGAATCGCATTTTATGGATTGCCAGGTCCATTGAAAGGCCCCTGAGCATCCACCGGAGTGCCTGCGCCTGATAATGTTTGCTTCTCTCCTTTTTTCCAGGGAATGCTTCAGCAACCATTCTCACGGCTTTGTCCCCGGCCATTGCCTGCAGTTCGAACAGGCCCTTGTCGGATAGTATGTCCCTTGAGGCCGTATGCAAGCCTTTGAACATGGAATTAGCCGGAAATGGGACGGAGTTCATCCGGCCTATCTTCTGCCTGAGATTTCCCGATACCGGAGCGTCCTCCAAAGAGATGAGAAACTCCCGGTCATCCGGATAGAGTATGCGGACCTTACCCTTGGTCTTTGACAGCCGGTCAGCCTGCTGGTTCTGCGCCCTGGGAACCCAACGGAAATGAACATCGAGCTCATACTCCCTGATGATGGCGACAATATCCCGGTAGATATTCCAGATGTCATCATTCATGACAGGGTAGATACCCCGCAGCTGGTAGATCACCGTCTGGCTATCCCCCATAACAACAAGAGGTCCCTGCCCCTCAGCCCTGACATATTCAAGCATGCCCTTCTTAAGGGCGAGATATTCTGCAAAAAGAGCGCTGTTGCTGTTGTCTTTATCAAGCCGGTCGTTTCCGAGTATTGAGAAAGAGTTGTTCTGTAAAGTTACAACCCAACCCAACCCCATGCATCCTCCCGGATTCGGTGTGCATGAGCCGTCAAAGGTTATTGCATCCATGTCTTTCGTACTGGTATGAATCGTCTTCAGCCGTACACAGGATAATAATCCCTTGCAATATTATATTGAATTGATTAGATATTAATGCGAGGCATGGGAAATATGGAGGAGTATATAGATTTGTGGTGGTGGGGGAAAATATAATTGAATTCAACAAAAAGCCAGGAACGTTATTTCCCTTGTCTTGTCAATCAATTCCCGGACTTCGTCTTCCTGTAGCTCTTCATCCGGGCAGGTGCATTTATCCCTTAAACTTGCGAGATGGTCCATTGATCCAAGGATCCCTGTATCAAAATCCTGCAGCTGATTGGATCCAAGAAGCTTTTGAGCCATTGTGACCATTGTATCTTCAGGTTCCAATCCAATATCGTTCACTTCGCACAATGTCCTTAAGTATTTTTCAAGAGCGGAGCCTGCGATAATACCAGCATGGCGGATAGATCCTTGCTGATATGAACTTTCAGCTTCTTCAAGTCCGGAATTCACCAGATCTGCTGCTATCATTCTCTCGTAGTTGCTCTTACTTAAGGCGATAATAGGCCCTATTGTGTGCAACATGCGGACCTGAGCATCAAAGCAGAAGATGAATCCGTCTTTTAAATGCTTCTTCTCATTAGAGTTCGTGGCAGGGTCTTTGAGATCGATCAGGCTCAATATCCTCTCGTACATACCTGTGAAATCCTCATACTTCTCATTCCTGCCCCTGCCCGGATATTCAAGAGCAAGTTTGCGGCAAGTTTCATACCAGACCTCGTACTTTCTCAAAAGGGTACTTTGCAGCAGCTCGTTCTTAGAATTGATGATACAAACTTTATATTCGACATTCTGCAATCCCGAAGGACCATCATCAGCACGCCTCATCCTTTTCTGGGTCGTACCTTCCAGCAGGTCCATGTACATTTCTTCGATCTCTTCAGCCTCTTGGATATATGTGTCAATTTCTGGATCGTTCATAGTACCAGAATGTGAAATTCTCTATTTAAATGAGGTGAATCGGGAATGCCTTTTTAAGCAGGACGTTCTGGCTCTGCAGATTTACATTGCATAATTGTTACAGCAATTTAACAATGATAGCTGCCTGCATGCTAACCAACACCAGAGAACATAGAGCCGAAAAAAGAATATGGTATTTAGCAAATATAAAATAAAGCACTTTAGATTCAGGGGAGGAAACATTATGAGAAAGATCATTGTCCTATCTTTTATAACACTTGACGGTGTTATGCAGGCTCCCGGCGGGCCTGAGGAAGATACATCGGGCGGTTTCAGATATGGCGGCTGGACAGTTCCATACTTTGACGACTTTCTCGGCAAGGTGATGACCGAGCAGATGAACAAACCATTTGACCTTTTGCTTGGCAGGAAAACGTATGAGTTATTTGCCGGGTACTGGCCAGACCATAATGAAGATGGAGAAGCACTCAACAAGGCAAAGAAGTATGTAGTCTCTCATTCTCCGATGCAGCTTGAGTGGAGTAATTCAGTCCAGTTGAAAGACAATGTCGTTGAGAAAATAAAAGAACTCAAGGCACAGGAAGGTCCGCAGCTGCAAGTCCACGGCAGCGGCAAGCTCATTCAGACACTATTGGAACACGATCTTGTTGATGAGCTCTGGCTCAAGATATTCCCTGTCACCCTCGGAACAGGCAAGCGCCTGTTTGCCGAAGGCACTATTCCTGCTGTGTTTACTTTGCACGATCTGAAAAGTTCACCGAACGGGGTAATCGTTGCTTCCTACAAACGTACAGGAGAGATCAGAACAGGTTCATTCGGAGGATAACCATTTCATAAAAATAGACCTTCTACAAGCCTGTTCCTTGTTTCAAGGTCCTGTGAGCTCAGGAATTTCCTTACGTGCGGATGCACGTTTATCCGATATCTCATTTTACTCACTTATATTTCATCAAGTGAAACGAACTGGTCCTTTTCTTCCAAGCGCCTGTACATGCGGTCCATAAATTCATCCTTATCGACAGCATCCATGAGACGCTCCAGGATCTCACTATAGGTCTCTCCTTTCTGACCATAGCTTTTCAGCCGGTCCCTCACAATCTTTGTAGTTGGTATTGTTGTTTGATCATTAGTAGAACCCACGATGTTTCCTCCTGAAATCCAGAATTATAATTTACTTATAATTATTTATAGTAAACTATAGTTATTATTAATTTCAGTCAAATCTTGTCGATTCTGGTATCATCCGGCAATATCAGTAACGCAACAAGAATCTAAGGCTACAGGATATCGCAGTCCTCTTCAGGATCCTGCTAGGATACTATTATTGTCGAGACCTTCCAGCAGGGTAAATCGCTCCTGCGGATTTCAGGAATCTAGGTATCTCAAGATTGCAGTAAGGTCCTTTCACAATCCAAGGAAGTACATCAGTGTAACAGAAGAGCGAAAGATATGGAAAAATCAACTGCTCAAAAAGCTGACTATCCTAAGCTGGGTTTCCAGTTTCCCATAATGGAGGAAACAAAATGCTAGAATTTGAAGTCAGATTTATTTTTTGTCATCGAATATATGCAGCATCAAAAGAGGAAGCTGAGTTTTTAGCACGGGAAGAAGTTGAAAATATGGACGGTAGATACGAGTTTCATAGTGTCGGTAAGTCAGGGTTCATTTAACCCATAATAAAGGAAGTGTGAGAGATATAATAAGAAGAACAAATCAGAATCAAGTTAGAAGGCTTGAAGAATCTTAAGAAACACATTGATGAAAGCGTAATCATTATCCTGAGACCACAAAAGATTTAAATAGTTATTTCTTTACAACCTTTATGGCAAAATCGCCAATTTTTGAGATATTTGATGGATTGCCCAGGCAGGGTCCTGGCAGTAATGAATGTACTGAAAAAGCCTTTAATTTGCTTTCTTCCCTTCCTGCAGGCACTAAGATCCTTGACATTGGTTGTGGTGTGGGCATGCAGACAATACATCTTGCTAAGATCTGCAACGATTGTCACATCACTGCAACTGACATTTACCAGCCTTTTCTGGATAAACTGATGGAAAATGCAGTTAAAGAAGGACTTGATGACAGGATTAGCACAGTTTGTGCTTCCATGGATGACCTGCCTTTTGAAGCAGAAGAATTCGACATTGTATGGGCAGAAGGCTCCATCTTTATCCTTGGTTTTGAAAAAGGAATTAGCTACTGGAAACAGTTTCTGAAAGAAGGGGGTTATATGGCAGTGACAGAGAACACATGGTTCACGGATGAACCTTCTTCGAAAGTGCTTCAATTCTGGCAGGATATATATCCTGGTATCATGAACATACCTGACACTGAAAAAGTTATCACGGCAGTAGGATATGATATCATTGACCACTTTAAACTGCCAGCTTCTACTTGGTATGATTTTTACGCTCATCTGGAAAAAAGAGTCGATGACATCAGTGATAGCTATAAAGGAAACACCGATGCAGAAACGATACTTAGTTTTAACAGAAAAGAGATAGAGCTCTTCAGAGAATACCCAGATGAATATGGTTATGCATTCTACATTTTTCAGAAGAATGCAAATAAGTGACCTGTTACTGATGAATAATTAAATGAACCTGAAACTCAAAAAGAATAATATCTAATACAGTATATAGGAGTGGCTTGCTTATAAAAAGCAGGTCACATCTGAATACAAACCTTTTTAATTTGATTTTTTGCTCTACTACTCGTCTCCACTTGTGCGATTCGTCACCGCATTTTTTCCCAGTCTCACAAGTAAAGGAAAAGTTTCCAATACAATTTTTTAAAAACCCATTTTGGTTATATACAAAATATCTTTTTTATCTATCCTGGTTTCCCAATTTGTTAGGCATAATACACTTAAATTTGATTGTTTTTATACCTCTTCATCGTGAAAAAGAATAGAACAACATGTGCCCACTTCACAGGCACAGCAAAAAAGGTAAAAACGAGGGCTACCGACTACAAAGTCCCTACTTTGTGCCTAATTCAATGGGAAGTCAGGATCTATCCTTTAATTTGTAGAAAATTCTTTCCTAAACTGTTATATAATCGGAAAAGGCTGACTGACCGGAAGCATAGAAACACCAACTATCAAAGAAATAAAAATTCACGTCCCGACCGAGGATCGAACTCGGGTCTAAGGCTCCGCAGGCCTCAAGGATATCCGCTACCCTACCGGGACACTTGGTTCGTGTTCTAATGTCCTGCTTAGATATAAAGATTATTGCCTGAGAGGATATTGAACTTGCGGGTGAGAGGGGAAAGCATTGATAACAGTTAAATCCTGCAACAGTGATTAGTTAAGCATGTCAATGACCATAGGACTTGCAGGAAAACCCAATGCGGGAAAATCCACATTCTTCAAGGCCGCCACAATGGCGGACGTGGAGATAGCGAATTATCCGTTCACCACCATCCACGCCAACCGCGGAGTCACCTATGTACGTGCGCAATGTCCCTGTGTCGCACGGCCCAAAAGCTGCGGACACTGTGTTGAAGGCATCCGCTACGTACCCATAGAACTTATCGATGTTGCAGGACTCGTGCCGGACGCCCATCTGGGCAAGGGGCTTGGTAACACATTCCTGGACGACCTGAGGCAGGCGCAGGCCATCATCCACGTGATCGACGCATCAGGAGGCACCGATATCGAAGGCAATCCCATAGACATCGGAAGCCATGACCCCCTGGAAGATATCGACTTCCTGAACCGCGAGGTAACCATGTGGATGTTCGGCATCCTCAAACGCAACTGGGAAAAGCTGTCACGCAAGATCCAGGCCGAAGGGCTCAAGATCGAGAAAGTACTCGCCGACCAGCTTGCAGGCGCAGGAGTGGACGAATACCAGGTCATATGCTCACTTTCAGAGTGCAGGCTTGACCACAGCCACATCAAATGGACCGACGAAGACCTCATCAGCCTCTGTGACGTCATGCGCATGATCAGCAAGCCCACGATGATCGCAGCCAACAAAGAGGACATAGCACCGGAGAAGTTTGTCAGCAACCTCAAGGCACTGGACCAGATAGTAGTCCCTACAAGCGCTGCCGCTGAGATAGTACTCAAATCCGCATCAAAAGGCGGAGCCATAAAATACAACTCAGGGGATGACGACTTCGTCATACTCAAGGAAAATCTCACACCAGCGCAGAAAAAAGGCCTGGAAAGCGTGCGCTTGCTCCTCAAAAAGACAGGCGGCACAGGCGTCCAGGAATGTATCAACAGAGCTGTGTTCGAACTGCTCGGACTCATAATCGTATATCCCGTGGAAGATGAAGGAAAGTGGTCAGATAAGAATGACAGGGTGCTTCCGGATGCATTCCTCATGAAGAAAGGCTCAACAGCCCATGACCTTGCCTATAAGATACACTCGGACATAGGCGACAGGTTCCTCTACGCAGTCGATGCGAAGACCAAGATGCGCCTTGGGGAAAAACACGAGCTTAACAACGGCGATGTCGTAAAGATAGTTTCCACTGCAAAATGACCGGGCTTAAGATGAGATAGCATCTTTCAGGACACTATGAACATCATCACCTCTTTCTACGAGAAGTACCTCCTGGGGCAGATAACCAGAACCTCGGCAAAAGTACCGGAACATGTGTCCCTGGTACTTTCCGAGACTGACCTCCTTCATCCGGGAGGCTTTGGAAAGCTCAGGGACTACATATCTTGGTGCACGCAGCTTGACATCAGGATCACAAGTATCTATGTGGATGTGCTTGATACGGAAGAGCAACTCCGGACAGAGATGATGAGACAGCTCACACAAAAACTCTCCGAAGTGCTGTCAAAAATGCCTCCGGGAGTCGGTTTTGAGATTTACACCGCCGATGGTGAACTCAGTGTCAGAAGAGATGGCACAGAACTGCTGGTGTACATCTCAGTGGGATTTGGAGGGCGAAAAGAGGTCACTAAAGCTGTACTGTCCGTCCTTTCGGATGTGAAGGAAGGCAGGATATCGCCTTCAGATATCACGGAAGCAACCATCGAATCCCGGCTGAAGGTAAAGCACGAGCCGGACATATTCATCCGTTCCGGCGGCAAGCACCTGTCAGATTTCCTGATCTGGCAGGCAGTGTATTCAGAGCTCTATTTTACGGACGTTAACTGGCGTAACATGAGGAAATTAGACATCCTGAGAATAATCAGGGACTTCCAGAAAAGACAGAGGCGGTTTGGCAGGTAAAATCAATGAACATCCCGCAAACAGATATAGGATCATATTTTCCTGGTCATAATGATCGCATCGTCATCAAGATAGTAACCTGCAACGGTGCCACTTTTTTTAAAGCCGTGGTTTGTGTAAAAAGCCTGTGAGCTTGTGTTCTTTTGCCGAACCTCCAGAACCATCACGCGATATCCATATAGCTTAACAAGATCTATGCACCACTCAAGGAGCTTCGTACCAATGCCCTGCCTGCGAAACTGAGGGTGTACGGCAATGTTCTGGAGATGAGCCTTCCCTTTGGAATCACCAACCATAGCATAGCCCAGGATATTGCCTTCCCGCTCGTATACCACAAAGCCCGGATTGTTAAGATGGGCCTTGAAAAGAAAGTCAGGCCATGGCACATCAAAAGACAGTTCCTCGACCTCCACTAAAAAAGGAACATCGGCTAAGGTCACCCTGCGTATCATATTCTCATCCCGGACGCTGAATCATTTATGCAGCTAGTATATATAGGTAATACCTACTGGATACATTATGAATAAGGAGCAAGCATGCCACCCTTTGGAGTGATAGTCTGTCCCAAATGCAGGGAACATGCGCAGATACTTGAACTTGCCTGCGCAAAAAAGACAAGATGCCAGAAATGCGGGGCATCCCTTGAAGTAAGGAAACTGCGTGTTCTGTTCTCATCCGACAGCCTTGAAGAGGCAGTATCCGCAAGGACGCTCCTTCAGGCCAGGGTACATAAGCTGGAGGAAGAGATGGAAAGCGTGCTTGCAGGGGAAAGAAAGAGAGTCACTGTGACAAAAAAAGAGACAGAGGCGCCTCCTGTGGTCTTGCAAGATAAGAGACCGCCCCCAAAAAGAAGCCCTGTGCAAGTCATTCTTCAATTACTGAGGTCAAACGGGGGAGAAATGGAGACCGGGCCTTTGATATCCCTGGCAAAAGAGCAGGGTATAGATGAGCAGAGGTTTGAGACCATCATTGAAAAACTGAAAAGTACCGGAGAGATCTACGAACCTTTTGCAGGAAAGCTTTGTCTTGCATAGGAATACCTGTAAAGGTCAGTATTCCGGAAACATTTAAGAGAGTATTAAATTACTATACAAAAGATATATTTGAAATGAGACCTTATATGTAATGTCTCAACGATTGCAAAACCCTGCATATCCATAGTTTAACTTTATTCTATAGGTAAGAACATGTCCGATACAACGTCTGATATCATTGAACTGCTGCTTACTGCACAAATATATAACAAGTACCTGGAACTGGATGTAAATGACCTCCCCAAGAACATCCGTAAATATTACTGGAGCAGGGAGCAGAGAACGGTCCCAAAACCCATCAGGGTGAAAACACTGGATATTGAAAAGATGTTTGAGATCAGCAAGGTCAATGGCATGCTGAACTCACTGCCATTCGTCAGTATAGACGACATGGAATTCTCGGTGAAGATCACAGCCCTTGAAGTAGGAGCGGACTGGTTCCAGAAAAAGGAAGATGCAATGGATAAGATCGCCCAGAATCCCACTCTTGCTTATTACTACGAAAAGAAACATGTCCAGGGTGCAGATTATGGTACCGCCAAGTCTAAGGCTCGACCCAAGGAAGTTGACAGGGAATGGATAGAATCCCTCATAATGGACATACAGAAGGAAGAGGGTGGCGAGGACATGGTAAAACTTGCCGAGATAAGCGCTCCCGAAGACATCAGGCAGACACTTAAGGAATTCATCCTTACGCCTGCCCAGGAAGAAGATGTCAAAAAAATAGTCAAGGCTATCCAATACAGGGAATATCTGAAACGTATCGGCCTTTATGATGTGGGCAAGATCCTCATGGTCGGGCCACCGGGGACCGGAAAAACTTCACTTGCAAAGGCAATGTCAGAGCATCTTGCCATCCCCTTTGTGGAAGTGCGGCTGTCCATGATAACCGACCAGTACCTAGGTGAGACTGCCAAGAACATCGACAGAGTGTTCGCACTTGCAAAAAGATTAAGCCCCTGCATACTTTTCATTGACGAGTTCGACTTTATCGCAAAGACCCGCTCTTCAGATGAGCACGCTGCCCTTAAGAGAGCTGTCAACACGTTGCTCAAGGCCATAGATGGCATCAGCCTTACAAATGACGGTGTGCTCTTGCTGGCTGCGACCAACCATCCCAAAATGCTTGATTCGGCTGCATGGAGGCGCTTTGACGACATTATGCAATTCCCGCTTCCTGACACGGACATGCGCAAGAAGATACTTGACATCGTTATGAAAGAGATCCAGGGGGAATTTGACACACACGAGGTCGCATCCCTCACACATGGCTACAGCGGCTCCGATCTTCGCATGATCATCCGGGAATGTGTGCTCAGTGCGCTGATGACCGAGCGCATGGAGCTTACACAGAAAGACCTGATCAGTGCTGTTGCAAAGTTTGACGAGCGAGCTGTGCTGAAGACCAACGAATACGATGCTACGATGTAAATATGGTGCCCATGAGAATAACGCTTCTGGGCACAGGCGATGCTACAGGGACACCTGTTATCGGATGCAACTGCCCGACATGCCAGGATGGACATCGGGGAGGGAGAAGTCAGAGGACCAGATCTGCAATACTGGTCGAGTCTGACAAGGGCGCGGTCCTGATAGATACCGGTCCCGACCTTCGCACCCAGATGCTGAAAAACAATATAGGACGTATCGATGGCGTAATATGGACACACGGCCACTATGACCACTTTGCAGGCTTTGCCGAGTTCCACAGGGTACAGTACAATGTGGATGTCTATGGATTAGGGGAAACCCTTGATTACATTTTCGAGTACCTGAAATTCATGCATCCCAAAAGGCACAATATACCATTGTATAAGCCTTTTAATCTGATAGGACTGGAATTCACACTCTTTGAAGTGGTGCACCCGCCTGCAAAAAAGCCGGTGGGGGTTATCATCAGACATGCAGGGAAGAAAGTAGTCATTACGGGGGATTGCCAAAGGAACATACCACAGAAAAGCATGCAGCACATCATGAACCCAGACCTCCTTATAGCAGATGCGATAGTACCTCCCACTGTCGGGGTCAAAAAACACATGAACACCGACGAAGCAATGGACCTTGCCCGGGAGACTGGAGCAAAGGATGTGGTGTTCACGCATCTGAGCCATTTCTTTAAACCACATGGTGAGGCCGTAGAGGACTATCCTCTGGCCCATGACGGAATGGTCTTTGAACTATAGAAAAAGCAAATAGAAGTGATTAATTCATCAATTCTTACCTTTTTTATTTTTATCCTTATTGGGGAAACGTTCCTCAACACTCTCCCTTATTCTGGCAAGGCGCTTCCTTTCCCGCCTGCTTCTGGAAAGTACAAGGAATGCCGCCATACCAAGGACAACGCCTGCAGCCATCAGGCCCATGGGAGCTGACTCTGAGTAGTACTTGATACTTATTGCCCTTGGAGCCTGGTTTACCTGGGAGATAGTAGTGTTAGAGAAGATCTGTAACCTCTCCGTGATACTGCCTGTAGCTGTTCCCTGATTCACCCATACCAGATTCTTCCTGCCAGATGAGTCATAGTACGTATCATCAGGTCCGGGGGTTGTCTTTCCGATAAGGGGATTACCGGTAGTGTATCCTTCAGGGAGAACAAAGCGCACGACAGAAGGCGGTGTTGTGATATGCAGAAAATCCTGTCCGCGCGGGGTGGTCATTGTGAACGCTACAAAGCCGGTAATTGGCTCGCTGAAAGTAATATAAATATGCTTTTGTCCGCGTATCACATCCTCAGAAAGAGTATAATTGATATACGCAGGCTCAACTGAGCTTGAAAGGTTCATAAAGGTCGTGACAGATGCTTCCAGGTTACTTGAGTAATCGCCCAGTACGACGATATTGTTTACAGGGTCCTCATTTGAAGAACGCAGGTCCTCAAGAGGAATTACATCGATCACAGACTCATTCTCTACCATATAGACTGCTTTTGTGAGTCCTTCTCCTGTGAGATAGAAAGTGGAGGTAGGTATAAACTCCTCATCGATAAAACTATAATTGGTGAAGGCTTCAAATTCATATACAGATATGTCTCCCATGCTAGTCTGCTGATCAACGGGAACAAGCTCGTCGATACATCCCCCTGCAAATAAAACGAACATAAGGATGGAAAATGCCAGTGTGATCCTTTTTTTCATCATTACACAATCGGTGATGTATTTTATCAAGATATCGCTACGTTTCATGGAAATGGAGTATTCTTCCCACAAATGAAGGCTCAAACGATAAGTCTCTTCTTCATCATATTTATTGACACCAGGAGCAGGACTGCACAGACAACTATGATCCATGCTAGATCAAACAGGAGCACAGGCTCAAGTGTCCCGTACCCGATCAGGCGGATACCGTTGACTATGTGCGTAAGCGGAAGGAAGGCGATGGCAAAATACTGCACGGGCAGAGGCAGTGCGCTGAGGGGGAAGAAAGTACCGCTGAACAGGAACATAGGAGTGATAAAAAGCAGTACAGGATAATTGATAGACATTATGTTGGGAGTAACTGCGGTGAAACACATGCCTATTGCCGCAAAGAGCAGGCCTCCCAGGAAGGCGAAGGGTATTATCAACAGTGCATACCTTATATCTATCAGGCCAAACAGTGCTATCACAGGTATCATCACCGCCGCATTGATCATGCTCCTGGTAGCGCCCCAGAGCAACTCTCCGGCAATCACATCTTCAATAGTCACAGGAGTTGCGATAATAGCATCGAAAGTCTTCTGGTAGTACATACGCACATAGGAACTGTAACTGCATTCAAAGAACGATGCGTACATCACGGAAATAGCTATGAGTGCAGGAGCGATGAAATTTGCATATGGCACGCCGTCGATGTCCTCGACAAACCTGCCAAGCCCGAATCCAAGAGCCGCCAGGTAGAGCAGAGGCTCAAGGAAAGGAGGAAGGAAGTTCAGCTTGATGTTCTTCATAAAAACGTCCTTGTTGCGCTGCCAGACCTTGTAGGACATGGAGCTGACTTTGGGGAGAATGAAATACTCGGAAATCCTCATTCCCGGAGCCTCCTGCCGGTAAGCTTGAGAAAGACGTCTTCAAGGGTTGCCGGCCTTGCGCTCAGCTTTGTAAGGGAGCACTCCATTGTCAAGTACTCTGCTATCTGTTTAGGGTTGTCGGTGTAGATATGCACAAGGTCACCTATGACCTCATAGTTGGCCTCCTTCTTCTCCAGGCACTGGATAAGTTCCGGATTGTGCTCAGCTTCCACAATGCCTGAACCCACATATTTCTCAATGACCTGCGCAGGGCTGCCTTCCACAAGGATCTTACCATAGTCCATCACAACCAGCCTGTCACATAGCTTCTCTACTTCGTCAAGATAGTGTGAGGTCAGTACTATTGTCACTCCCTGCTTCTTGAGGGAGCGGAGCTTGTCCCAGATCATATGGCGTGCTTGGGGATCAAGACCCACCGTAGGTTCATCGAGTATAAGCATTTCAGGACGATTTATAAGTGCGCGGGCAAGGATAAGACGGCGTTTCATGCCTCCGGAGAGGCTCTCGGTCATTGTATCCTTCTTGTCTTCCAGGTGGACGAATTCCAGCAGTTCATTGGCCCTTCTTTCAGCTTCATCACGGGGTATGTCAAAATACCTTGAGAACACAAGGAGGTTCTCATACACTGTAAAATCCATATCGAGATTGTTCTCCTGGGGAACCACGCCTATATGGGATTTTATTTCCCTGGGACGCGACATGGCATCCATCCCGAATATATCCAGGCTTCCTGATGTAAGAGGAGAGACACACTGGATCATGCGCATGGTAGTGGTCTTGCCGGCACCGTTTGGCCCCAAGAAACCAAACATTTCACCTTCCTCGATAGTGAAACTGACATTGTCTACTGCAACCAGGTCCTTGTATTTCTTGACAAGCTCCCTGGCAACTATAACCGCTGCTATAAATCATCACCCTTATGGAAGTTGTGGGGAACGTTCTTATTCTTTTCGATGTAGGGTCTGCAACTGCACTGGAAGCGAACCGGTTTTTAATGTAAAGGTACAATTAAGGTACAATTAAGAACCGGAGAAACAAAATGGCTGAATTGAATAACCTGATAGATACCGCCAGAAAGAAAGGTTCATTCTTAACCCTTGTTAAAGCTGCTGAGGTGCTTGAACTTACTGGAAAGTACAGTAAGGAAGGACCATATACGGTGTTTGCACCTGTAGAGTCGGCTTTTGAAGCAATCCCTGCCGAAGTGATTAACGAATCATTTGAGGACCATCCGTATCTGCTGGGAATAATCAATTATCATATTGTGAAGGGGAAATACACAACAAATGACCTGCAGAGCCTTACTTCGCTTGAGACTGTTAGCGGAAAGGTACTAAAGATAACATCAAACGGCGGATTCAAAATTGATACCGCGAAAATAATAGAAGCAGATATCGAGTGCACTAACGGCATCATCCATGCGATCGATGAGATACTTATACCCTAAACAGATACTGTTACAAAAGTTCTTTAAGCCAGAGGTGTCTAAATAGTATTATCGATCGATCTTACAGAATGCATCAGGACAACATATCCCTAATAGCGCTCTTTTTGACCGGTTGATCAAATAGGTGGATTAGATAATGAGTGACAGAAGAAGTGGTGGCGGTTTCAGACCGAGCGGTCCAAGAGAGATGCACAAGGCAAAGTGCGCAGACTGTGGCCAGGAAACAGAGGTTCCTTTTTTACCGGATCCCGACAGACCCGTGTATTGCAGGGAATGTTACCAGAGCCATAAACCCAGCAAGCCTGATAGGTATTGATATGCAGGAGATCACTGCTGTACAGGCCATTGGCGTTGTATTTCAGGATTGAAAAGCAGGATATATTAAAGGGAACAATTCAAGACAAAATCTTAAGTCAGTATACTTCTGGCTTATAATATAATTTTTTGAGCAGGATTTTTTTGTGAATAAATGGTGGGACCGCGGAGATTTGCAACCCAGATAACGCTTCTGGAGCGCGAGAAGAGGTATAACACTGCGTGTAACACCTCAACAGTCAATGATTAAAATGGTGGGACCGCGGAGATTTGAACTCCGGTCGCTAGACCCCCAGCCTAACAGGATGGACCAGGCTACCCTACGATCCCGCGGGAATGATACTTAATACGCGTACCAGTATTTCACTCTTTCTGATGGTTAGGCCCTGCTCAGCCACAGATCATAAGCCTTAACGACTTCCTCGCCTTCGACAAACACCAGATCCTGGTTCTCTCCATAAGCAATGGCATCTTGCTTTGAAAGCGCACGTCCGGTATTATCGTCAAGCATCTCGCATACAACCATGGCTGGAGTTATGCCTGCGATCTTTGCAAGAGCAATGGATAGTTCGGTCTGTCCCATGCGTTCATGGACAAGATTCCTTGCTGCACGCAGGGTTGCAACATGTCCTGGTGTGCGGAACTCTTTTCCGAAATCAGGAATTTCTCCATCAAGGGCCCTGTCGACTATCTCTCCCAGTTTGTTGATGGTCAGTGCCCTGTCGTTGTCAGGGATGCCTGTGCGGGTGTCCCTGTGATTGACCCAGATTGAAAATGAGGAGCGTGAATCGTATTTGAGGTCTCCGCCCTTTTCCACGATGTTGTTCAGGGAATCACTGCGCTGGCTTGCATCGCGAAGGATATCCGCCATGAAAGGCAGGCCCAGCTTTTCGGAAGCCTGCGGGTCAAGGGCCACACATATAAGGCCGCCTGCATCCTTGCGCATCCACTTCACATCAGCCGAGGTGACAGATTTTGCAGGGATTGTGAAGTCGGTCTCAGCCTCACGCCCTTCCAGATCGAAAAGAAGTATCATTCTGCCATTTTGCAAGGCTTCGATAGCCTTGCTTATATTTTCGCTGTATCCGTTTGTAACCGAACTCATCTTCATTCACACCTTTGTGGGTCCCTTACCACTATCCGGACCTTGTCACCATCGTTTATCCGTAGCATTTCCCGCAGCTTCACAGGGGCTATTATCTCAAGCAGGTCCGCAGGGTAATGTGTCCGGTCCGGGATAATGACCGCTCCCTTGATGCCCTCTATCTCTATCTGATAACATTTCCCTCCCCCGAAACTGCGCTCGCCGTCACTGAAGCCGTGGACAACCACAGGCCTTATGAAGGCCATCCTGTCCCTCATCTCCGCACTCGGGCCATCGAGTCTTACATTAAGGGTTCCCGGGTAGGGTTTAAAACCCAGCTTGTCCCTGAACTGGGACATGTAACCTTCCCTGGATATATAATATTGACCTTCTCCAAGCCCTGTAATGATATTTCCGTAAAGATCGATATCATTATGGTCCCTGCAAAAGATGGTACTGTATTCGACATACTCATTTTTGAGCAGGTCCACACCTTTTTCCCTGAGCTGGACCATCTGCCCTCCGGCCACCATCTGCCTCTCTATATACTGCTCATCCTCAAGCTGTTTGAGGACCCTGGCAGCCGTCTTGGAACTGGTTGAGGTGTACCGGGTGAACTCACTGGAGGATATCTTGACCGGCTTTTCAATTGCCCCAAGCAATGCCAGTTTTTTGAGGGATTCGGTCCTGTACATAGTATTGCCATCTCAAATATGAGTAGAATCTCATATATGAGGAGTGAGAGATAAAGGTTTTGATGAGAAAGCCATGGTACTTTAAAGGAGAATTATATAGAGTAACACCCAGTAGAGAATAAAGAATTTTCAACGATGATACAGACCTTAACTCTGGTTTGGTGCGTATAATGAAAAAAGTAATAATTGCGTCTGTAATGCTGGCGGTCATTATGACTGCCGGGTGTGCTGGTATTGGAAACAGCCCTTCAGGGACAGTAGAGAAGTTCGCTTCCGAGTTTAAGAAAGGGAATTACGATACATGCTATGGCCTCATGTCATACACTTATAAAGAAAACACTGACCTTGCAGCATTCGTAAGCACATGTAAGAATGTGAACCCTGACAAGTACGAGTTCATCAAAGTAACAAAAGAATACATCGACCAGGATACTGCGGTGGTTGATATTCTTGTCAACGAATCCACAGTAAGCTTAGAGTTCTCACGGGAAACATTCATAGAGATATCACCCAAAGTAAAACAGACAACAAAACAGATAGAACTGGTTAAACAGGAAGACGAATGGCGGATCACGAAATTCCCGTATGTCCTTACATGAGAACTGACTATTCCCCGCACCAGTTCAACAAGATAAAACTGAACAAATACTCATGCCTGTCCAGTACCAGAATATAGTCCCATGAGGCCTCTTGACTTTCATCTTAATGCGGTTGATGAACTGCTCAGGGTTGCGGAGGAGGTGAGGATATGCCTGCCAGACCCGATAGTCCTCATGGAACGGTTCGATATCCTATCTCTGCAGCACTTGGACTCCACATAGAAGTTGTCTTTCTAGTAAATAGAATATTAACAGCAAATTTGAGAAAACATTTAACTTAATAAAACAATATGGAAGCGAGGAATTATGAGCACAATTGTCAGACTCAGCAGTGAACACACAATTGCCCTTCCTGAAGAAGTAATCAAAAAGATGCATTTTACAGCAAATGATGAGATTCTTGTTCAGGTTGAAGAGGATAAGCTGGTGCTTTCAAAGAAGACTTGCAATTACACCGGAAGGTTGCGGGGGCTCCACAAAGGAGTATGGGAAAATATTGATTCCGAAGAGTTTCTGAAAAAGGAAAGGCAATCCTGGAATAAGAATGTCAAAAATTGAAAAGCATTCAAAGATAGGCATTGATTCAATGCTATTCATCTATCTTTTTGAGGACAATCCCGATTATTCAGATATTTGTGCATCTGTTTTAGAAGGAATTGAGAAAGGAGACAGAGAAGGGATAACTTCGGCAATCACCCTTCTTGAAATACTTGTCAAACCAAAGATTGATGGCAACCAGACTGCAATCGATGACTATAAAGATATCATTACTAATTTCCCGAACCTTAAGATTATTGATGTTGATCTGGCAGTAGCTGATATCGCTTCAACACTTCGTGCCAAGTATTCAATAAAGACTCCTGATGCCATCCAGGTGGCAACTGCGATTAAAGAAGGATGCTCATTGTTCATCACGAATGATTTTGCCCTTAAGAAAATAGAAGAGATCGAAGTTGTTGCTGTAAAAGATATTTTATCCTGCTACTAAACCCTCACTCCTCATCTTCCACAAACATCCGCGCCAGCACGTCCAGATGATCCTCGTGGAACGGGTCAAGCTCTTTTCTTTGCAGACCCTTGAACTCGATGCCAAACCCACTTTCAGATTTTAACCGATATCATCTAAAAATCCGTATCAATCAGATGTTTGGTTTACTAAACCAAATAATAATACATTTATTTGGCTTGCTAAACCAAATATATATAAATAAAGAACACTCACTATAAAACATGGACAAAGAAAAACTAAAAATCCTGCTAAAAGAACAGAACGACCATATCAAAGAAGTGAAAGATCTCATTAAAAGAGAGCTGCTGCATGAAATAAAGGAGAAGAGATCAGACCTTATCATAATAGTTGCAGGACTGCGGAGAGTCGGCAAATCGACACTCATGAACGAGATAAGGAAAGATCATCTTCATGAAAGCTATTTTGTGAACTTTGATGATGAAAGGTTCTTTGATTTTACAATAGAGGACTTTCAGATCATGCAGGAACTGCTGATCGAGCTGTATGGTGAAAGGGACATTTACTTTTTTGATGAGATACAGAACATACCTGGGTGGGAAAGATTTGTCAGAAGGCTTCATGACAGTGGAAAGAAGGTGTATGTCACCGGTTCAAATGCCAGTATGCTAAGTCGTGAGATGGGGACACACCTGACCGGCAGGCATCTTAGTTATTCATTGTATCCGTATTCATTCAGAGAATTCCTCTATTTTAAAAAATATGATTTGCCGGTTCCGGAAGTACTGACAACCGTTGAGAAGGGGACGATAAAAAGACACTTCAATGAGTATATTGAAGCTGGCGGGATACCGGAATTTGTGAAGAACCGGGATGAACTCTATGTTAAAACACTGTATGAGAACATAATCTACAGGGACATAATAGCAAGATACAATCTCAAAGATGAAAAAGCACTCAAAACAACAGCCTATTTTGCAGCATCCAACATCGCAAAGGAGATAAGTTACAACAATGTCAGGAAACTGACTGGCCTTTCCAGTGCAACGACCATAAAAGAATACTTCGAATATCTTGAGAACAGCTACCTTGCCTATCTTGTACCAAGATTCTCCACGTCCCTCAAAACACAGGTATATTCCAATAAAAAAATATACTTTGTAGACACAGCCATCGCAAAGATACTGGGCTTCAGGACATCAGAAGACTACGGGAGAATACTTGAGAACATTGTTTTTATGGAACTGAAAAGAAGAAAACTCGAAATATACTATCACAGGGAAAATAAAGAATGTGATTTTGTCATCCGAACCGGCTACAACATAACAGAAGCAATCCAGGTCACGCAAAGTCTTGAAAACCAGGATACAAGAAAAAGAGAGATAGAAGGATTGTTTGACGCTCTAGAAACCTATAATCTGATTGAAGGTCTAATCCTCACAGACGATACGGAGGATAAAATCGAAATTGATGGCAAGCAAATTACTGTAAAACCGATCTGGAAATGGATGCTTGAATGAGAGATTAATTTTCAAGATTAATTGTAACCAATTTTTTGGCAATTATGGAAAATGCCGCCTGATGAGGATGGTTGCATCATTTACAAATCAGAAAAACGTGGCCCTAAAATTCATTCCTCATCATCCACAAACATCCGCGCCACCAAACCCAGGTGATCCTCGTGGAACGGGGCCAGTTCTTTTCTCTGCAATACCTCGAACTCCACGTCAAAGGCGGTTTCCAGTTTCTGGACCTCTTCCTTGAATATGCGCTTGGGGCTGGCTACTGTGTCGATACTTCTTGACTTGATGGAGAGCATAAGGTGGCCATGCTGTTCGAGGAAGTACTTTGAGTTGACGGCGGCTATCTCGGCCTGGTTGGGCTGGGCCACGTCCTGGAAGATGACATCCACTTTTTCCACTATATGGGCGTAAGATTGGGGTTTGTTGGCGTCGGCCAGTATCGGGATGATGTTGGGGCGCTGGTCGCAGAGCTGCAGCAGGTCACGCATGGTGCGAGGAGAGAATTCCACCGCGTAGACCAGGCCGTCCCGGAGTATATCGGAGACATGGCTTACTGTAGTGCCCGATGCTGCTCCAAGGTAGAGTACCGAGGAGTCATAATGAAGGGGAATCTCGAAATTCTTGAGCACCATGGCTCCGAGCTTGCTTCTGTTAGGGTCCCATTGACGATATTCCACGTCTTCCTCAACTATCAGGCGCTCACCGTACACACTGATTCCAGGCATGAGATTCCTCGTGGCAAGCATTTCCCTGTCATCGATATTAATACGGAATATACCGTCACTCAATTCTTCAAGTGGCATTATCGCCTGCCTCCTTTCTTATTTCTGCTTTTGCCCCTGGAACCGGGTTTCCCCGCAGGTTTTGACTCCCTTTTCGGCGGAGAGGGATTAGCTGCGCGAATAGCGTTCAGTTTCTTATCCATACTTTCCCTGATAGATGGATCCCGCTTACCTGTATAGAAGTCCGTCCTTGCTGCAAGGCTTATCTTTGAGGCAAAGGATCTGGCAAGTTTACCCCTCTGCCACCAGGGTGCGTTCTTGATAACAACGTTATTGAAGATTATGCCATGCTTTGGGGGTGGTGTATTGCCCCGAAGGTGCTTGAAGAGAGCCCTGTGTGCGCCTATGACCTGCACTGTGCTTGAAGGGAAACTGGCAAGCTTCTGCAGGCTTCCGGCCATGCTTATCAGTCTGGCCCCAAGCAGTGCACCTGCAGTATCGGACAGGTTCGGTGCCAAGGAACCCATAGCCGTCACGATGTAGCTCTCGATGTGCCTGCGTGTGTCGTAGAGACTGCACAGGTTCAAGGCAAAGGTTCTCAGCAGTTCCTCGTCTGCAAAAGAGAGTTCAGAACCCATGGACTTTGACGCCTTCACAAACATCGGGTGGCTTTCAGGCACATTTGACCGCGAACCGAAGGTAGAAACAAACCGTGCCAGAGACTCGCCCGTAAGCTCCAGCTCAGGGAAATAGGCACCGTACCATTCAAGCAGGCGCTCACTGAGCTCATTGGAATTCCGGTCGATATCATCCAGCGCCTGGACCGCCTGTATGATGCGTCTGTCATCGGTATCATTACTTGATATCCTGCTCTTGGCAGCCCTTATACAGACTTCCCGAAGGAGAATATCATATTCCTCATCCAGCTCAACAAAACCACAGTCAAAAGCAGCCTGCCTCAGGTCAAGGTCTTGCAAAACTGCATCCTGGCCGCTCTCCTGCACCGTCAGAAGCCTCTCAGCCAGCTCAGCCGAATCTTTCCCGAAAGTCTGGCAGTCCTTCACCTCTCCCTGTTCGTTGACTCTAAGCCTGCCAAACCATGCAATGAATTCCAGGCCTATGCCTCCTTTATTTCTGCGCCCGTATTGTTTGCCCTTGTGATCATAACCTTTCCACCGATAGTGCTGTCCAGCAGGTCCTGTGCATCTTGCATAATGTTGGAAGCATCCTCTTTGTTGTCCACAACCGCATAGACCGCAGGTCCGAACGAGCTCATACCTGCTCCGTATGCGCCTGATTCCTGCATAAGTGCCATCACATCCCTAACAACCTGGTGCTGCAGTTCCACTTCATATCGTTTAAAGCCCAGGCTCTGTATGTGATTAACAGCATGTCCGAATGCCTCTATATCATTTTCCATAACAGCAGGCATCATTTTCATGAGAATTATATGGGACAACTGCTGCACCTCGTCCAGAGGAACAGGGCATGCCTTGCGGAAGATATCAATCTCGTTCGCATCATAGGCACCCTGTACATCCGGAAGAGCTAATACTATTTCCCAGTCAGGGAAATTGTGCCTGAAAAGTACCGGAGCCGGGTCTGCCCTGCTCGCAGATGACGGTGAAAAAGAGCCCTTGTCGCTGAACCTATGACCACCATCAACGATAAAACCGCCGGTCTCAAAAGAAGCAACACCTATGCCGGACGTACCTCCGCGACCCACGGCTATTGCAAGCTCCCGCACGCTCATCCCCAGGCCATACAGTTCATTGACAGCAGTTGCAGCCGACAGTGCGGCCTGGGTACCGGATCCCAGACCTACATGTGAGAACATGTCCTCTTCAATTGTTATGCGCACACCCTCGCCTTCCGGAAGGATCCTCCTGGCTGCAGTTTCGATCCTGCCCTTCAGTATGGGTCCGCCTGTGACCTCTACCACATCAGACTTCTGCGCTGATATGATCACCTGAGGAAAACTCAGCGATATGCCTGCACCGCCATCTATCCGGCCCTGCGACGCATTCATATCGATAAGTGTCAGGTGTAACCTGGAAGGTGACGTTATTCTGATCATGAAGATGTCTATCAGTTCAGCATACTATTAAACATTAGCACTCAAGTAGAGTACTTCAACCAGGAAGCTCCTTTTTCCGGATAAGCGCCCATGAGACCCGCCTTACATCTCTGTTGAGCAGGAATGTCATCAGAGCAGGTAACAGGCTCACAACCCTGAAACTCACATCAGCAAGCATATGCATATCCATTTTTTCCTCGGTGAAGGTAGGCTCGGCATATAACCTGATTCTCTCGTACTGGGTACTCAGGTAGCCTCTAAGCGCATATACATAACCGCTTGCCATGCCTGTATCTGCAGGATTATCCAAACCATAGAGAATATTAAATTTTATCTCGGATATATGAATAGCCTTAAGCACATCTTCAACAAGCCGGAGCACAGGACTTAGAAGCATTCGGGCAAGATTGACTATCTTTCTGAAAGTCCATTTCTTTCCTTCTTCCTCTTCCAGACCCATGATGTCTTCATCAGCAGGCTTTTGGTCTTCCGTGGACTGGGCGCCTTCACGGACCTTACATGGTACATTCTCCCCGATTATCTCACCCCTGGCAGGCTCATCCGGGCCGCCTATCATACGGGTGTTGACAGTGTAACTCAGGAAGAGCCATTTTATTATTACTTTATAATATGCTTGTTTCCCTGTTTTATCTGCCTCAAGCAGTACATGGAATGAGGCGAACAGGACCAGCAGTATCAGCAACGCTAGCAATAATATGATTATCTCTAGAATCATATTCCACCCCCATCTGTAATAGGTAATGGAAAGAAGGCAGACTTTGCCTTATCTTCTTTCTATTACAGGCTCAATTATGATCTCGCATTCTTCTTCCGGTGCCTGGCCTGCGTCCTGGTTTTCGCCGCCTTTACCTTTTTTTACCTTGTCCTTCATAGACTTCATCTTATCTATCAGGTCAGGAACAGAATCGATTATCTGGCCAATGTCGGCCTTCCCGGATACAGGCAGCAGCTTTACACCTTCAGGAGATATCAGGATGAATGCCACAGGTTCGATCTTGGCACCAGCTCCTCCACCGCCGCCAAAACCTTCGTCCTCCCCTTTCGTCTTTCCCTCTCCACCACCTGTACCGAACCCGAAAGAGATTTTGCTTACAGGTATGATTGTGTTCATGCCAAATGTCATCGGGTCCCCAATGATGGTCTTTGTGTTCACAAGTCTTTCCAGTTCGCAGGATACTCCTTTTATTACATCTTCAAGTGCCATACTACAACCCCTTTTAATGAAGAAAATTTTCTTCCTGAACAACTATAGATACTTCTACTAAAAAAGTGTATCTGGAAAATGATACGAACTTTACGTCCTGTTATCCTGGAAAAAGTTAAGCAGGGAGTATTTTACTTTTTCAGGTTCCACATTTATGAATTCTTCCCTTTCCTCAGGCGGGAATACCTCAAACACGGAGAATTTTCCGAATTTTTTAGGAGAATCAGTCAGAAAACGCCCGTCAAGCAGTATCCTTACACCATAGTCAGCGGGCGAGCGCACGACCCTTCCCATGGCCTGCCGTATTTTGCGTATGGTGGGTATCTGCACCGCATAATCCCATCCTGCACCATAGCTGAACATGTGGTCGTATGCCGATTCAACAGCATTCATCCTGTCATTCAGAGCCGGATATCCCACACCTACAACTATGACAGTCCTACCTCTGCCGTCACGATAGTCTATGCCTTCACTGAGCGTGCCCCACAAATATGACACCAGCACAGCCTTGCCACTCTGCTCACCGATTTTAAAGAATTCCTCCCTTACTTCCTGGGATGAGACACCCACCTCATCGAGGAAAACGGGTATATCGAGCTGCTCGTTCAGTTTGCCGTAGTAACGCTTGGCCTCAAAGTAGCTCTGGAAGAAGATGATGACGTTGCCGGGAGTGTTCTCCACCGCATCAAAAATGGTTTCTTCAATTGCCTGGGAAGTGTGCGGATCATCCCTGTTCTTTGCAAAAAGAGGCGGAACAGATACCGCAATTGTCAGGCGCCTTTCCAGAGGAAAAGATGTGCTGTAGGCAATCTCACAGGTTTCCCTGCGGATGCCAAAGGTTGACTTCACCATGTCAAAGGGACGCAATGTCGCAGACATGAGTATAGCCGAGAACACCGACTCAAAGAGCGGCTCGGTAACGTTTTTGGGAATGCATGTAAAAAGCTCCACACGGCCGTATATCTCATCATTCACATCCCTTTTTACATTGAGTATGGGATAATAGCTGAGATTGTTCGCGAGCACAAGGTATGAGGAAAGGAAATCCGCTGTGTAGCGTATATGGGATCTCTTCAGGACCTTGCTGAGACCTTTCTTGTACTGGTCCTTATAGTTCTCATCAAGCATAGCACCAAAAGCACTTGCTTCCGAGAGGTTGATCTGTATATCGGGCTCATCTCCAAACCCCGCCTCTTTTGCAAGCTTGAGGAACTTACCGCTTATCATGTCGTTGCGCTCATAGGGATCGCTTATGCGTATGTCATACCAGTTCCTTCCGACACGTTCACGCTCCCCGAACTTAAAACGTGAGGTGTACGTATCCCTTATCACATTGAGCAGTATCTTGAAAAGGTTGTGAGCACCACCGTCAGGCATCTGGTCAAGATTGGCCTCGATCTCCGAAATGGCTTTATCGATGGTATGTTCCGTGATGGTTATCGATGAGTGTGATCTTGCAGCGGACTCGATATTATGGGCTTCGTCAAAGATGACGATAACATCCTGCGACTCCTTCTCCAGCCAGTTCAGGACCGTGGAGAAGATATCTGCATTCAATACATGGTGATAGTTACAGATCACAAAGTCAGCATGCTTTAGCTCACGCTTGAGCAGCTCGTATCCGCACATCCCTTTCTGGAAAGCGTAATCGTTCACCTCTTCCGGGGTGCGCACATCCGCAAAGAGCCACTGCCTGAAGGATTCACTGTCTGAACGCAGGACTTCGTACAGGTGGTTGCAGGACCGGTCCCTCAGGTCTTTCATCTTTTCCTCTGCAACGTCCATCTCTTTTGCAAGGGCATCACGCAAGGCTATCAAAGAGAGGTCCTTTGAACGCTTGTAATTCTCGCTCGCAGATTTCATCTCTTGCTTTTTCAGGGCTATCTCGCGCTCTGTTTCAAGCAATTCGAAAGTGTTGTCCCTTTTCAGGGCACATTCATCGTAGTCCACACCATTTGGACACATGCTGGTCTTGCCCTTGACCACAGCCACCTTGACCTCATTTGATTGTTTTATCTCGCGGGCCTCATTAATGAACTGCACCATCTGCTGGTGCACATTGGTTGCAATTATCACGGTCTTTTGGAGTTGTCTGCCCACATGCAGGGATGGTGCAAGAGCACTGAGGGTCTTGCCAGTACCGCAGGCTCCCTCGAACAGGATGATTTCCTTGTTCATCAATGATGTATGTATCTTGTCCATCGCGTCCTGCTGATTTGGATAGCAGGTACCCTTGGGGAAGTATTTCATATAACCGCGTTTCTCACTCATTGCACACCCCTATGACCTCACATTACTTAAACGGTTTTGATAGTACAGTCACTTTGCAGGAGTTACTTTGTGCTTTGCCTCAGCAATGATCTTGTTAGTGTCCCGGTCAAACACCTTTATAGTGATGACGCTATTTTGTTTGAGCCCGTAATTGTCGGAGGTATTTGTCATACCTTTAATAGTAACGTGCACCGAGGAAGGAGCACTCCCCACAGGACTATCATCTCCATTTACAACCAATGTTTCTCCTGAGGACCACACACCATCCGCGATATCCGGATTGTTTGAAGCATACCGTGATTTTTTATTATTATATCTAAGGTCATCATAAAGGATAAACAGGTTACCGTATTGCGTTATACCTCCGTGTGCAACTACACCGGTATAACTGCTTCCTTCACCAGTGATGATTATTTTTGTGGAACCTGCTTGTAACGATTCACCACCTTTGTGCACAAGCACTATATAATTTGCTTTATATTGAACCTTGTTTGGAACTCCACCCACCACGCTCTCGACTTCTATCACTGCCATAGGAGCCGGCTTCAGTGAAGACGAATAGTCCTTCCCATAAACCGAAGAGATAGTGATACCTGAAAGTAAAACGGTCAGGAGTATTAATAATATGATACCGATGACAGGAGAAAGAGCAGTATTATCGTGTTTTACATCGGCTGATTTGCAGGTTACAGGTATTGTTCTTTTCATAGTGACAAGTTTGAAATTAACTATATAAATTTTGCTTAATTTGTTTATTATAATTTTACGCTAATGCTACGAGAAATACGTTTCAAATTGCAAATATTTAAAGCACGGAGTAGAGGGAGGATCAAAAGAAAAGATACATTATGCTTCGAATGCATGTCGTTTTTGGATGAGCAACGATAACTTTTTATTTGATTTCTGTTATGATAGAGTGTAGGTTTCTACTAATATAGTATAGACTAATATACAAATTGAGTAACTCAAGGTGAAAAGTAAAATGGTAGCAATAATAATTGTCGATGAATGTGTAGGTTGCGGAACATGCGTTGATGAATGTCCTTCAGAAGCGATAAGCATGAATGGTGACAACATTGCAGTCGTAGTTGCAGACGAATGTCTGGATTGCGGTGCATGTGTTGACGTGTGCCCGACAGACGCAATCAAAATGGAATAAGCACACTGCTTATTCCGGGATTTCCTATTTTTAAACTTTTAAACTTTTTATCATTCCCCGAGGAAAGGTTATGCCAGAAACGATCAGAGCAGGTATCCTGGGTGCTACCGGTGCGGTAGGACAGAGATTTATACAGGCATTGGAGAACCACCCATGGTTTGAGATCACATGTCTTGCAGCATCAGAGAAGAGCGCAGGCAAGAAGTATGCTAAAGCAGCCAACTGGAGGCTTGAAAGCAAAATGCCTGACCTCGTCACAGACATGGAGATCGTGCCAGTAGACCCAAAAAAAGTTGATGCGGATGTCGTATTCTCAGCACTGCCATCAAGTTTTGCCAAAACCGTTGAAGCAGAGTTTGCAAAAGAAGGCTTTGTGGTAGCAAGCAATGCATCTGCGTACAGGATGGAAAAAGACGTCCCCCTGGTGGTTCCAGAGGTTAATGCCGACCATCTCGGGTTAATAGATGTACAGCAGGACAAACGCGGATGGGACGGTTACATCGTGACAAATCCCAACTGCTCGACCATCATCATGGTCCCGACCCTTAAGCCTCTTATGCAGTTTGGGCTTGAATCGGTGCAGGTTGCCACTATGCAGGCAGTATCAGGTGCCGGTTATGACGGGGTTGCCTCGATGGCAATAATGGATAACATAATCCCATACATCGGCGGCGAAGAAGAGAAGATGGAAACCGAACCTCTGAAGCTTCTGGGAGAGTTTGACGGGTCTGAAGTTATCCCTGCGGACATCAGGATCAGCGCATCATGCAACCGGGTTCCTGTTATGGACGGTCACACCGCAGCCATCTGGGCGAAGATGACAGACAATCCAACTCCTGAACAGGTCAGGCAGGCATTCCTTAACTTCAATCCAAATCTAGGCGACCTACCCACAGAGCCTGAGCAAGTCCTTATCGTCAGGGACGAGCAGGACAGGCCCCAGCCCCGCCTTGACAGGAACATGGGCAAGGGCATGAGCATCACAGTCGGCAGGATAAGAGAAGGTATCCGCTACATGGCAATGGGACACAACACCGTCCGCGGAGCTGCAGGTGCAAGTGTGCTCAACGCTGAGCTCCTTCATAAGATGGGAAAACTCTAAGGTGATATGTTGAAAAACGGCAGTACAGTCAAAGTGATAGCTATCTCGTTGCTGCTTATCGCATGTACTGCCACTTTTGCAAATGCCTCGATGTTCGAACTTGAGATAGTACCCATCTCAAATCTAATAGAGAAACCTTCGGTATATGACAGTACCACGGCCTACCGCAAGATCAGCGTCGTAGGCAACCTTTCAGATATCAGTAAATACTCTGCAACTCTTGCAGATGAGGATCTGTTTTTGAAGACTGATGTTACAAGAGTGGGCCTTTTCAACGGTTTCGAGCAGGGAGAACAGGTTATGCTCACCGGCGAATTCAAGCATAACCCAATCGGAGATGATGTCATGTACCCCAATTATGTGCTGCGCTATCCGGTACAGGACGCAGGGCAGGTTAACATCAGCGAGATAAACGAGAGCCCTGCCTCATATAACGGCAAATATGTCACTGTCACAGGCAACCTTACAAGCATAGAACTATCAGTGGGGCGCTATACGGCCATCATTGAAGAAATAGGTACGCAAGAATCTATCCGGGTATTCTATTACGGAGCGACCGACCTAAAGCCAGGAGAGGACATTAAGGTGTATGGCCTTTACAACGGCGGTATCCTCCATAGCGAGAGCATGGCAAAGAACCTCTCACCTTTGTCTATAACATCCCTTATCCCTGGCTTTTCATTCATGACAGCTCTTGCTGCCCTTGGAGCGGTGGCGATACTTTTAAGCCAAAGAAAGCGTTAACGACTAAAGATTATCATGCTGGTCGTATTATCTGTAGGCGGATCCATTCTAGCAAAGGATCTGAAGCCGGAAAGTTTTCGGGCTTATGCTGTTGCGCTTAAAGAACTTGCAAAGGAAAATACCGTGGTCGTTGTAACAGGCGGCGGCACTGCTGCGCGTGACTACATCAATGTGGCTCGCAGCGTCGGATGTAATGAGGTAGAATGTGATTACATCGGAATCGACATAACCCGTCTGAATGCAAAACTACTCATATCTGCGTTGGGAGATGCAGCATACCCTCAGCCGCCACATGACTATGTGCAAGCCAGGGAATCTATATCCTCAGGGAAGATAGTTGTTATGGGAGGAGTCATACCCGGGCAGACAACTGATGCTGTTGCAGCCATACTGGCAGAATATCTGAGAGCGGACCTGTTCGTTATCGCAACTGCAGTGGATGGCGTATACACTGCGGACCCTAAGCAATATCCAGCTGCTAAAAAATATGAGGTAATGTCACCAAAGGAACTCGTCAGCATCGTCATGACCATCGAGATGAAAGCCGGGTCCAAATCACCTGTCGATCCTCTTGCAGCAAAGATCATTGAGCGCTGTAACATAGAAACCATAGTTATGGATGGCACCGACGCCCGGAACGTGCTGCAGGCAATCATCCAGGAAAGCATAATGACCGAACCTCTGAAGGGAGTCCACCTCGGGACCCGCATCAGAGGATAAAAATATCGTTAAGAAGGTAATTTCAATTATAGGCCACAAGATATTCCGGCTTCTCGCAACCCGGCTTTTCAGTCTTGTGGATAACTTCTTTCAATTTTTCCCTGGAATATTTCAGTGTCTGGATCGTCCTCTCAAAGGTATCTATCTGTAATTTTGCCTTCTGGACTTTCTCATTTTCCTGTGTTAGCTTTTCCAACAGTGCCTTACGCTGTTCTTCAGGTATATCCGCACTATCGACCTGTTTCTGGTAATGCTGGGATATCTTCACATACTTGCGAAACATTTCGTTCATCGTGTCCAGGTCCTTTTCAAGGTCTTCAATTGATCTTACCATTAATGTACACCTCAATAAGCAAATTATCAGCATGGAATAAATGCATAGGATTTAAGCAGAGTTCAGATCCTGTTCACCCGCTGGCTGATATATTAATGTCAGTTATAACTCAGAGGGGGGTTACTTGTATATAAAAATGTCTATACATTAGTATATAATGGTTATGATAATGATGAGGTCCGGATTGAAGATAATCATAATCAATGAAACCCTACAGTAAAAACATAGGAAAGAATAAAAAGGAAAAGGGATTGCATCCTCCCGGATGCAAACCGGAAAGTTACTTCCCAAGAACAATTCTTGCGATATCGCTGCCGACATCGGAGGTGGTGGAAGAACCACCCATATCATAGGTTCTTACCTTGGCATCAAGGATGTTGGTCTCAATGGCAGAGACGATGGAATCCGCAGCTTCCTTTTCACCTAGCTGCTCCATCATCATGGCACCTGCCCAGATAGTGGCTATAGGGTTGACCTTGTTCTGGCCCTTGTACTTGGGTGCCGAACCATGGATAGGCTCGAACATGCTGGTACCGTTGGGGTTGATGTTACCTCCCGGTGCCAGTCCGAGTCCCCCCTGGACCATTGCACCAAGGTCAGTAATGATGTCACCGAACATGTTAGGAGTTACGACCACGTCAAACCACTCAGGGTTCTTCACGAACCACATGGTCATAGCATCAACATAATTGAAATCAGTGGTCACTCCGGGGTGCTTAGCTGAGACCGCCTCAAATTCCTTCCTCCAGAAGCCATAGATGTCAGAGAGCACGTTTGCCTTGTCAACGGAGGACACATGCCTCCCCCTCTTTTCAGACAGGTCAAATGCATACTCGATGACTCTCTGGGTGCCTTCCTTGGATATCATGCCTATCTGGTAGGCTATTTCCTCACTGTCGGTCTCAATGTCAAGACCAAACTTGGCAGAGTATAGGTTCCTGGAGACTTCCAGCAGGTTCTTGCTGGTTCCCCGGCTGGCTTTCCCACCTATGCCGATATAGAAGTCCTCGGTATTCTCCCTGACAACCACAAAGTCAATGTCCTTGGGCGTCTTGTCCTTGATAGGCGTCCAGACTCCTTCAAGCAGCTTGATCGGCCGCAGGTTCACATACTCATCGAAATAGAACCTGGCAGCGAGCAATATGCCTTTCTCAAGGACACCCGGTGCCACCCTTGGGTCGCCTATGGAACCAAGGTATATCACCGGGTTCTTATTGAGTTCTGCAAGCGTATCCTCAGAGATAAGCTCACCTGTTTTCAGGTAGTGGTCAGCGCCATGGGGGTACTTGACCCACTCTACATCAAAGCCAAACTTCTCTCCTGCCGCCTCAATAACTTTGCAGCCTTCCGCAATGATCTCTGGCCCGATACCGTCGCCGGGGATTACCGGTATTTTATACTGTGTCATTGTTATTCTCCTATGATCGTTGTGATGGAATCAGATGATTTTTCTTGTATATTCTATCAGGCCGCCGGCATCCATGATGCCCCTCACGAAGTCAGGAAGCGGGGTCGCCTGGTATTTCTCATCCCTGCTGACATTTGTGATAACACCTGTTGCAAAGTCCACATCCAGCTCGTCACCGTCGGATATCCTGTCAGTGTCAGGACATTCAAGAAGTGCGACACCGATATTGATGGAGTTCCTGAAAAAGATGCGTGCAAAGGACTTGGCTATCACGCAAGAGATCTTAGTACCTTTCAGAGCTATAGGTGCATGTTCCCTTGAGGAGCCGCAGCCAAAATTATTCCCTGCAACAATAATATCGCCTTCTTTTACCTGCTTCGCGAATTCCGGCCTCACGCCTTCAAATGCATGGGCTGCAAGCTCTTTTGAGGTATTGAGGATAAGATACCTGCCAGGAATGACAGCATCCGTATCGACATCATCTCCGAATTTCCAGACTCTTCCTTTCATTTTAACACCGGATTGAAATTTATGATTATCATAGTCAACGTTGAGAGCATATAATACATACTATCATACTAAATAGTAATGGTGGAAAAAGACTTTTTTAAAAATATTGCAGGCAAGCATAAGAGAAACTTAATAAAACCTTAATATTAGTACTCATTACTTATTATTAATGGTGAACAAAAAAGACCTGATGATACTATCTATTCTGCAGAATGGAGCCAGGATACCTATCTCGGAGATAGCCAAGAAGGTCAGTCTTAGCGAAAATGGTGTCAGGTACCGGCTGGAGAAACTTGAAGAGGAAGGGTACATAAAGAATTACGTTGTCCTGCTCAATCCCAGGAAATTCGGGAAAAGGACTTTTGCCATCTTCAACCTTGAACTTGAGAACAAACAGATAAAGAACAGCATCAGGAAACTGGCCGAGATCGAAGACCTGATAAAGATATATCAGACAACTGGGCAATACTCAATAAAAGCTTTCGGACTTTTCGATGATGAAGAAAACCTTACAGACTTCATTAACGACAGGCTCCTGCAGGAGATACCTATCCAGAACTACAGTGTAGAGATAATCACTAAAAGTATCAAGGATGGCATATATAGTGTCTGATCAGAGCCTCTTGTACCATACATTCATACTCTCAAACCCGCCCGAAATGTTAGTATTGTTCACAAGGGTCCCTGCATACCTGTAAGACTTCCTTGAGAACACTATGTTCATCCCATAAGAACGGGCTCTTGCGATGGTATAAGCTACAAGCATTTTGCGCCTTAGCATCTCCCGTTCCATCTCGCTGAGAAGAAAGTGCGAATAACCCCTGCCCCGATGTGCGGGCAGCGTCGCAAAATCCGTCATCTCCACGGTCCTGTTCTCAGTATCCATCTCACAGGATGACAGTGCAACTATCCTGCCCTCTGTCCTGATACAGAAGTACACAAATCCTTCTGACATGGTATGTAAAAGATATTCCGGATCAAACACCGGAAATGGGTAAGTGGGGAACACTTCCCTGAACACATCGGCCATCTCCACCACATCAGCAGGGGTACAGATATCGCAATTGGCATTCACCGGAAGTCTGGCCTTTTTTCGTTCATCCTGTCTGCCCAGCGCAATATCCAGGACCTTGCAGTTTTCCCCAGAGCTTTCATCATGCATACGGGATTGAGAAAAATACCTGCACATGAAGCTTGCATCCTCTGAACCGCCGAAGAAGCCTGGTATATGTGCTTCCTCCACATATCCCCCTGAAAGGAAATCACCCTTCAGGGAGGAAGGAATTTTGCAGAATATCTTCGAATAACTGTTTTCAGATGCCAAAGACTCCATAGCTTCAAATACCGGATTTATAGGGTCAAAATCTGAAGAGGACAGGCTCATCAGGTACACCCTGTCATTATGCCTTCCGTGCTGGACTACCGAATCACCCAGACGTATTATAGCATCAGTCAATGGACCTTCTCTCCACCCGTATTGTATTTCCAGGGATCAGGCTCTGCGTTTTCTCGCTATCTGAAAGAAGCTCTGCGATTCCTACTGATCTGTATTCAGGTGCATCATCAAGTTTTAATTGGAGCTTGCACTCCTCACAATCGCGGTCACAATATACAGGCCTGTATTCTTTAGGCTCTTTGTAAGAAGTGATGACCCCTTCGTAGTTACGAAGGATTACTTTATGGGTGGACCTGGAGATCATATAAGAAGGAAGTATGGGTATCTTACCTCCCCCTTCAGGCGCATCTATCACGTATCTGGGAACTGCAAAACCGCTTGTGTGGCCTATAAGGTTTTCCATGATCTCAATGCCTTTCCCGACAGACGTCCTGAAGTGTGTCAGGCCTTCGGAAAGGTCGCATTGGTACAGGTAATACGGACGCACCCGATTTGCCACAAGCTTGTGGAAAAGTCGCTTCAATATCCTATAGCAATCGTTGACCCCACTGAGAAGTACTGTCTGGTTTCCAAGAGGTATGCCGGCATCTGCCAGTTTCCTCAGGGCTTCCTTTGAAGAGGAGGTGATCTCACGAGGATGATTGAAATGAGTGTTTACCCATAAAGGATGATGCTTGCTCAGCATATTCACAAGTTCATCAGTTATACGGTAAGGTAGCACCACAGGAGTTCTCGTACCTATCCTTATGACCTCTACATGAGGTATTGATCGCAATTCAGTGAGTATCCAGTCAAGATAGTCATCCGGAAGCATGAAAGGATCCCCTCCGGACAGAAGCACATCCCTTACATAAGGATTGCCTGTAATATAATCAAGCCCCTGCTGCACAACGACCCTGCCGGGAATGTGATCCACATCTCCTACCTTTCTTTTGCGCGTACAGTGCCGGCAGTACATGGCGCACACGTTGCTCACGTGGAAAAGCACCCTGTCGGGATACCTGTGCGTTATCCCCGGCACAGGACTGTCCTTATCCTCAGAAAGAGGGTCATGCATGTCATCCTCAGAAACAATCAGTTCCTTTGGAGAAGGAAATGCCTGCATGAATATGGGGTCGTTATTTATGTCTTCCACTTCGATAAGAGAAAGGTAATAAGGTGTTATGGACAAAGGGAATTTTTCAAGCGTTGACTCGAGTGCTTTTTTCTCGTCAGGCTCAAACTCGATGTTAAGTAGCTTTTCAAAAGTGGCTATGTCCCTGACAGAATGTTTGATCTGCCATTTCCAGTCCTTCCAGTTGGAAATGAGAGCATCAGGATTAATTTTCTCTGCAATATCTTGCTGTCTTTTAAGATGTGTTTTCATCGGATCACTATCCGTTGTTTAAAAATTAATTGTAAATGCCCAATTTCTGTAAACTGGGATCAGAACACGATATGCTGTGATATACACTGTTATACAATACTGGAGTTAATACGTGAGTAACTTCTAAAGCAATGATTTATTGGATGGCTTACCCATCTTACATTATAATGTTCGTTTCAGTCTATATATAATTAATTTTAAGAATCGGAGGAAAATAAGCACTATTTTTGCTGAAACTGATCAAAAATCATCCGATGTCCACGAGCTGCTCGCTGCCGCCATGCCAGCTTAAACGGGGCCTCATCCGTATAATATGAGCTGTCTCGGTAGTGTCATCCACTACAAGAGCTGTTCCCCTCTCATTTCCCATTTTCCTGAGAGATTCCCCGAAATCCTCCCGCACATAAGTAGGCCTGGCAGACTCAAGAGCAATGATATCTTCCCTGGATGTTAGCCTGTGGCATATCACAATATCAGACTGGGACATCACATCCGGATGCAGAGAGGCGGGGCGCTGTGTTGCCATGACCAGTGACAAGCCAGGCTGGGGGCCCTGCCTTAACCACTCATTTATGAGGATATCTGAAGCAAGCGTGGTTCCTTCACGGGGCACGAACTGCTGGGCTTCATCGATGAACATCCAGACCATAGGGATTCCCTTCTCGATAATCCCGTCGCCCATGAGCATCTTCTCGTAGGAGCGTCTTGCATGCAGCCTTTTATGATAAATGTCCTTTGCAATGAAACCAACAATAGCCGATCTTACATCAGGGTTTTTGATAGTGCTTATATCGATAACCGCAAGAGATCCCCCTTTTACAAGATCGGATGTCTCCCATCCCTCTGCCGCAAATACACCCCATGACATGGCTGTCCTGAAATAATTGTTTGCCGCACTCCGGGATACCAGATCAGAGCGCTCATCTTCCATTAATGCATCCATCACGTCCTCAAATGAAAAAGAAGATGATTTTTCTCTCAGGGACTCCAGAACCCTCACGATCAGGACACCTGTGGAAGATATCGGGTCAACACCAAATAGCTGGCACCATTCGTAACCGTCCATGTGGGAGAGAGGAATAGCAACGGACTTTACAGGTATGTCCCTCTGCTCATAGCTCTTCTTACTGCTTTGCGGGACAAATACATTAGTAGGAAAACCCGACGCTTCAAGTCCCCAATCCTGCAGGGACTTGAGTTGAATATCGTTGCTTTTTGTAAAAGTCCAGAATATCCCCATAGTGTCAATAACAATAGGAGCTATGTTCATCCTTGCAACTTCGGGCAGCATCAGCAGCTCCTCAATAATGACCGACATTGTGTAAGACTTACCATAGCCTCTTTTGCCACTGACCAGGATAGCGTGAGGCCTGCGGACATCCAGCTTTACGTGAGAGCCTGCGGACCTGTCGCGCGCAAGATACCTGCCCAGATACAGCATGGCACCCTCCTGCGTACCGTCCCCTCCAAGAATATACTGCTTTTTTGATACTCCCGCGTTAAAATCTGCCGAGTGGTAGTCCATGGATAACAAGGAAGCATTATCTTCTATAATAATTTTTCTTTTTTGTTAAAAAAAGATATTCCATAATATATACATTTTACAGTGGGTTCAATGATATTAAGGAATAGTCCCCAGGAAAGAAAAAAGACATCAATGGACACAGAACCGCAGGAAATAAAACCGGAACTTATATATAGGGAAGTGAGTCTCTACAGCCAGAGGAAGACCTGCATTCAATCATCCACCCTTTTACAGTAGTCCTTTTTGAATGGACATATCACAACCCCACTACCCAACCAACCCATGCAGGATTCCTCTTTTGACCTTTTTCTAGCAGATTTACAAATTGCCGTGTTCTTCCTCACAAGCCACGATACCTCTTGCTGCAAGCACTCCCGTAGCTGCGGAATTGATCAGATCCCTGGAAAGGCCTGCACCGTCGCCTGCCGCGAACAAGTTCCCTATACTGGTCTGCATGTGGCTATCAACCTGCAATTTTATCGAGTAGAACTTGACTTCTGGAGCATAGAGGAGGGTCGAGTCCGAATCCACTCCCGGAATGATATCATTCAGAACTTCCAGGCCTTCGATGATATCCATGACTATCCGATGGGGCATTGCCATAGAAATGTCACCCGGGGTTACATCCTTTAGAGTGTTGACCACTGTGTTCTTTCTGATGTGTTGTTCGGTGGAGCGCCGCCCTCTGCGCAGGTCGCCCATTCTCTGAAGGACAGGTTTCCCTCCTCCTATGGTAGTGGCAAGTTTTGCTACGGACCTTGCATACTTAATTGTGTTTTCCATGGGCTCTGTCAGTTCCACATGCACAAGGAAGGCAAAATTAGTATTCTCCGAAGCTTTGGTATGCATTGAATGACCATTTGTGGCAACAAATTCTTCATACTCCTCCTTTACGACAAAACCATGCTCATTTGTACAGAATGTCCTGACGAAATCGTCGTAACGCCTTGTGCTAATGTGGAACTTGGGATCATGGTTGATCCTGGTCACAGGGTCCATTATAATGGACGGGACCTCTACACGGACCCCGATATCTACCCCGCTGAAAGAGTAAACTATGGAGTACCTGTTTACAAGTTGATTCACCCAGTCACATCCCACTCTGCCTGGTGCAAGCAATGTGTATCGCGAGCCCAGCCTCCGGCCGTCTTCAAGCAGTACGCCATGGCAGATGCCATCTTCTATGATGACATCAGTGACCTCGGTGTTAAGCAGGAACGTTATTCCTTTTGATTCAAGGTCCGCCTTGAGCTCAGATATCAGGGCGACAGAATTATCAGAGCCTATATGACGCTGCCTTATGTCAATGAATTTTGCACCTGCAGACGCAGCCTTCCTTTTAAGGGATTCTATCTCCCCGGCAGGAGGGGACGACACATTATTTGGTGCACCATACCTGAGGAATATCCTGTCAACATGATCCACCAGGCGCCAGGCAGAATCCTGGTCACCTGTGAACTCCGAGAGAGTGCCTCCTATATCCGGATGCAGATTGAGGGTCCCATCAGAATAAGCACCAGAACCCCCAACCCCACGCAATATAGAACATGGGTGGCAGTGCTTGCAGCTGACAACATCGCTCAGAGGGCAATCGCGTTCGCTGATATCCCTGCCCGAATCAATCACCAGTGTAGTAAGACCGGAAGATGCAAGTTCATGCGCTGCAAAGAGACCTGCAGGTCCCGCACCTACGACCACAACATCATAATAAGCATCTGAAGACGTCAAAACATATCACACCCATGGATGTGCCTTCTATCAGGCGTATCCATGGATATGTTGGCATCCTTATGATAAAATCTTGTCCAGTTGGTTCACGGACTTTGCGTACTTTATCTCCTGGGCTATCCTCTTGCCTGTGGACAGGCCGGGCTCGATAAGATCAGAGTAAGGAGAACCATTGAGATAGAGGTTGGTACCTGCGACGATCCTGGCAGATATTTCGAATACCTTGATCTCGAGGTTGTCAGTGACCACGGTCTCAAGGCAGAACGGACCGATCATGCCTCCAAAGAGGCTCAGGGACTCTTCGACAACCTTTTCCCCCAGCTCGAATATGAGCGGCAGCAGAGATTCTCTAGCCACAAGAGGTACGTTACCTGTAACAACGTATGTCGGATGTATGCCTGCCTCCTCAAGTTCCCGGGGAGAACCCAGCCTGAAGATCTCATCGGCATTGGACTCGACCCTGCGGTCCATGCTCAGCATCTCCAGTATACCCTCGCTCAGGCGGTAGCCTTCCTGGCGCAAGGGAGAATAGAAATAATGGAAATAGTACCTCGTACCGGTTATGAACTCCTGGATCGTGAATTTCTCATCAGGTTTTAAATGCTCAGTGAACTCTTTGTAGTTCTTGGCGATGAAGAAACCCTTGCCACCCTTTGCCCCATCGTATTTGACCATGACAGGGCCATTGATATCCCTCGGATTCACCTTTCTTGGCATGTGGATACCGGCACCCTCAAGCCATACCCGTTCTTTCTCCCTGTCAGATTCCCATTCCAGCACAGCCCTGTTACCAAACGAGGGTACTGCCAGGTCTACGAAATTCTCATGCCCAAGGTATTCGACAAAAGATCCATGGGGGATAATAATGGCGTTCTTTGAGACAAGCTGATCGACTATGCCCGGGATGTCCTTATAACTGTTAACTATAATGAACTCATCTGGCTTTGATCGGGGGAATGCATCATAGAATCGGGGAGGTTTTTTGACACATATTCCTATGGTCCTGAAACCTTCCTTCCTTGCCCCGTCAAAGATCTGAAGGCTTGAGTGGGAACATACCGTTGCAATGCTAAGGTTTTCAAGGTCGTAGTTCCCGATGATCTCCATTATACGTTCTTTAGTAATCATAATATAGCCCCGAAATTTACCCCATATTGTCCTATTCATTCTTTAACTTTACGAGTTAGCCTCAAAGAAGACTTCAAGTCAGCTTGAAGTTAAAGGAAATGATATAATTACCTAATTATATAGTATCCACAATGCAAGAAAACGAAGAAATCTCAAGTTCAGAAAAAGTTCTGATCTTGCCCCTTAATGAGGGATCAAAAAAGATCACCCAGATACTTTCTAATGACAAGGCCATGAGGGTATTGGAGATCCTCACTGACAAGCCTATGTCAGCAACTGATATGGCTGAAAAACTATCAATGCCTCTCACCACTATCAAGTATAATCTGGATGCACTCGTGGAAGTCGATCTTATCAAGGTCAAACAGACAAAATGGAGTAAGAAGGGCAGGGAGATCAAGATATACGAGCCGGTCCAGAAATTCATAGTCGTGGCACCGGGGAGTATTCAGAAAGATAAATCCTCAGTACTCAGCATGCTCAAGAAATACCTTGGACTAATAGCCGGGGCCGCATTTGCAGCCACGGGCCTGGAGGCGCTTGCCAGGAGCAGAGGGTTTGGGATAGGAACAACTCCCATGGGAACTGCTGCAGATACAGTTTACAGTAACACCGAATATGTTCCCAGAATGGACATTCATGAGAGTGCTTCGCAGGAAACACCTGCTTATGGACCTCTTACGAAAGACGGGGCAATCCCTCAGGAAGATGAATTTATGGGCATGGGAGTCCCGGAAGAGGAGTTCACTGGCATCGAGCCAGAAGCATCAACGGGGAGTCCAGCCTATAATCAGGACGCTGGAATTTCAGATAATTCCACATTTGATGGCTATATTCCAGAAGATATGGAATCCGGACTCGTTTCCTCTGTTCCGCCTGAGAACTATGATATCGATAGCCTGACAGGCTCACCGGTCGTGGACAATTCCCAACTTGTAACAGACAACATATCCATTGTATCCGAGCCCACCTCAAGCCTGATACCATATGATCTTCTGTCCCATGTAAGCATATGGTTCCTTTTTGGCTGCCTGTTCATCATCACCCTGCTTTTCGTGAGAGAACTGTATTATAGAAAAAAGAATATATGATTCCCTGTGAACTGGTATGAGAGTAGCACTTAAGATCGCATACGTTGGCACGGGATTTCACGGGTCACAGATACAGCCGAATGTTGCAACCATTGAAGGGGAGATCTTCAGGGCACTCACGGAACTGGAGATAATCCAGGACCCCAGATCAGCCAATTTTACAAGTGCAGGAAGGACAGACGCCGGCGTACATGCACGTGAGCTGGTCATTGCCTTTGATACTGATAAGATCCATCTTGCCATTCCAAGGGTTATCAATTCCAAACTGCCGACAGCTATATGGGCCTGGGCACATGCCGAAATACCTGAAGATTTCGATCCAAGGAGAGCGGCTATCGCAAGAAAGTACAGGTATATCATGAGCGGAGAGCAATATGATATCTCAAGGATCAGGTCGGCCTCCAGAATACTTGCGGGGACTCATGATTTCTCTAATTTCTGTACAAAGGAAGGAGAGAAAAGTACCGTCCGCACGATCGAAAAAGTGGATATAAGGGTCAGCGGGACACTGACAAAGATCGATATCCAGGCAAACAGCTTCCTCTGGAACATGGTACGTAAGATCGTGACTGCTCTTACCATGGTTGGAAGCGGCGCCAGGGACGAGGCATGGCTGCAACAGATGCTTGAGCCTGAGATATATGAGGAAGGACTGGAATCCGCACCTGCATACGGGCTTACTCTAATGGAGATAATCTACCCGCAGCCCATAGAATGGTGCGAGGACGCCTACTCGATCCGTAAAGCCAACGAGAATTTCCACGAATACATGATACGCCATCGTGTCATGGCAGAAGTGATGGACCATCTGGTGCCAAAAGATCAGGGATCACACTGAATGGAACATCAGGTCACTATAAAGGATGCTGTTATCTGCTACGATGTTATCCGCAGGAAAGTCAAAACCCCCCGGCTGGAGTTCAAAAAAGGCAGGCTGAAACTTATAGTCCCGAAAGACCATTCCGGACACGAGAAGATCATCCACCGGCATCGGAGATGGATATATAACCGGCATTCCTGGCTGAGGGAGACGCGTGCCGGAGCGGAGGAGATACAACTTGCTGAGCGCCCGGATGAGAATCTCAGGCTGCTTGTCAAGAGCCTGGTAACAGATATATCAAAAGAACTGGGGGTTGTGCCACAGGCTGTACGTTTCAGGAAAATGAGAACAAAATGGGGGAGCTGCAGCTCAAAAGGCAACCTTAACTTCAATACATATATCCGATACCTGCCCGAAGAACTGATAGAATATATCGTGTTCCATGAGATGGTGCATCTCATTGAACTCAACCACAGCCCTGCGTTTCACAGCCATATTAAAGCCCGCTTCAGCGATCACAGGGCTTACGACAGGAAACTTTCATCATACTGGCTGCTGATACAGAATCAAGTTAACAGTGTCAGTCCTTGCGCAGCACAGTGAAGGTTCTTGTAAGGCTCTTGTGAACCCGCTGGGTGAATACGTCCACAACAGAAAAGCCGGCCTCTGTAGCGTACTCAAGTACCGGGATCTCTGAAACTGCCACTGCAAGCTTACCTTTTTTCAGCACCCTGTACATCTCTGAGAAAGAATCGGAATACAGGTGATGAAGTGATTCGGCTTTTATGGCTGCCGAGCGTCCGTAAGGAGGGTCGGTTGCTATCGCATCCACACTGCAGTCCTTCAGGGGAACCCGGCAGGCATCCCCGACCAGGAGGGAGTGGTCTGCGCCAAACATTTCAAGGTTCATCCTGGCTCCATGAGAGATCATCTGCCTCACCTCAAGTCCTATGACATGGACAGAAAGCATGCCTGCCTCCACAAGTATGCCGGCAGTTCCGCTAAAAGGGTCAAGGAGCACTTCTCCGGGCTTCACTTCACTGATATTCACAAGAGCCCTTGCAACCCTGGGCATCAGTACGCCGGGATAGAAGAAAGGTTTTTTATGGGGGGCCCTGTGCTCATAGGCACTCCTGTCAACTGACGCGACAACTGATCCAAAGACAGCCCTGTCGGTCATTATCAGCCGGAACTTGATATCTGGAGAACTAAGGTTTGCCTGATAGCCTTTGCGGAAGATGACGCCGCCTATCCTGCCTTCGATATCTTCCCTTTTCACACCTTCCCCATAATGCTTTATTCTCTTTGAGCGCACTACATAGGTGCTGCCGTGTGCGATGTGTTCGGGGAGGTCACAGTTCTCAGCCAGCGATATGATGTCTTCAGCCCTGACATCACATATGCCTGCGACCCTGATTATATAATGTGACATGGCAAGTCTTTCTGCCACAGCCATAAGTCTCATGTCTATGTCAGGTGCATATCCATCGATATCAACCACGAGACACTGGTCCAGGCGGGCATGTTCCCTAAAGCCAAACCCTGCCAGCCTGAGACAGGAGAGGATCTCTTTCCGGGGAAGTTCATCGTGCTCCCCTGACAATTCAAAAGCATACAGCATGTACCGCAATAGAAGCAGGAAGTACTATTAAAGCGTTTCAATCACAAGCAGGTCAGAACATCAGTTCAAGGGCTTCCTTTCCTGTCATCCCCAGCTTGACACCAAGACTTATGGCTGAAGGGGTTGCGCCCACTACAGGTGCTTTCAGCACATCTTCGAATGTTTTAACGCCTTTTACCTTGACAGCCACATCTCCCAGTGTTGTTGCAGCTTCCATGTCAAGATAGCCGCACATCACAAATCCCCTGTCCGCATTGATCAGGATCAAAGGGGCTCTCTGCAACTGGTAGCTGAGACCAATAGCTGTCCCGTTTTCAAGTTCTATTTTCTCAATTAGCATACATGATCACACTGTACAGATTGAAAAATGTGTAAATTAAAGTTTTGAGCTTCTCCTGAGCCTTTCAAGCAGTTTGTCCGTGGAACCCGGGAATACCTTATCCAGCGGGGAGGAGGGGTTCAGGGACTGAACATCCGGGAGATCAGTTCTTAAAGATACTGATTCTATTGTTTGCGGGTTAGATGTTACTGTTGTATTCATGCTGAAAACTATCACAGACTCTCCCGTGAGATCAAAGTATCCTTCCACATATGGAACAAGGCCCTGCATGCCGATGGTGGCATTATCGACCCCTTCCGCAGAGATTATCTCAGTGCCTTCAGGCATGCTGATAAACACATAAGTACCCGGCTCTCCCTGGAACCATATTCTGCTGCCCTGCTCCGCAAGAGGATCCCTGAAAGCGTAGCAGACCCTGTAAATGTTGCTGACCTCGTCTTGTTTAGACACAGGTCCAATGAGTTCTGTGGACATAGCACACTCCACTTTGGAAAGGGAGATACTTGCAGAGGAGTCGTTTATCTTTACGTCCATTTTCCGGCTGACTGACGTGTGCAGGTTCCGTCTGCTAAGAGTGTCCATTTTAAGGAGCTCCCAGGCAGCAATGAAACCATCATTGTTACCCATTTCTGAATCAATGACCGATCTCATAATAACAGAACTCTCACCTGAGTATTTCTCGGCATATTCCCATGTCATTCTGTCCATGCCCACAGTTATGTTATTCTCCCAGGAATAAGCGGCATCTGCGGGGATGGAGGTGACTGTTGCAACAGATAGAATAAATAGGAAAAGGAAGACGTTATTCAGCTTCAGGGTAACACTGCCTCCTTGTCACTTCGTTGTTGCATGGCACCCGTCATCTGTTACGATGAGGGTATGTTCAGCCTGGGAGACCATTCCCCCGGCCGCTTCCCTGAGCACCGGGAATGAATGGACTATGCCTGCTTTCTCAAGCTGGAGCAGGGAATAATCGAGCTTATCACCCTGAAGCCACCTTCTTGCAAAAGGCAGGGTCCTGTATGGCTCAAGATCCTTCAGCAATTGCCTGGCGGCAGGCAGCCTCACGGGCTTGCTGCGTATCACCTGGAAGATCTCAGTGAGGCTTCCATCAGTAACCTTCCCTGCACCATCGGTGGCGAAGGGTTCGATAGCTATGGCATCGCCGGTGTGCAGTAAGGAACCACCGCCAATCCTGCGATTGGGAACACTCGGATGAGCATGGGGAATATACTGGGCCAGGCCATGCCCTGTTAGATTGCCGATGGGTTTGAAGCCATATGATGTGATGGCATCCTCTATAGCTGCACCGATCTCTGAGGTGGTCACACCGTTCTTTACAGTGTCAATGGCAGCATAAAGGGCAGCCTCCGAGGCTTTTACAAGGTCACCATATCTTCCGGTGAGGTCTACTGTTACAGCTGAGTCTGCGATATAGCCATCGACATGGACGCCAAGGTCAAGTTTCACCACATCCTCCCCGAAAACGGTTTCATCACCCGGCAGAGGGGTCGCGTGGGCGGCCTCATCATTGCGCGAAAGGTTGCATGGAAAAGCTGAACCGTCGGCTCCCAGTTCTACAGTCCGCTTCTCAACAAAATCAGCCACTTCCAGCATGCTGGTGCCAATCTTTATCCTGTCCTTTGCCTCACTTCTTACCTGCGAGAGTATCCTGCCAGCTTTAAAATATTTCTCCAAAATCTCATCTGTCATCGGGGGTACTTCTTTCATGTGCTATCTCCTGTCCTTAAATAAAATAAAGTTTTTGCGGATCACACCACAAACCGCTTTTCCATCTCTGTCAGGTTCTCATGTCCGTCAGCTGTTACAAGGATAAGATCCTCCAGGCGAATGCCACCCACATCGGGATAGTACAGCCCCGGCTCGATGGTGATAACATTTCCCTCCTCAAGGACTACATCACGCTCGCCCACGGGAGGAGCCTCATGTATCTCAAGACCTACACCATGACCGGTAGAATGGATGAAACCCACTGAAGATCCGCTTTTGTAGGTTGCATAGCCTTTCTCTTCGAATATCTCGCATACCCTGCTGTGTATATCGCTGCATCTGACACCCGGCTTTACCATTGATATGGCAGTTTCCTGTGCCAGAAGGACAGTTTCGTACATATCCACAAGCCTTTCTGTAGCTTTGCCTTTGAGCACGGTACGGGACATATCAGCATAGTACCTGTCACGCTTATTACGAGGGAAGATATCAATGATTATGGGCTCATCCGCCATGATCAGGCCTGAACCTTCCCAGTGCGGGCTGGCAGAACCTTTACCGCACGCTACTATTGTGCCTTCGGCCTCGCAGCCATGCTCAATGAGTGTCATGTCGATGGCAGCGCGCACCTTCTCAGCCGTCAGGTCGTAACCGTGGTAGTTAAGGTGACCGTTAACAACCTCTGATTTGTGTATCATTTCTGCCGCAGCTTTCATGGCAAGATTACAGGCATCCTGCGCCTTCCTGATCTTACCGATCTCAGCTTCACTTTTTTTGGTGCGTAACTGCTGGAAAGGACTTCTGATTGCCTCGAAGGAGAAGCCATCTTCCTTGAGTACCTGGGCTATATGATAGGGAAAATCTCTGGGAACGGCTATCCTGCGCGCGCCCAGTTCCTGGAGCATCTGAGCCAGGCAGTCGCAATAGGCCACTGCAGGATCTCCTCTTTCCTTAGCCTTACCCCGGTAGTCATAGTCCTGCAGGGTACGCACCCGGGAGACCCGGGACTCCAGTTCGGCCCGCTTGCGTTCCATATCGGGTACAAGGATTGTTTCGGAAGCATCCTTTGTCTGCACGTAGGCGAATGGATCGGAAGAAAATAAATGAGTGGAGTAAAATATGTCAGAGTTATTCGAATTCCCCACAATCAGAAAGGCATCGGACTTATGGGCCCTGAGAGTCTCACTGATGTCAAGCAAATTCTGTTCGGTCTTCATATTGATTATCTTGTACCTGCTAGTACAAAATTGTTGTTAAGGTTCATATGTGGGGAAGTCTCTCATGTGTCCTGCTAGGAAGTAGTATACTTTACTGCCCTTGAGGGCCTACCCTGATGCTACTTCTGTGCGCAATGTTTTCCTGTGCATCCTCGATAAGCATCTCAATCTCATACAAGGAAGAACTTTCCCGGGTAATCTCGACAACTACAGGCTCATCAATTGAAATATTCTCGTACGATTCACGGTCGGATACTGTCAGAATATTTCCGTCAGCCGTAATATTGTAAGTAACATAATAATCACCAGTTATATCGACAGTACGCGGGATATAGCTGAACACAAGCCTGTCATCGTAAGCATTCACCTCAGCCACGAACCTGTCACTATTCTGGTTCTTCTCGTCCACACTGATAACCTGCATGCATCCTCCTGCTCCGTAGGAATAGTTGCCTGCAGCAGTTATTGCCACCAGGATCAGAAAAGATACTACAAGGACTTTTAATATGTCGCCCAACAAATGCCTCCTCTTTTTTTAACCAATTTAGTGGAACTTAGCATTAATGTAGTTTGTGCAAGGTTCAAAGCGGCTTTGGTTTATTCCAATTACTTTTGGCCAGGTGTAATCCTCTTGTAAAATGCAGTCATATTAGATAATAGGAATTGGGGCGGGAGTTATTCCCGCAGGGAGCAGAGATGAAAGAAAGAGACGAGTTTGACAGGGACATCAGAGCATGCATCGAGACGTTCGAGAATCCGGACGAAAAAACAAAAGAGATCTGCAGGAGCTTCATAGACAATCTTTACATGGTTCGGGAAAAATACAATGAAGGCGAGATAGAAGACGTGGAGGATTACAAAGAAAGGGTAATTGGCCTCTACCAGGCAATGTTCATTCTCGGCGCCGACCATTCCATCCTGGATGAGATAATGGAGCGTGTTTATCCGCAATGAGCAGGAGGATCAACGCGCCATATCCGGAAACCGCACCTAGAATTCACTAACAGGAGTTGAATCCTGTAGGCACCATTCGAAAAACTCCCTCCCCCACCGGACAGCATCGGGGACGGATGCAAAGAGTTGCACCCCGTCGTAATCACCTGATAGTGTCAGAAGGCGGAAGATGGATGCATGATCATTAATGGAGAAAGTTATGAAGTTCATGGGACTGTCATACACATAGAATTTCGTCCGGACCGTATTTATCAGTTGCCTGAGACCTTCGGGGTTTTCTTTTGTGACTTTGCGGAAAAGATCATCCGAGAGTATTACCGAGACTTCCACACCCTTATCTGCCAGCCCGGAGTATATCTCAACAAAGTTGGGGTGCAGGAAAGTTGTGATCGTAAAAAGAGACTTTGATGAATAGGTATTCTCCATGAACTCTCTGTTGAGTTCCATCATATCAGTTATTGTGGGCTTTATGAATCTGCACTCTCCCAAATCACACAACCTTTCCAACAAATGCGGAGGAATAAAATCCATACGATGGCTTCCCCAGTAATGGAGGTCGCTTCCCAGTGTTGCCACAGCACTGATCAGAGGCTCCATTTCACTTACCACCAGTTTACCGAGTGTTGTCAGCTCACATCTGCTCCCTTCCCTGCTGATGAGGTAGGAATCCTGGAGAACTTTTATTTGTGGGAGCAGTGCCGTTCTTGTGGTATTCATGTATTCCATGAGATACTCGATATCTTTTGGCCCCTTGTGCAATAACAGGAGCACATTCTTGCGCTTTTCAGACATGAATATTGATTCAAGTAAAGGTCTTCTCAATAAATACCCCCTGATAAAAAGGAAAATACTCCTACAATTGTTGTAATACGGACCATTGAATATTTGCATTAAGGTATAAAAAGGAAATGTTTAGGTTAGGTTAAATCTGATATAATGGCTTCCAGCAGACATAATTCCAGACCCGGCCGATACATTTCCATGAAGATGCATCAGGTTTACCGCCAAAGCTTTCAGAGAAGTGGAAGGCCTGTGTTCTTAGTTTTTCTTGGGGGGTTGTCAAACACACCAAAACTAAGAACACTTTTATTGCTTTTGACGGTCAAATTTAGGATATGAATCAAACCAAGGAGGAAACAAGAATGGAAAGGGCACAAAGGGACACAATGATCAAAATCATCGTGGTAGTTACTTTTCTGGCAATGGTTATTGTCAATGCGCTGGCCAATATTCTCCCGATCAATGGAGTTAGCACTAGCCAGGTTTCGGACTCCTATCCCAATCTTTTTGCCCCGGCGGGGCTGACATTTGCGATATGGGGACTCATATACATATTGCTTGGCGGGTATACACTTTACCAGGCTGGTATCTTTCAAGGCAATACGAATACCGTCAAGACTGAGCTGCTGCGTAAAACTGGAATATTATTCTCTATTTCCTCCATTGCCAATGCAGCCTGGATCTTCTCATGGCACTATCGAATGATCCCGATATCCGTGTTGCTGATGATTGTGATCCTTACCTGCCTTATTCGGATAAATCAGATGATAAGCAATGAACGGCTTTCTGCAGGAGAGTATTTTTTCATCAGACTTCCATTTAACGTGTACTTCGGATGGATTACAGTGGCAACCATTGCTAACGTTACTACGCTTCTTGTCAGCATAGGCTGGGAAGGTTTTGGTTTAGCTGAGACTACCTGGACTATCTTAATACTCATTGTTGGGCTTATCATTGGAGTTGCAACAATGCTAAAAAACAGAGATATTGCGTATGGGCTTGTCATTGTCTGGGCTTATGCGGGAATATGGTTAAAACACACATCACCTGAAGGATTTGGAGGCCAGTATCCTTCAGTGATCACTACAACAATTATTTGCATTATTTTACTACTTATTGCCGAAGCATTTATCCTGATTTCAAAAAGGAAAGGAGGCTCTGCAGGTATGCCCATGTGAGGCACATATAACAACAACGAAAAAGAACACGGAGTTCACAGAATAAACGGTATGATTTTAATAGCTCGTATTAAAATTTCGGTTCACTTTAAGTAGTGGGGGGTTACAAAGATGGCAGTAGGGATTATTAGGGAATAGCGGGAAGCATGACAAAACCGTTACTTGATGTGATATTTGCATCTGAGAAGAGGAAGAATGTTCTATTATTGTTGCAGGATGGCCCAAAGCAAATGCAGTTTATTCTTAAATCACTTAATACGACAAGACAGAACCTGCTTCCACAAATGAGTATATTAAAAGAGCATTATCTTGTTAATCACTACGAGGATACTTATGAATTAACAACTATTGGAAAATTAGTTGTTGACGAAATGGCTCCTTTAATAAGCACTGTTGAGACTTTTGATGTTGACATCGATTATTGGGGAACTCATAATGTTGACTCTATTCCACCTCACCTTCTCAATCGAATAAAGGAAATTGGAAAATATGATGCGATATGTCCTTCTCTTTCAGACATGTACAACCCTCCTTCGGCAATATATAGGGCTACAAAGGAAATGTATGAAGAGGCCGATACTTTCAATGATGCCACAAGCAAATCCAGTACCTATTGTGGTTTTAGTACATTTCTTTACCCGAATACTGATGAAATAATTTCCAATATGCTTAAAAACAATACCGAATTCAATTTTATCATATATGAACCGTTATTTGAAAGAATTCAAAACGAAGAATATGCTTACTTTAAAGAATTTATTTCAAATCCATTGCTCCATCTATATGTTTATCCTGCTAAACCAAGTCTTCTATCCTTCGCATTGAATGACTTTCATTTTCTCATTCGTTTGCTGAACAACGAAGGAAATTACGATAACAAGTACATATTCTGTTCTAGTGAAAGTGCCCTTAAATGGGGAAAAGAACTCTTTGAATACTACCTGAAGGATTCAATACCAATAACAGAACTTTAATCAAAATATTCCTTACAGGAAAATATTTTCGATTACGAGAATGATTTATACTAAAAAACCCTTTTTGACCTGTTGAGAAGGCAGGATAAAGGTGCTTGGAAAACCACCACGCTTTAAAGCACCTCTCTCCTTACGAATCCGAGATATTGCCCAATATCTCCAACCAATTTCACACAAATTTCCTGTTTGTGTAGATAGAATGAGGCGCCGGAAACCACCACAATTTTAGGCGCCTCTCTCCTAACGAATCCGAGATGTTCCCCAACATCTCTTACTAATCCACTCCCAATTTACGGCTCATTCCCCCACGACCCGCAATAAGTAATTAGTCCTGTATTTATTTAACCTAAACCTTGTTTAATATTAACATGGATACGAAGTTTTGTTAATGAACCATCTTTTAATGGTGTCGAAATTTCAACTCCCTTATAAATGCTTAGCTTCAGATGGCTATGTGTGATTCCGCCATCAGGTGTCTCTCTTTGCTCTTTATTAACCAATCGTTCATACATTTCCACGCATGGCTAAAGATGGTCTGCAGCCTTTCTTGTAGAATTTTTGAAGACCACCCCATGAGAAGTTTACTCATCATGACACCAGAGGCGAAACAATAGACATCTAGGATCAGATCATAGTCGATGAGCCGAAGGTGACCTATATGAAGCATATACCGCAGTTGGGGGTAAGCCCGGTATTAAAAATAATCTAAAATAAGGCTCTGCAGAAACCCCCAATATTCAGAAGAGAAGGAAAGTCATCGATAACCTATTAGCGTGCTTCTTTCTCAGCAAGTTCCTTGAGCTTTTGCAGTGCTTTTGGCCAGGTAGTTTGGAACATCTCCTCGTATTCCTCCTCCGACGTGTCCATGTCCACCAGTACTTCGGTCCTGTCACCCATTTCCTTAAGTGTGTAGTTTTCAAGCGCACCGGCCCATTCCTTCGCCACTTCACTTGAAGTGTCTTCTTTCCCGTTTTGAAAAATGCCGATGTGCTCCATAGATATGTACTCGTACGGTCGGTTCTCTTTTATCCGGCTCACCATACCGCCCATAGTACCCGTCTCGTCAGGTCCAAGGAAAAGCATCTTGCTTCCTTTACTCCAGTCACCGATATAGTGTGAACCTGGTGAAAATACTTCCGTCCACAGCCGATAAGAATCCATACCAAGCATAGTTTTCCAGACCTTTTCTTTTGGTGCGTCGATAACAATCGAATAATGCAGTTTGCGCATTCCATATACTCCCTTATTGTTCAATTTCAAATTTCCGCTGACTTTCGATTCCACTTTTCTTCCGGGTTATCTTTTTTAGAGAGGTACTACATTTTTAGTCAGGGAGTATGAGATAAATATCTATCGAAGTTTGGTTCTGTAGTGAGCAAAACGTAACAGATCGCACCACATATCTCTTCTTCCATTTCATCAGAACTATGCATCACATAATGCCTGCAAAAAACTATCCATCTCCTAAGGAATATGTATTTTACCGACTGCCAATAATAGTATATATGTGACTATTATGGTTAAAATCTCATCTCAGGCATTACTAGGCATCATCATCCTGATTATTGGAATTCTTCTTCTGGCCGGAAATCTAGGATTATATGACACCGGTCAACTGCTGTTGTATATCCCCTCCCTCTTTATTTTAATGGGTTTGTATGCGCTTTACAAAACCAGATTTCACAGTATAACAGGCCCACTAATTCTAATCCTTGTGGGTACATTCGTCCAGTTGCTAGTCCTTGGCATCGTTTCCTGGAACATTCTTTTTACCTGGTGGCCACTTATCCTTGTTCTCATAGGTGTTGATATACTCTTTAATCGAAAGAACCTTTTTTCCCCTTCAAAAAGCAGCGATCAGAAAGTTGATATGACTGCAGTTTTTGATGATGTAAAAGTGTCTAATATTTCCAAAGATTTTGTTGGGGGAAACATAACTGTAGTACTAGGGGACTCAGAACTTAATATGAAAGAATCAGTGATCAAATCTCCGCCTGCAAAGATCAATATTATGGTCTTGCTCGGTGAAATTAATATCAAAGTTCCTGACAGCTGGCAGGTTGAAATGGATGTGGTCAACATACTTGGAGATGTCCATGATAAAAGACCAAGCACTTCTGCACAAAGATCAGGCACGTTCGAAAAGCCTCATCTCATAATTACAGGATTTGTTATGCTAGGTGACTTTTCTATAAAGGATTAATCAGGTCTGTTTCAGGGATATGTATGCTATGTATGCACTTGTGATTATTGCAATGACAATTAAAGCGATTAAGTGATCAATGAAAAATTCGTTCCAGTAAGCACCAATAGAAAAGCCGATGGAGAGAAGTGCAAGTTTGAATATTCCTATTTGCCACCAGGTAAATGTATAAGAGTGGAAAAGCTGCATGTACATTTATTGTATTCTATGATTATATAATACATTTGGATATATGGCCCCGAAATCAGTGTTACCAAATGGAGTTATTTTTCAGCAACTAACATATTACATGTTCTAGTGCAGCAGTGCATACATACTAACGCCTTGTTTTGACTGCTGCACTGCTATTGTCTCTAAGAGAGTATATTTTAAATCATTCAATCGGCCTTTTGAAATAATGCCACGCCCATACAACTTCAATGAGCTCCCATCCCTCTTGGCCATATTCATTTAATATTCTCGTGGTTCTTTTACCCATGCCCAGCATTGAAACACATTTATATTCATATTTCTGCATTGAAAACCCTCCAAGATTAAAGTGGACTTATTAAAAATATAATAAGATTCAAATAACTAATTTTTTAAGCAAGTTTAATATAAAACCAATGAAATGAGTATAACAATTAATCCAAATACTCCAGTTAAAACATTAAGAACTGTTATTTTCTTTCTATCATCTTTTTCAAGCATGCCAGCTACCCATTTCTGGAAGGCATCGTAATTCACTAAGAAGTAGATTGCTTTTATAGCTGTCAATGAGAAAAGAACTGTAATTATGATTGAATATGGAATGTCAGTTGTTAACTCTTTGTACCAAGTAAAAGCAACCAGAGATAAACCTATAATTGCTATAGGAACTATCCATTTAGGACGTTCTTTAGTATAGGCTTTAGAAATGAATTGGTTTCCTCCCTTTAGAAGAAAGTGCATATAAAAAGGTTTAATCAATGCTGCAAGCCCAAAAATGATTCCCAGTATTTGGAAATAGTTCATGCTTAAACCTTTTTAATCACTTTTTTTGTTCCATATGAAATTTTCATATACAAACTGAATTAAAAGAACTACAATTAAAGCAACTATTCCGGCAAGAAGCACTGCCAGTATTTTGTATATAATGTGGCCTGCATACCATAGCGTGTGTATGACTGCTAGCCATAAGGTGAAAACTGCTGCAACTAGAATGCTCGACAGAATTCCAGAAGCAATTTCGCTTGGTGCGTATGCTACGTATGAGAATGCAAAAAAGGCAGCGAGTATTGCCCAGATAAAAAGCCAGTATTTTGGTGGCATAATTTTACTATCTGTCATGTATTTTCCTCCAGATTCAAATTTAGACTCTCTTGAAAATCATAAAAGCATATATTGTCCATGTATTCATAAGCCTTTCTATAAATAGTCTGATTTGAGCAACAATGGAATATCAAAAATGTGCTAAACATTTAAGTATTCATGACGCTGCAAGAGTCCCCACGTTAAAAAGTGGCGCATTCGATTGACTAACTATAGTGTTCAACACAACTTACTACACGTATTAATTCCTATTTTGTTTTATGGCGGGGAAAGAACAAATTCTGATTGACCGAAAGGTAATTCTCGACGAGATTAACGATTTGATCACACACGAGAACAATTCAAGAGTGTTGAAAAGGCTCTATTTTGTTAAATTTAGATATTTAGGGGATTCTGTAGAAGAAGCTGCTACTAAAGTAGGAGTGACTAAGAAAACAGGATATTGCTGGCAAGAAAGTTGGAATAAAGGCGGCTATGCCGCCTTAATGCCAAATTTTGGCGGAGGTAGGAAATCCAAACTTACTGATGAACAAAAAAAGGAATTAAGAGCTTTGTTGGAAAATAAGGATTACTGGACTACAAGAGAAGTCTGGAAGTTAATAAAGGAAAAATATGGCGTAGAATATTCAGAGAAACAAGTAGGAGTTATACTTCACAGTTTTAACATGTATCACTCAAAGCCATATCCCCTTGACTACAGAAGACCTAAAAACGCTGAAGAGATCTTAAAAAAAACTAACCGAAGCAATTCCAAAAAATATTGGTCAAGATGAGCAGTATATCATAGGTTTTCTGGATGAATCTTCACCACAAACAAAAGCAAACACGCAAAGATTATGGTCATTTAAAAAACCGTTGATAATAAAAAATACGGATTACGTTAAAGCAAATGCATTTGCGTTTTATTCGATCAACGGGAACAGTATCATTGATTTTATGAAAAGCTCAAAAACAGAAGATGTGTGTGAATTCCTGGAAAAAATTGTAGAGCAAAACCCAGGGAAAAGAATAATTCTTGTTCTCGATAATGCAAGATCGCATCATGCAAAGAAAACGATAAGTAAAGCGAGAGATTTAAAAATAACACTTGTGTTCCTACCACCTTATTCACCTGATCTAAATCCAGTAGAATTTGTCTGGAAAACAATCAAAAGAGAAGTGTCAGTCAAATTTGTCAAATCAAAAGAACATTTGAGGAATATTATCAAAATGGAATTTATGAGGATAGAGAGCTCATTATCGTTTGCAAAAAAATGGATAGAAACATTTAATGCACAAATAAAAAGTGTGATTTGTTGAGTTAGGGACTATAATTGCCGCAAATCTCCATACTTACCATGTAAAAAACTGCATAAAACTTAATTAACATTTGTAAATACTACAGAGAAATATTGATACAGAGATGCAAAAACCCATATAAAGAAGTTAAAACTCAAATCTTGTTAAAAAAAGAAAAATCCCGGAAAAACCGGGATTTAAGATTTAGCGCCCGAACCGGGATTCGAACCCGGGTCGAAGCCTCGACAGGGCTTCATGATAGGCCTCTACACTATTCGGACACGCGGAGGTTATCGCTTTTGAGCACCCCTAAAAGGAACTCTTAGCATATAAACCTTTTTCTGGTTTTGGAAGTCCCGCCTCCCAGACTCGAACCGGGGACATCGCGGTGCCTGCGCGGTATGTGTGAACAAGTCACATGAACCATACTACAGCCGCGCACTCTACCACTGAGTTAAGGCGAGTCTTGCAAACCATGAATCGTCACGGCATTGCTGTGCGATGCAACACTCCAATACGCACAATCGTACTTATCTCTTTCGCCGCAAAACCTGCTAAATCCTGGAAAGACAGGAGAAGTAAGACAGTGATAAGTCCGGTAAGGACAAACTGACAGCAGAAACAAGAGAGTGTACAAAAAAAGGAATCATTGGGCACCTCTGCCGAAGTGCCTTCAGATATATGCAGGAATAAACAGGCTTCGGCTTAGAAGGTGTCCAGCTCGCCCCTGCTCAGCATCTCAGTGATCCTGGTGATATTGGCCAGCCATTCATCCATGACAGCCTCGGTTTCCGTCCTGATGGATGCAAAATTCGCGCCGTCCTGCGGGATTATCTGGGCGCTTGCCATAAGAGGCTGGTCTATGGGCTTGCCTATCTGGGACAGCAGGCGTATGTGGACGTCCTGCACCTCAGGCACAGCCTTTACGACATCCCTGGCCATCTGGGTAGAGAGCAAGTTGTAGATCTTACCAACATGATTTATTGGGTTCTTGCCGCTGGTGGCTTCCATGCTCATCGGCCTGCCCGGAGTGATAAGACCGTTGCAGCGATTACCGCGCCCTACCGAACCGTCGTCGCCCATCTCTGCGGATGTACCTGTAACTGTCAGGAAGACCGAACCACAGCACTCATTGTCACCCGTGTTCAGGGAAGCAGACACATTTCTCTCAGTATGCTTCATAGCAAGGTCGGTGACATATTCAACCATCTCTTCCTTGATGTTGATATAGTGGTCCATATCATCGATGTGGCGTCCGACCATTCCACAGCACATTGTCAGAGTGATATCATTGTCATTCCGGAGTCCCATGACCTTAATATCAGTACCTATTCCCGGAATCTTCTTTTTCAGGTCTGTGTTGAGTTTCCTTTCGGTCTCATACACTATCTGCTCAAGTTCTGAGAAGGGAGCGTGGCCGATACCAAAGGAAGTGTCGTTTGCAACCGGCACCTTAGCCCTGTTGAACACATCCCTAAGATCAGATGAGCCTGCGCCCATCTTACAGTCGATGATCATATCCCTCTCAAGGTCAAGATCAACTATCGTCCTGCGGATGTAATTCCTTGCAGCTGAAAGAGCCACTGCCTCTGCAGGTATCTCCACACCTTCGAACTCCTTTGTAGCCCTTCCCACAAGCAGGGCGTATATAGGCTGGATGACCTCTCCGCCACCGAACTTCGGGCTGGACCTGCCTGCCACTATTTGCGTCTCATCGGTATTGTGGTGCAATACGAAACCGCATTTCTTGATGTATTCTTTGCATAATGCATGGCTCACTGCCTCCGAAAGACCATCTGAAATGCTGTCAGGGTGACCAATACCCTTTCTCTCCACAATTTCGATCTTTTGCTTTTCAATAGGCGTTTGTATCAGGTGTTCGACATTGATATTACGCATCATTTTATATCCTCATGTGAATTAAATAACACATTATAAGAATAGATAATCGGACAAATAATTAAGTATTCTTTCTGTATCAACTAACCATGTATTATTTAATATTATCCATTAATCATTATTACCATAGGTAATTATTTATGCATATAAGCAATATGTAAGGATACTTCCATCAGCGTGAAATCTATATCATATAAAGGACTTTGAGAGAACATTCCAAATAACAACCGAACATCACCGGACAGCATCAGACAGCTGTCCGGCCTATCAAACGTTCAAATGTCCGGCCATTCACTTTTACCAGAAGGATCATATATGATACGTATTGCTATACCCAATAAGGGGCGCCTGCACGACCCAACAGTCAGCCTGCTCAAGGAAGCGGGACTCCCTGTGCTTGAAGGCACCACAAGGAAGCTTTTTGCAAAAACCACAGATCCCGAAGTAACATATCTTTTCGCACGGGCAGCAGACATACCCGAGTATGTCCAGGACGGTGCGGCAGATGTAGGCATCACCGGGCTTGACCTAATAAACGAAACAGATGCCAGCGTGGAAGTGCTACTGGACCTTAAATTCGGAAGCGCCAATCTTGTACTGGCGGTCCCTGAAGATTCGTCCATAACATCCGCAGAGCAGCTTAAAGGCATGCGTGTGGCTACGGAATTCCCAAATATCACCCGTAAGTACTTCGAGAACGCAGGAGTGGGGATAGAAATAATAAAGGTCAGTGGCGCATGTGAGATGACACCGCATGTCGGCATTGCCGACGCGATAGTGGACATTTCAAGCTCAGGTACCACTCTTGTCACCAATCACCTCAAAATGATAGAGAAGGTCTTTTCCTCTTCAGTTTACCTGATAGCGAACAAGAAAAGCATGGACAAGGATGGCAAGATCGGCCAGATAAAGACCGCTGTTGAAAGCGTGCTGCGTGCGAAAGGAAAACGCTATCTTATGATGAACGTACCTGCCGAAAGCCTTGAGAAGGTCAAGAAGGTGCTTCCGGGACTTGCGGGTCCCACAGTGATGAAAGTAGAGTCTGATGAAGCCATGCTTGCAGTCCATGCCGTGGTCCAGTCAGATATGATCTTTGCAACAGTGAGCGAGCTTAAAGCGGCCGGGGCAAAAGATATACTGGTCATGCCTATTGAAAGGATGATGCCTTAGGTGTTCCCATGACGTTTGAGATCATACCCGCGGTAGATATGAGAAATAGTAAATGCGTCCAGCTTGTGCAGGGCGTACCCGGCAGCGAACTTGTAAGCCTTGATAACCCTGTGGCGGTTGCAAAGGATTGGGTATCCCAGGGTGCAAGGACCCTCCATCTTATCGACCTTGACGGTGCCATCGATGGTACACGCCACAACGCCCCCATCATAGAAGAGATAGTTAAAGAGTGTAAACCTATGGGCATAAGCATCCAGGTAGGAGGAGGTATCCGTTCTCTTGAGGATGCTGCAGGCCTGCTCAGGCTTGGGGTTGACAGGGTGATACTCAGCACTGCTGCCATCAATGATCCCCAACTGGTAAAGCAACTGGCGGATTCATTTGGCAGTGAGCATGTCAATGTTGCCCTTGATTCCCGCAACGGAAAGATATCCATCGAAGGCTGGAAAAAACAATCCGAGCACACTGCTGTAGAGATGGGGATCAAGTTCGAAAAACTGGGTGCAGGTAGCCTGCTTTTCACCAACATAGATACCGAGGGGCTTATGCAGGGTGTTAACACTAAACCAACTGAAGAACTGGTAAAGTCCGTCAGTGTCCCTGTCATCGCATCCGGCGGAGTCACAGGCCTTGCAGACCTCATAGCCATCAAAAGAACAGGCGCCTCAGCTGTTGTTGTCGGAAGCGCCCTCTATACAGGCAAGTTCACACTGACAGAAGCGATAACTATTATTGAAAAAGACGTATAATTATAGAATAATTGTAGAAATTGATAAACACGGGGTGCACCATGAGAGAGGCAAAGATTTCACGCAAGACCAGCGAAACTGACATCCGCATAGAACTCAACCTGGACGGAACCGGCTCATCTACCATTGATACAGGAATAGGGTTCCTCGACCACATGCTTACGGCATTCTCAAAACACAGCGGTTTCGATCTTGTTGTCAGTGCCAGCGGTGACCTTATCGTGGATGACCATCACCTCATAGAAGACACAGGCATCGTCCTGGGACAGGCAATCGCAAAAGCCCTCGAGGACAAGGCCGGCATTGCCAGATTCGGCGAGGCCCGTATTCCTATGGATGAGGCGCTTGCAAGTGTGGCCCTGGACATCGGAGGACGCAGCTACCTGGTACTTGAAGCAGCGTTCATATCTCCTAAAGTAGGCGAGTTCAGTACCCAGATGGTCAGGCACTTCTTCGAATCCATAGCCCAGCATGCAAAAATCAACATGCACGCAAGCGTCTACGGAGATAATGACCACCATAAGATAGAGGCACTTTTCAAGGCATTCGCATACGCCCTTAAGAGAGCCACAGTTATTGAGGGACAGAGCATAAAGAGCACAAAGGGAACACTCTAGTTCAGCTCACCTGAACTTTTCCCTCAGTTTTGCATAAAAGGCCTGTTCCCTGCCACTCGTTTTCTTTGAAAGCCTCTCTACTATGAGTTCAGGCGTACTCTTTGCTATGTAATTGTACCTGGGGCTCCGGTCCACAATAAGGTTGAGGTCGGCATCAAGCCCACTGGCCTCGATACCATCCACGCGGATACTACTTTCCGTATTCTCCAGTATCAGCTCCGACAGGTGAGATACGAACACAGCCATGCTCTGCTTATTCTCTGCCAACACTTCCAGTATACCGGCAATTATCTTTGCCGAAGCTCCCGGTTCGGTTATTGATTCAAGCTCATCCACCAGCACAAGCTTACTGGAATCATCCGCAACCACGGCAAACTCGGTCAGCGTTGTTTCAAAGGCTCCTGCATCCAGGGTACCCTTTGATTTGGCAAAATAGTAGATCCCGTCAGTAAAGGATATCTCAAAGGCGGAAGCCGGCACCGGGAAGCCCATATGTGCCAGGATGACTGACTGTGCAAGAAGTTCAAGCATGGAGGTCTTACCTCCGGAGTTCACTCCGCTGAGCAACACAACGCGATTTGCATCGCCCTGCGGGCTGAAACTGGTCATACCTACCGAATAGTCTATCGGGACAACTTTTCCATGCCTGGAAAGGATGAACATGTTCCTTCCCTTCTCAAAACCAAAACCAGGGCCTTCAACTATTTCCGGCATGATCAGGCAGTGAGCGGATGCAAAACACCCGATAGCAAAACCAACATCAAAGTCCAGCACCTCCCTTACCATGTCCCTGACGACTCCAAGGGAGGATGCAAGCACCTTAGAAACCTCGCGCTTGTGCTCAAGCTGCCTTTTGAGAATCTTTTTCTCAAGATGCTGTTTAAAGGCAGTCAGTTGTTCGCGGTCAGCCTCAAGCGGATGAGTGATCTCTTCCGGGAATAATGAGTCTATAAAGATAGTTTCTTTCTTTTCCAGGTTCAGCGTGTTGCATATCTCGCTGGCACATTCCTTTACAACGGCATGATAGGATGTACGAAGCTTTTTCCCGACAAGCTCCTTCAGTTCCACCGACCCTTTCATCACTTTCAGCATTTCCTGTCCGCGCAGTGTGAACTCACTGTTCAGAAGACATTCATCCAGTTTTGAGTTGGCATTCTTCACGGCATCGGTGACACACTGATCAATGCCAGTTGTGGCAGAGCGCAGCCTGTCAACCTCCTTGTCCGTACCCGCAGTTATATTGCCGCTCTCATCTATCACTGACAGGACAGAAGCAAGTTTTAGTAGATCACTGTCAGGAATGCTAGCACAGAACTTAATACCTTTTGAGCGGAGCAATTGCACTGCCTGTATAGAGCAGGTGATGCTCTCAAGGTTTTTGGCAAATACCGATATATCTTTCTCCGGGATAATTTGCCAGTTCCCGGCACTTTTCAGGTCAGACAGGAACTCAGGTTTGACATCTTCAGGGAAATCAAAGGCAAGGTAAGTGTCATCTGCTGCAATAACATGGGAGTAACCCCTTGCAGTATCAATGAACTCTGAAAGAGACCTTGCCAGATGCACATCCAGCATCGAGCCAAACCTTTCCCTGGCATACTCGAACATCTTCTGCTCCGCTGTTATGACCACCCTGTCCCGCACCTTAGGGATTGTGAATTTCAAATTGAGCTGTTTTACTTTCGTGAGCAGAAATATTATTTCCTTATCATCCTGCAGGAGAGCTGCAGTCTCCATATAGGAAGATACGGACCTGCGCATCTCCAGAATGATATCGGATCGGCTTGAAGGATAAGGAATGAAAATGTTAATTTTATCCCTGGCATAGGAAGTATGGGCAAAACCTTTCACAAGATCAAGCACTTTCTCATACACATCCATCGCTTCTCTGGTCTTTAATAGATCAGAGACTGTGACACCGTCTTTTTTAGACTGTACATCGTGTACAAGGGAAATCGCATAACGTTGTCCCATGCCTTCCACCTGGGAAATGCTGGCAATATCACCACTTACTATAGCTTCGAGGGCCAGGCTCTCACTGCCGAAATGCTCTATAAAGCGCTTGGCCATCTTGTCCCCGATGCGGGGTATATCACGTAAGCTCCTGATATCAACCGACATGAAAACTACCTTTCATTTTTAAACATAAACAATTAACCGGTAAAATTGTCAAGAGTGCAGTTCGAGATGCCTCTTTCCACCTTATACCTGTCCCGTGCGGACATCTCACTAATGGCGGATGAACTTTTGGGCTGCAGATGCTGAGCATGCTTTTTGTTCCTCCTCACAGGTATCATCTGGGAATCATAATAGATATCCCAAAGGTCATCAACATCATCCGTTTCCCTTGAAAATTTCAGACTTCCAAGGAAAGAGGAGCGAATATGCGTGAAATTCTCAAGACCCAGGTACCTACCATTGCCGATCCAGGCAGTTTCCTTTTCCATGACAGCAACAGGAAGGTCCGGGTTCTTTCCTGAGAGCCAGCGGCAGAACATATCGCCAATCCTGTGGGGGGAATCTACTTTCACCGAAAGTATGCCGTTCACAAAGTCAGGCCGCGCGAACATGGACAACCTGTGATAGGAACGTGACACATCACGCATATAATTGTAATATTTCCTGCCTGTGGGAGTCTTGCCGGAATATAACATATCTGCATTGCCTTCACAGGAGCACATGAAACGAACCAGCTCTGTAGGCTCGCATGAAGAATGACGGAGGACCAGGCGGATATAACCTTCCACGTCCGGGTCTCTTGCGGACATGCGGCTCTTCCTTTTACCAAGAAGACTTTGCACAAGGACAGAACAGTTTGCCACTGGCCTGAACCCCACAGCCTTCAGGTCAGATTCAATCCCGGAGAAAGAGATCTTGCTCCTGAGCTCATCCATATCCTTTGCAAAAAGAAGCTCCGAATCAGGGTGCTGCAACAGTTCATGACATGCAAGGAGCACCCCTTCCACATTATCTTTAAAAGCTATCATCTGCGGACTCATGCGCCGGCCCCCATGAAGGAAGAAAGGTTTGTCTGCCTGCAGCCATTGATCTCTATATAGGGCCGGGCCCTTGAGACCACAATGCCCATACGCATGAGCTCCTTCTCGGAAGATATGGGCCGGGACTGGATTATCCTGTTCGCGCTTACCGGGCCAATCCCCGGCACAAGTAACAGTTCATCCCTGCTTGCGGAGTTCACGTTCACCGGGAACCGCTCCGGATGCGACATCGCCAGAAGGAGCTTGGGATCGGTGTCCAGCAGAAAGCCATTGTCATCGTAAACAGCATCGAAATCAAAAGCTTTCAGGCCATAGTCTTTCAGCAGATAGGAAGTCTGATAAAGCCGGATCTCCCTCCATTTAGGGGAGGGAAGATTATTCTCAAGGGGCGTGGAAGGGACCGGGTCAAAGCTCATAAAATAAGGGCGTCTCAGCTCATACTCCACCATGAACTTGTCCACGGTCCCGATTATCTCCCTGTCAGGTTCGTCCAGGGCCCCCACGACAAACTGCGTGTCGTTGGCACCAATAATTCGCCCCCCATACCCAGTTTCCCGCCGTTTCTTATTTATCAGATCCCTTGTCCATTTGAGGCGCTGGAGTACATCGCTGGTGTAATCGAAATTGGGACATATCTCCGAATAGTTAACTGAACTGGTCGTTTCGGCGTTCACACCGAACTTGTTGGCGTAGTCCGCAATTTCCTCAAGCAAGTACAAAGGAGTGCCTGGCATCACACGCATATGGACATACCCGGTAAATCCCTGACTGCGCAGGAGCTTTGCAACTTCAAGCTGCTTTTCCGCGGTCCTTTCGGCATCTCCGATTATCCCGGAAGACAGGAACAGCCCCTCAACTGCATTTCTTCTGTAAAAGGACCAGGTGATCTTTACTATCTCTTCCGGCGTAAGGGAAGTGCGCGTGGAATGACGGCCACACCTGTTGGGGCAGTATGTACACTCACCAGCACATGCATTCGTAAGAAGGGTCTTGTAGAGCTGTATGCATCGTCCGTCGGGACCAAAGGCATGGCACACCGCACTCTGGTTGCAACTATCATACTTTGTTCCCTCCGAGAGTATTTTCATCCTTTCCGTGAGAGTGAAGTGATGTTCGTTAGCAGTGTGCCGATTTATCATTGCGTACTAATGTCTTTCCTGAATATATAAGCTGGAACCATGCGGGGTGAAAGTATTCCAGATAGTTATAGAGGCAAAATAGAGATGAAATGAAAGTAAAAAAAAGAATGAATACGAGTTAATGACACTGAGAGAATAACAGCCTGCTTTAGCATAGGCTTTAACTCTCAGATAATCTTTGCCTTTAATTCGTGGTATCTTTATCCCTGACCCGGACCTTGACCTTCAGGATGCTAACGGGTTCAAGCTTTTTCCACATGACTGTGGAGTTTTTATCGAAGGTGAAATTGTTCACCGTCTTGTCAGAGAATTCACCATTAACTTCGTAAACGAAGAAGCCTTCCTCACCATTCGTGGAAACGACATTCTCCTGACCTCTTATATTCCGGACTTCGACTACAGCCACCTTCTTTATTGCTTCAAGCAGTGTAGCGCCTTTCTCGACCTCAACGGTCTTGGATGGCGCGAACATGTCAAGTGCATTGAAGAGATTCCTGTTGTTCAGTTTAAGCACGTGCGTCTTACCATATACCTTGCGCTGGATAAGTGCGGCAGCTTCAAGGATATTAGCATGCTTTGCTGCAACAGGGACAGAAATATGAAGCTCCCTGGCAAGTTCCGAGATATGCATCTCTCCCTCGGTAAGCTTTTCCAGCATCCGGAGGCGCGTCTCACTACCAAGAGCACTGAACAGTTTCAGGCGATCCAGATGTTCAGGGTCTTCAATATCGTTGTTATCGGGCATGCTCATAAATATAAGGGATATAAAGTCTTATATAAATATGTTCCTGATAATGGATACTCTTGAATAAAATTTATAGCACCTAACTAAGATTCTGAAGGCATAAGAATTATGTTTTTGATATTCTTCGCATGCCTTTGTTCAGTGCAGCCCTCTGAATCCTGAGCTTATGCTCTATTGACTGCAGGTCGCGAAGTATGAATTCATGTGTCAGGTAGTCCGGAGAAACATAGTCAACGATCTCAGAGCATCTCTCATCTGTGAAAGGCATGTGCTGATCCATTCTTTCAACGACCTGCATAACTTTGCCCAGGCGGTCGTAGAACGGCATTTTATCGAAGTTTTTGGGCATATCCATGTCCAGGCATGCACGCATATACTCACCGGAGAGGCTGCAATGGAAATGCATTCCTTCGATGCGATCCACTATGTCATCAGAGTGCTTTGAAAGCACCTCCAGGATCGTATCCACGGCATCCCCCTCTTTATTGCATCGCATGGTGGCAGCCATGAGATGCCCGACATCAAGCACAAACGCCCAGTTGTCAAAATCAAGCTGCTCAGTGAAGTGCGTGACAGCCCCCGGATCCAGTAACGTGAGTCCCGGCCACCAGAGATTTTCAAAGAAAAGGCGCACAGGCGGTTCCCCACCGGGAAAAAAGGAAACTGACTCGTTGAGAAAGGCTGCAGTTGTGTCCATCACATCTCTGTCAGTACAATCGAAGGAGCGGGTGAACACATGTTCAAGCTCCACATAGGCAACATGGAACACTCCATATGCAGCATCCAGGAAATGCGCATTTTCCATGGCCCTGCGGAAATTCCCGACAACTTCACCACGGCTGAGTCCGCCGAAAAGGTATATCTTTTCGGATTCATCCATTCCGCAAGAGAAGGCATCATTGTCCATCCAGGCCCTATGCCGTCCCATCCAGTAAGGAAGATGCACACCCTGTATAAGGCGGTCAGGGATGCCATCAGGGAGTGGGGACTGGTCCACATACAGCTCTATTCCATCAAGCTGGTGCCGATCCAGGAAACTTTCCACCTTTCCCCAGTCAGAGTCAAATATATCCATCTCGACCTTATAAGTCGAGAGATTAATCAGTTCCTTCATAGCAACCTTCCTTTTCACCTTCATTCAATACCTTAGGCATGAAATTACATTTTCCGTTCTTGATCAGCCATGCAGTGATTCCAACCCAATTGTCTATGATGGAGTCCTTTTCATCCAGCAGATCATCCAGCGGCACAACCCCATTATATCCCAGCAGTTCCGGCAGCCCCTTCATTATCGATATTGCAGCCTTCCGTCCGGCAGTCTCAGGGAGAAGCCCCCAGGATATCTCATCCATCACATGCAGGACAGCGCACGTGCTTCCCACAAGAGACGGGTTCCTGGAAGCATCCCTGAGTGCCCTTAAAAATCCGGCCTTACGGTTCTCACCTTCGATTCTCGAAGCCGCTTTCCAGTACATGGCTTCGTCAACACCGAACCTTTCAAGGCGCACCAGCATATCCCTCTGGGAAAGGGCTGTCATTTCAGATTGCAGTTCGAGTGCCTTAACTATCGCCTCAAGCACACACAACCCTATCATTTCCCCCAGCTTGGAATGTTTACCGGCATCCGTCAGACAGTGAGGGCTTGTCCTGTCTGCGACCACTGCGATCATATCGGTACCTGATCCGGTGGCAATGCCTTGGGAGTAACGGCTTGGGGCCATGAGTTGCTGCAAAGCCGCGGTCTTTGCCTCGGTTGCTGTGACAATAGCTCTCGTCATCGTATGCTGGGGCAGGTTTGCGCCGACAAGCAATATCATGTTGATCGTGCCCGGTATGAACTGGAACGTACCATTTTCCTCGTAATATGAGGCAGGGTCGCCCACCCTGCCACCATTTATCTCGATACCTGCAGTGACAATGGCAGTTACCTCAACACCCCTGAAAGAGCGCGTGACAATGGAAGCATTCTCCATACCGGCTGCTGTCAGCAATCCTGAGGACCTCTCCGGATCAAGTCCCAATCCTGTGGAAATGAGATCCAGATAAGCATGTATACTGCCACCCTCAAGTTCCTTTGCAGATTTTTTGTCCCGGGGAACGTGATGATTGAAGATAGCCTGAAGGTCTTCCCTGTATCCGCCGCCGACCCATGAGGTCGTGAGTGTGTTTCTGCCATCAGGCAGCATGACTACAATGGAATCCTTATGCCTGTATATCATCTCACCGCCGGAGGTCTCTAACAGGAGTACAGCTCCTTCATTGAGTAACGGCTCACATTCTTCTGGATCGGGGTTTACATGGGATTCTGTTCCCGGATTCTGTCCTATAATATCACCTTCATTTTATAGATATTATATGTAAAGTGGAATTGTTCAATTTAAGTGCCGTTCAATTTGAGTGTTTATGAAGATAGAGGCATTGGTAAATGAGATACATCAAGTCTTTATGTGTTAATAACAGGTAATTATCAGGACTATCTTAAATAGATGAGGATTTCGATAAACTATACCCACATTATACTAAAATATAAATAATAGATAAATAAATTAAGTATCATGGATGATTTGACTGATTTTGCTCTTAATGAAGAATATAAACGCCTTCAATCCGTTGGAGACAAGCTTGCAGAAATAGAATCACTTATTGATTGGAAACCGTTTCGTCCAATTCTGGAATCAATGTACAAGAACAGAACAGCTTCAGGCGGCAGGCCTGAAGCTGATGTTATTGTGATGTTTAAAATGCTTGTTCTACAACAGTGGCATGGTCTTTCTGATGCTGAACTTGAAAGACAGTGTATTGACAGAATATCCTTTAGGAAATTTCTGGGGTTTCCTGGATATGTTCCAGACAGTACAACTGTCTGGTCATTTAGAAAGAGAATTAGCGATAATAGAAAAGAGAAAGAAATATGGGACGAGATGCAAAAACAGCTTAATGCTCTTGGATTGAAGATCAAAAAAGGGATGATCCAGGATGCCACATTCATCCACTCCAACCCTGGACATGCTAAAGCTGATGAACCTCGTGGAAAGGATGCTAAAACAGCTAGAAGCAAAGATGGAACCTGGGCAAAAAAAGGTGGCAAATCTCATTTTGGCTACAAGCTTCATACAATTATTGATAAGGAATATGAACTGATCAGAAGATTTGAAACAACAACTGCATCAGTACATGATTCACAGGTAGATCTATCTGAAGTGGGTGAAGTAGTCTACCGTGACAAAGGATACTTTGGAGCAGTTGCAAAGGGTTTTGCAGCAACAATGCAAAGAGCGGTAAGAGGACATCCATTAGGAATAAACGATGTTCTCAGAAATGAAAGGATAAGTGTACAGCGAGTTCCATGTGAAAGAGTCTATGCAGTAGCAAAGGAAGTGTTCAAAGCAGGAAAAGTGCTTGTCACAAATGTGGAAAGAAAAAGAGGGGTTAATCTGAATCCTCAGATGTTTAAAATGAGCAGGACCTGCACAAGAGACCTGAATATAGGAATAACATAAGAATAACATTCCCCAAGCATGGTTCACACTGGCTCTGCAGTTGAAAAGCCAGACTCCTTCTTTAGCAAGGCCCCCACATGCAACCGTGCCCAGATAAAGATCACAAGTGACCCAAGGACATTACCGACCACTATGCCCCACCAGATACCAACAAGCCCCTGCCCGAAGTATATAGCGAACAGTGCCGCAAAAAGGGGAACCAATATGACAGCACGCAGAATAGTTGCGATAAGTGCATTCACACCTTTACCTATTCCCTGGAAGAGCGATGACGAGAGCATTCCAAGGGAGACCATGGGGTAGAACAGGCAGATGATCCTGATGAATATCACCAGATCGCCGGTGATGTGGGAAGCACTTTCTGACATTGTGAAAACATACGCTATCTGGGGAGCCAGGATGAAAGTAAGGGCAGCTATGGCTGTTTCCACAATGAAGGATATCTTTGTTGCATAAAGATGTGAAGAAGACAACTTACTGTAAGACCGCTCCCCATACGCAAATCCGCTCATCGTAACAACAGCTGTCGAGATTCCCATCAGAGGAGCGATAGCAATAGTAGCAACGCGCCAGCCCACTGTATAGACAGCCACCCCATCAGTGTCACTGACTGTTATTAGTATCATGTTCATGACAAGCATCATCAAAGCCATTGAGGATTGCTGGACAGATGCCGGGAAACCCACCCTGAAGATGTCTTTCAGGATACCCCTGTCGAAGCTGAAGTCCTTGAAATCAAAAGATATGTAGGTGTCCTTGCGGAAAAAGAGCCAGTTGGACATAAGGACAGCAGTGACAGCAAGAGATATCACGGTCGCCCATGCAGCACCGGCTATACCCATGTCAAGCACGTATATCAGTATCGGATCCAGTATGATATTCAGTACGGACCCAAGGATCATGGCATTCATGGCTCGTTTGGTGTCTCCCTCGCTGCGGAGGATGGCATTTGCAACGTTGGGGAAGAATATGAAGAGAGTACCTGCAAAGATGATCTTCCCGTATGAAGTCGCCATATCTGCTGTACTTCCCGCACCAATGGAAATGAAGATGCTCTCCGCAAAAATAAACAGCGGGACAGCGAACAGCAGTGATAGAATAAGCATTATGATCATCGTGTGCACTGCAACGTTATCAGCCCCCAGCTTATCTTTTGCACCAAGCCTGCGGGATATGGCCGAGCCTCCGCCTACGCCAAGTCCCGTGGAGATGGCTATCGAGGCAAAAAAGAATGGAAAAACAAAACCTACTGCTGCAAGTGCATCAGATCCTAGGCCTGACACCCAGAAAGTGTCAACCAGATTATATACGGTCTGGATGGACATCGCAAACATCATCGGCAGGCCCAGTTTAAGGATGGCTTGCTTAGGATCCCCTGCCATTGTCTGCAGACCGGATGTGCCTGCTTCAATTCCCTCTCTCATTTGCCGGCCTTCCTGGCATCGTTCTCACGGGATAGATTGCCTATGGCCCGCTTTATCATTTGAACGAAAAGGATTTTTTCTTCCCCGGTGAAACCATCAAATACAATATCATTGATCAGCACGGACATCTGCTTAATTACCGGCTCCAGCTGCCTGGATTTGTCAGTCAGGCATACCCTGTAGGCACGCTTATCCTGCGGGTCTGTCTCCCTGAGAACATACCCGTTCTCTTCCAGCTTGTTAATGGCTCTGGTACCTGTGGCCCTGTCACAATTCAGGTCTCTTATAAGGACTTCCTGGCTGATACCATCGTGATGGAGCAGGCGCATCAGGAAAGGAAACTGTCCGCTACCTATACCATATGGCTCCATCTCTCTTGCAATGAAAGTATGAATTTCCCTGGAGAACAGGAATGCATCTCTTCCGATGGATTGATGGCCTCTTGACGCGAGGCAATCTATGCTTTTAAGTGAAGAAGTCAAATAACCACTCTATTTGTTGCTGATGCAACAATTGCATACTCAACAAATAGTATATAAAAAAATCGCTTTGCCGGCCAGATCAATCTACGAACAGTTCGACTCCCATCAGCTCTAGGAAGATCTCTTCCAGCGAAGGTACTATCGTACGCATCTCAACGATATCCCCGCCTTTTGACGCGACCCATTTGGTGGTATTGTTAATAATGCTGATATCATGGGTGATAACAACATAGCCATCATCGGTCTTTTTCAGTTCGGCAAGGCTATAATCATCGATATTATCCACCCTGAACTCAAGCCGGTA